>CAJLLN010000050.1:0-10446 GCA_905207495.1 uncultured Collinsella sp. | reverse complement strand
CTGTTTTGCCAGGACTTGGAGACCGCCGCATCCGACCATGCCGACGGCAAACCCGTGCTGGTCGCCTGCGCCGGTTGCTATCCTACCGCAACGAGCCTTGCCGCCGCGCCCGCCGTGCGCGCCGGCTGGGTTGCCCAGAGTGGCCCCGTGATCGTTGACGCTATCAGCGGCGTGACGGGTGCCGGTAAGTCCTGCAACGCCCGTACGCATTTTTGCAGCGCGGACGAAAACCTGGAGGCCTATGGCGTGGGCAAGCATCGTCACACGCCCGAAATCGAGCAGATCTTGGGCCTAACCGATCGCGTCGTCTTTACCCCGCACCTGGCACCGCTCAAGCGCGGTCTGCTCTCTACGGTGACGATGCCGCTTACGCCGCAGGCTATCGATACCTTGACCCTTGAGGACGTTGTCGACCATTACAAGCAGTTCTACGCCGGTCGAACCTTCGTGCGAGTACTCGATGCCGGCCAGCAGCCCAAGACGGCTTCGGTCGTCGGCACCAACGCCGCCCAGATTGGCCTCGCGCTCAACAAGCGTGCGGGCGTGCTGGTGGCGACGGGCGCCATCGACAATCTGTGCAAGGGCGCTGCGGGCCAAGCAGTCCAGTGCGCCAATATCGTCTTTGGCTTTGACGAGCGACGAGGCTTGCCCACAGTGGCGTGCCCGGTGTAGCACATTCGATTGTTAACGATTTGGTAGTCGGGCATCGAGTGGGGCGCCACTCTTAAGCTGGTCTCATGATTACGACTGGCATGGCGCACCAACCGATGTCCGTTTTTTGTTTGACATAAGGAGTCATAAAGACGATGAATACCGAGCTGTTTGATATCAAGATTCGCGCCGTCGAGGGTGGCGTTACGGCTGCGGCTGGTTTTAAAGCTGCGGGCATCCACGCTGGGTTCCGCAAGAACCCCGAGCGTCTGGATTACGCGCTCGTCGTGCCCGATAAACCCTGTCCCGGGGCCGGCGTGTTTACGACTAACCGCTTTTGTGCGGCGCCCGTGCAGGTGAGCCGTGCCAACCTGGGCGGTGCCGACAAGGGTTACGGTATCATCGCCGGCGTTTCGGTCAACTCTGGCAATGCCAACGCCGCCACGGGTGAGACCGGCCTTGCATGCGCGCGCGAGACGTGCAGCATCGCATCGCAGGTCATCGGCTGCGAGCCCCAGCAGATTCTGGTCGCCTCCACGGGCGTAATTGGTCAGATTCTGCCGATTGACACGTTTGAGACGGCGATTCCGGCAGCTTATGAGGCGCTCTCCGCTCATGGTGGCGCCGATGCCGCCCGCGCCATCATGACGACCGATACCCATTCCAAGGAGTATGCCGTTCGCTACCGCAGTGAGGCTGCTGGCCATGCAGGCAACGCTTATACGGTGGGCGGTATGTGCAAGGGCTCGGGCATGATCATGCCCAACATGGCAACCATGATCGCGGTCATCACTACCGATGCCCCCGTCGAGCCGGCGGCGCTCCACTCTCTGCTGCTCTCGACCGTCAAGCAGACCTTCAACAAGGTAACGGTCGACTCCGATACTTCGACTAACGACACCTGCATCATGCTTGCCTCCGGCGCCGCTGCCGCAGATGCCGAGCCTATCGTCGAGGGCTCCGATGCCTTCGACGAGTTGGCATTTGCCGTGCACGAGGTGTGCGAGAGCCTGGCGCGCAACATCGCCGCAGATGGCGAGGGCGCGTCCAAGCTCGTGACGGTTAACGTTACCGGCGCCGCGAACGACGAGGAGGCCGATATCGCCGCTCGTGCTGTCGCCAACTCGCCGCTCGTTAAGACCTGCATCGCCGGCCACGACTGCAACTGGGGCCGTGTTGCTATGGCGCTTGGCAAGTGCGGCGTGAAGTTTAATCAGGAAGACGTTTCCATCGACATGATGGGCATGCCTGTCTGTCACGACGGTCTGACTGTTCCCTTTGACGAGGACGAGGCTCTACGACGTTTCGAGGCGCCCGAGATCGTGATCTCGGCCGACCTGGGCGCAGGCGACGCGGCAACGACTGTGTGGACCTGCGACCTCACGCATGAGTACATCTCCATCAACGGCGACTACCGTTCCTAGATTCCGGGCACGCTGCGCATCTTGCCGCGATTGCGGACAGCGGAGCACGGCGCGATAACGATACGAAAGACGAGGCAGATTATGAAATTCGCACGCGATTGTCGTTCGAGCGAATCCAACGAAGCAACCGCGCAGCTGCTGTTCGAAGCGCTGCCGTGGATTAAGAACCTGACCGGCAAGACGGTTGTTATCAAATATGGCGGAGCCGCCATGGTTGATGAGCAGCTGCGCCGCGACGTGATGAGCGACATCGTTTTGCTCAAGATCATCGGTATGCGCCCCGTCATCGTGCACGGCGGCGGCAAGGCTATCAACGAGGCGCTGAGCCATTACGATATTCCCGTCGAGTTTAAGAACGGCCAGCGCGTGACCACGCCGGCGACTATGGATATCGTGCGCGAGGTGCTGGGCGGCAAGGTTAACCAGGAGCTGGTTGCTGCCATCAACCACCACGGCAACCTGGCCGTGGGCGTGTCGGGCAGCGATGCCGGCACGCTCATCGCCGAGCCGCTCGACCCCGAGCTCGGTCGCGTGGGCAAAGTGACGCACGTCAACACCGACTATATCGAGCGCTTACTCGATAGCGAGTACATCCCCGTCATCGCTACCGTCGCGGCGGGGGAGGACGGCGGTTTCTTCAACATCAACGCCGACACCGCCGCCGGTGCCGTTGCCGCGGCGCTCCACGCGCATAAGGCGATCTTTTTGACCGATGTCGATGGCCTGTACAAGGACTTTAGCGACAAGGACTCGCTTATCTCCAACCTAACGCTCGACGAGGTTAACGAAATGCTCTACGGCGGCGAGGTCGATAAGGGCATGATTCCCAAGCTGCGTGCGGCCGTCGATGCGCTTACCGGCGGCGTATTTCGTGCCCACATCATTAACGGTACTACGCCGCATTCGCTGCTCCTGGAGCTGCTGACCGATGCCGGCGTCGGCACCGTGATCCATTCCACCGAGACGGCTTACGAGTTCGATACGCATCCGCATCCGCTTTCGACGTTTGCTGCGCGTCTGACCGAGAACCTTGACGAGGTCGAGAAGCTTCAGACGGTCTAGCTGACCCGCAGCCGCCCCATTCCTGCACCCATAGCCCCGCGCCGTCTGGCGCCCAACGAAAGGCATCCCATGTCACTTGCAGCTCAGCAATCGCTTGAATCCCATTACGTTATGCATACCTTTGGCCGCTCTCCGGTCGAGTTTGTCGAGGGTCACGGCATGAAGCTCACCGGCGACGATGGCCGTGAGTACCTCGACTTTCTTGCCGGCATCGGCGTGTGCAGCCTAGGTCATGGCAACCTGGCTGTGCTCTCGGCGCTCGAGGCACAGACCAAAAAGCTCATGCATGTCTCCAATTACTTCTACATTGAGCAGCGCGGACAGGTCGCGGCGCTGCTGTCCAAGCTTGCTAACGACGACGTAGATGGTGCGCGCGTGCTTGCCGATGCCATTGTCGCCGGCGATGAGACCACGGCAGCTGCACTTGGTGCCCCGGCTGCGGATGAGCAGGTTTGGGAGACCTTCTTTGCCAACTCTGGCGCCGAGGCCAACGAGGGCTCGATGAAGCTCGCGCGTCTGTACGCCAAGCGTGCTGGTAACGGCGGCAACACCATCGTATGCATGCGCGGCGGTTTCCACGGCCGTACGCTCGAGACCATTGCGGCCACCATGCAGGATTGGCTACAGGATAGCTTCCGCCCGCTGCCGGGTGGCTTTGTGGCCTGCACGCCCAACGATATCGATGAGCTGCGTGCAATCTTTAAGCAGCTGGGAAGCGAGATTTGCGCTGTGATGCTCGAGCCGATTCAGGGCGAGAGCGGTGTACACCCCATGACCGAGGAGTTTATGGCGACAGCGCGCGACCTGGCACACGAAGTGGGCGCCGTGCTTATCGCCGACGAGGTCCAGTGCGGCATCTTCCGCTCCGGCAAGCCGTTTGCGTTCCAGACCTATGGCGTGGAGCCCGACATTATGAGCCTTGCCAAGGGCATCGCCGACGGCGTTCCCATGGGCGCCGTGGTGGCAAAGAAGGAGATCGCCGACGTGTTTAAGCCGGGCGACCACGGCTCGACCTTTGGCGGTAGCTGCTTGGCTGTCGCGGCGTGCGCCGCGACGCTCTCCGCGCTCGTGCGCGGCGATTATGCCGACCATGCTGCCAAGGTAGGCGCCTATATGGAGGCAAAGCTCGCTAAGCTGCCGCACGTGACCGAGGTGCGTGGCCGCGGCTTGATGCTCGGCTGTGATTTGGATGATGCTGCGGGCGACGCGCATGATGTTGTTGCCCGCGCGCTGGCCGCCGGTGCCGTGATTAACGCTACGGGTGCCCATACGCTGCGTTTCCTGCCGCCGCTCGTCTGCGAGGAAGCCGACGTGGACAGTCTGATCGAGATCTTGTCGGGTGTCTTGGGCTAACGCGGTGCAATAACTCAATTTTGACCGGGTTCCGGACTGCGGACGTGTCCTATGCGGCATGATTCAGCGGTCTGGAGCCCGTTTTGCCTTAGATTTGCTAAGGCAGGGAGACCTGCTGGTCAAAAAACATCAAATATGAGTACTGTTACCGATTTGGTAGCAGCAATTTTGGACTAATAAGGCCAGATAGCAAGTCGAAATGGCGATGAAAGCACGATTTTGATCCAACTGTTAGTCCTTATAATGGACATACGTTGCGTAACTTAAGCAAATACTATCTAATTATATGTTGCAAACAAAGTAGCAGTACTCATTTTTGCCATTTTTTGACCACGGCCTTTGCGACAGATGTGCTGGCGGGTTCGAATCCCTCTGCGATGGGCCCAAAAAAGAAAGGCTCCCATTGCTGGGAGCCTTTCAAATCAGTGGTGGGCGATGAGGGATGTCCGCGTGCGGCTGGCGCCGCCCGCTTCCGCTTCGGGCCTGCGGCCCTCGCGTGCTGCGCTGGAAAACGCTTCGCGTTTCCTCAGCTCCGCACCCTGGCGGGTTCGAATCCCATGAAATGGGCGCAAACAAAACGGTCCCCTTGCGAGGACCGTTTCCAATTCAGTGGTGGGCGATGAGGGATTCGAACCCCCAGCCTTGTGCGTGTAAAGCACCTGCGCTAACCGTTGCGCCAATCGCCCGTGCGGAGAGAGTATAGCAAAACAATCGCCTCATTCACCTCATATCCATTAAAGGTAACTCGCGCGTGTCACAGCGGAGCTGATTCAGTTGAGATTGCCTGAACATTCCGCCCCTCTTTACGCCCTCGGGTATACTCAAAAGCTACTGATTCGATTTGATGCCCAGCAACAGCAGAGGGGATAGTATATGTGCGGTTTTGTCGGTTTTGTCGGTGGGACGGATAACCAATCCGAGGTGCTCACCAAGATGATGGACCGCATCGTCCATCGCGGTCCCGACATGGGCGGTCAGTTTATCGACGGCCGCGTTGCCCTCGGCTTCCGCCGCCTGTCGATCCTCGACCTGACCGAGGCTGGCGCCCAACCCATGGCCAACGAGGACGGTAGCGTCGTCATTGTCTTCAACGGCGAGATCTACAACTTCCAAGAACTCCGTTCCGAGCTCGAGGCCAAGGGCTACAAGTTCCACTGCGGCGCCGACACCGAGAGCCTCCTGCACGGCTACGAGGAGTGGGGCGAGGCCGTTCTCGATCGCCTGCGCGGTATGTACGCCTTCGTCATCTGGGACAAAAAGAAGAACAAGCTTTTTGGCGCCCGCGACATCTTTGGCATCAAGCCGCTCTACTACTATCCCATGGCCGATGCGGGCGACGGCGCTCCGGGCGTGCTCTTTGGTTCCGAGATCAAGAGCTTCCTGGACTACCCGCACTTCCACAAGGCGGTCAACAAAAAGGCTCTGCGTCCGTACATGACGCTGCAGTATTCGGCAACCGAGGAGACCTTCTTCGAGGGTGTCTACAAGCTGCCGCCGGCGCACTACTTTACCGTCGATATCCCGACCGGCAAGATGAACATCGAGCGCTACTGGGATTGCGATTACTCTGCCGTCGAGAAGCCGTTCGAAGAGTATGTCGATGAGCTGGACGAGGTCGTGCACGAGAGTGTCGAGGCCCATCGTATCGCCGACGTCAAGGTCGCGTCGTTCCTCTCCGGTGGCGTCGACTCCAGCTACATCGCCGCTTGCCTTATGCCCGACAAGACCTTCTCGGTGGGCTTTGACTACAAGAACTTTAACGAGACCAACTACGCCAAGGAGCTTTCCGATAAGCTCGGCGTCGAAAACGTTCGCAAGATGATTACCGCCGACGAGTTCTTCGGTGCGCTCGAGGACATCCAGTATCACATGGACGAGCCGCAGTCCAACCTGTCTTCCGTGCCGCTGTGGTTCTTGGCCGAGATGGCCCGCAAGGACGTTACCGTCGTGCTTTCGGGCGAAGGCGCCGACGAGCTCTTTGGCGGCTACGCCTACTACGAGGACACGGTCCCGGTGCGCAAGTACAAAAAGATGGTGCCGCTGCCCATCCGTCGCGCGCTCGGTAACCTGGCGCTGCATATGCCGTACTTCAAGGGACATAACTTCCTGGTCAAGGGTGCCGAGATCCCCGAGAAGTCGTTCCTGGGACAGGCTCTGGTATGGCCGGAGCGCGAGGTCGACGGCGTGCTCAAGCCCGAGTACAACACCGGCGACGGCGCCTTCGAGCTCGCTGCACCCATCTACGCACGCGTGAAGGGTCAGCCCGAACTGGTCAAGAAGCAGTACCTGGACATGAACATGTGGCTCCCGGGCGACATTCTGCTCAAGGCCGACAAGATGTGCATGGCGCACTCGCTGGAGCTGCGCGTGCCCTTCCTGGACCGCAAAGTCATGGAGTTCGCCGAGCACATTCCCGACCGCTACCGCATCAACGAGAACGGCAACAAACAGGTACTCCGCCACGCTGCCAATAAGTCGCTGCCCGATGAGTGGGCCACCCGTCCCAAGGTGGGCTTCCCGGTGCCGATTGTCTACTGGCTGCGCGAGCAAAAGTGGTACGACTATGTCAAGGAGTACTTCACCGCGCCGTGGGCAAGCGAGTTCTTCGATACCGACGAGCTCATGCACCTGCTCGATCTGCACTTTGCGGGCAAGGGTGATTTCCAGCGCAAGATCTATACGCCGCTCGTGTTCCTGGTGTGGTACAAGCGCTTCTTTATCGACGAGGGCCAGCCTTCTGTTCAGGCTGCCTAGTCTCGGCCTACGAATGCCTGCGCGTAACGGCTCCTCCGGGAGCCGTTTTTGCGCGAGCACGTTTCAGTTACTATGAAAACCGTCCCTGCCAAATGGCTGAGAAAGGTGAAAGATGCACCATTCGGATTCCGCGACCGTGACCACGGTCGATACGCTTGCCAAGCTGCTCGATGTGTGCGGCGAGCTGCGCGCATCAGAGCAGGTTGACGAGCGTGCCGTGACCGGTTGCTCGTTTGATTCGCGCGCGGTCTCGGCAGGTGACGTGTTCTTCTGTAAAGGTGCTGCCTTTAAGCCCGCGTTTTTGAGCATGGCGCTCGATGCGGGCGCCGTCGCATTTGTGTGCGAGGAGTCACTGGTCGAGTCTCTGGAGTCGCTGGCGAAGGAGAGCGGTGCTGCGATGCTGGTTGTTGATAGCGTTCGCACGGCCATGGCCCTGTTGCCGCCGGAGGTCTATGACCGTCCCGACCACGACGTCAAGATCGTGGGCATCACCGGCACCAAGGGAAAGACCACGGCCGCTTTTATGCTCCAGTCCATCATCAAGGCGGCGGGCGAGTCCTGCGGCATGATCGGTTCGGTGAACACCGACGATGGTATCGAGTGCTACGAGAGCACCAACACCACGCCCGAGGCCCCCGAGATCTGGCGCCATATCGCCAACTGTCGCACGTCCGGTCGCCAGTCCATGGTCATGGAGGTCTCGAGCCAGGCGCTCAAGTACCAACGCGTCGAGAATCTGCCGTTTGACGTGGCGTGCTTCCTCAACATCGGCCGCGACCACATCTCGCCGATCGAACACCCCACGTTTGAGGATTATTTTGAGAGCAAACTCAGGATCTTTGACCAGGCAAAGACTGCCGTGGTGAATCTGGGCACCGAAGAGGTCGACCGTGTGCTGGAGGCAGCGTCGACGGCCGAGCGCTTGGTGACAGTTGGCGTCGAGTATCCCGAGGCGAGCCTGTGGGCGAGCGACGTACGCATGGTCGGCTTTAGCATCGAGTTCAACTTGCATGGCCTGTGTGCCGACGAGTCCGAGGCGGGGGAGAAGGTCCTGCTGGGCATCGCGGGCGACTTTAACGTGGAAAACGCGCTGGTCGCTATCGCCGCCGCGCGCGAGATCGGCATCGGTATCGAGGCTATCAAGAAGGGCCTCTCCAAACTGCGTGTGCCGGGCCGTATGGAGGTCGTGGAGTCGAAGGACGGTCGCGTGATCTGCGTCGTCGACTATGCGCACAACCAGCTTTCGTTCCGTTCGCTTTTCTCGTCGGTCAAGCGCGCGTTTCCCGCTAGCCCCGTCATTGCGCTGTTTGGCGCTGCCGGCGGCAAGGCGCAGGAGCGCCGCGAGCAGCTTCCGCGCGAGGCCGCACCGTATTCCGACCTGATGATCTTTGCCAACGAGGATCCAGCTCACGAGGACCCGATGAAGGTCTGTCGCGAGCTAGCCGAGCATGTTCCCGACGATACGCCGAACAAGATCATCCTCGACCGCGAAGCCGCTGTGCATGCGGCGTTCAAGGCGGCGCGCGAGGAGTACGTCAACCCCGATGCTCCCACCATTGTCTTGCTGCTGGCAAAGGGTGACGAGGAGCTCATGCACGTGGGCGACGAGTTCGTGCCCATCGAGAGCGACCTTTCGTTGGCCAATCGCTTGATCGATGTTACGCAGTTTGACTAATGAACCATGATGGCGGCGGCGCCCTGAGTGCGCTGTCGCCATAAGCGTGTTCCCTCAATCAAAACATGCCGTCCAAGTCCAAACCCTTCTACGTAAACGGAGTAACCATGTCCCACAACACCCTGCCGACCGTTGCCGAGCTTTCGGGCGAGATGCGCGAGCGCTTGGCCAAGGTCAAGTACGTCTTTACCGACCTGGATGCCACGATGCTTGCACCCGGCTCGTGCGTGCTGCGCGACAACGACGGCAACCCTTCGACCAAACTCGTCGAGGCCGTCGTGGCGCTCGCTCGCGCTGGTATTCAGGTGGTTCCCACCTCGGGCCGCAACCGTACCATGATCCACGAGGACGCGCGCGTGCTCGGCCTCAACTCCTACATCGGCGAGATGGGCGGCCTGGTCATGTACGATCTCAAAGCCAACGATTGGGAGTATCTGACCGGCGACATGCCCTACGACCCCTCTTGCGGCCTCACGCCGCACCAGGTGATCGAGCAGACCGGCGTGTGCGAGAAGATCCTCGCCCGCTGGCCGCACAAGATCGAGTACCACAACGACATGTCGACCGGTTACAAATACCGTGAGGTCACCGTCGGCATGCGCGGCGATGTGCCCGACGATGAGGTTCAGGCCATCCTGGACGAGGCCGGCTGCGGTCTGATCTGGGCTTGCAACGGCCATCTGACTCACCTGTCCAAGCCGACGACGCTCGAGCTCGATCGCGTCGAGGACGGTCGTGCATTCAACATCAACCCCGCGGGTCTCAACAAGGGCGTTGCCATCGCGCGCTTCTGCGAGCACCTGGGGATCGAGCGCGAGGAGACGCTCGCGCTCGGCGATTCCGAGTCCGACTTCTACATGGCTGACCACGTGGGCACGTTCTGCCTGGTCGAGAACGGTTTGACCAGCGCCGGCGCGCCCGAGTTCCTGGCTGCCTGCGAGAACGCTTTCGTTACGCGCGGCAAAATTGTCGACGGTTGGGCGGCGACGGCAGAGCTGCTGGTCGCGGCGCGTTCGTAGCGCGGCGTCGCTGCACTTGGACATGTCTTTTCGAGAGAGACTGGTGAGGTAATGTCCGATATCGAGAATCCGGCAGGCGACACGCGCCCGATTGGCGTGTTCGATTCTGGTTTGGGCGGTCTGACGGTTGCGCGCGCGATTGCGACGGCGCTGCCGCACGAGTCCGTCTACTACTTTGGCGACACCAAGCGCTGCCCCTACGGCACGCGCACCGAGGATGAAGTGCGCTCGTTTGCGCTGCAGGCGGGTCGTTGGCTTTCGAAGCACGACGTCAAGATTATGGTCATCGCCTGCAACACGGCGACCGCTGCGGCCTTGCGTTTGGCCCAGCAGGTGCTCGACGTTCCCGTGATCGGCGTGATCGCGCCGGGTGCCCGTGCAGCAATCAACAGCACGCGTACGCGTCGCGTGGGCGTGCTCGCTACCAACCTCACTATTCGCTCGGGCGCCTACACGCGCGCCATTCAGGATCTAGATGCCGGCGTCGATGTATACGGTTGTCCTGCCT
>CAJLLN010000049.1:0-10810 GCA_905207495.1 uncultured Collinsella sp. | reverse complement strand
CGGCGTCGATGGCGCCTACGCCGCGCACATCTGGAGTGAGGTCGACGCCGGCACCGTGAGCTGCGAGCCCGGTCCGCGCATGGCCAATACCGACTGGTTCCGCATCGACGTCCGCGGCACCTCGTGCCATGGCGCCATGCCCCAGCGAGGTCACGACGCCGTCATGGTTGCCGCCGAAATTGTCAACGCCCTGCAGACCATCGTCTCGCGCGAAATCAGCCCCTACGAGCCGGCCGTCATCACCGTCGGCGAGCTACACGGCGGCACCGCGCGCAACGTTATCGCCGGCACGGCCTACCTCGCCGGCACAGTGCGCACCTACGGCGATTCGACCCACGAGGAAATGCCGGAGCTCATGCGCCGCATCGTGGAGCATACCGCGGCAGCTCTGGGCGCCGAGGCAGAGCTCACCGACTACACCATCGCCAACTACAAGGTCGAAAACGACGCCGCCTCGAGCGAGCGCTGCCGTCAGGCTGTAATCAAGTGCCTGGGCCCCACCGGCCAAGGCCATTATCGCGGCACGCTCTCGGGCGAGGATTTTTCGGAGTACCTGCGCCGCGTGCCGGGCGTGCTCGCCTTTGTAGGTACGCGCAACCCCAAGATTGGCGCCACGTACGCCCAACATTCCTGCTTCTACAAGATTGACGAGACCGTGCTGGCAAAGGGCTCCATGGTGGCCGCCCAGTATGCTATCGACTTTTTGGCCGAGCCCACGCAAGAGGAGCTCGACGGCCCCGCGATTACCGCGGTCGCCGAAACCAACCCCGATCTGGCCGCCAAGTTGCGCTCTGCCAAGGCGACGACCGCCGAGGCTCGCGACGCCATCCATGATGCCCGAACGGCTCGCCATGCCGCAATCAAGGGCATCCACGACGCACGCGCTGCTGCACGCCGCGAGGAGAAGCACGACGAGTAGTCGTCACACCCATCCATAACAGCTTGGCTAAAGCAGAGCGGGGGCGGACGTATCGAAACGTCCGCCCCCGCTCATTCTTCAAGCGCTATTTCTACCATTTCTACCCCGTCCCCAAATAGCAGGCGGCGTGGCTACTCGTCCTGAGGCTCCTCGTCGGAGCTTGGCTCGGACGCCGGCTCAGGTGCTGGTGCCGGCTCAGGCTCAGGCTCAGGTGCAGGCTCGGACTCAGATGCCGGCTCAGGCTCGGGCGCCGGCTCAGGCTCGGTCGCGGGAGCGGGTGCAGGTGCCGGCGAAGCATCCGGAGCACCGTAACCCGAAGGGGTGGACTTCTTCTCGAAGGGCAACACAAAAGTCAGGACGTCGTCCTTATCCTCATCGGCCCACTCGCTTGCATAGCGTGCGGCCCAATAGCCAACGGCACGGTGCTTGAGCATCTTGCCAAAGACCGTAAGAAATACGGTGACGAAAGCGACCAGCACCAAGAACAGCGCGAGCGTGACGCCACCGCCGGTAACAATTGCCTCAATACCCGTAGGACGATAGTAGTAGCTATACATACCGACAGAGGCAATGGCGCCAAAGACGACCGTCAAGATCCATGTGACAACGTTGGCGACCAGGCCCGTCAAAAACTCGGGAAGGAACGAAGCACAGAACAGCTTGGTCTTGTTGTGCTTAAACGCCGCCCAGACCTTATCGAGCGAAAACGCGCTCTCGACACGCCCGGTCACCGCAAAGTGCATCACGGCGATGTCGGCGAACATCTTAAAGAAGACACCCAGAATCGCCGAGGCAATTAGCGCCAGGACAAGCAGGCCAAGCGAGCCAAACAGCGCAGCCTCGAGTGCATAAGAGCCGTAATAAGAATACGAGCCCGCGGCGCCAATTACCACGCCCTCCACCAGCGAAAGCACTACACCGATAACGGGAATGGCAGCGATAACCTCGAGCACGACCGAAATAACGCTCGAAAAGACTCCAAGGCCAAACGATGTGGAACGCATCAACGGACGATCCATGCCGTCATCGACCTTGAGCGAAAGATCACGGCCCCACTCAATACCAAAGCCGGAACCGCACACGCTCGCAATGCAAGCTGCCAAAAAGCCGATGGCAGCCGCAATGCCGCCAATAACGGGAATAAACAACACGAGCACCGACACAACGCAAATCAGCGCCGGCAAAAACGCGATTTGGCATACACGCTGAAGCACACCTGGAGTCTTGGTCATATCTTGGAACGCCTGAGCCACACAGCCCTTTGGCGCATTCGCCACGGGCGGTTGCGGAACAAACTGCTGGGGCTGAGGCTGTCCCTGGGGAGCGGGGCCAGCGGCACCGGCATTAGGAGCACCACACACGCCGCAGAACTTGTCGTTATCGCCCATGGGGGCGCCACACTGCGAGCAGAACATCGAAATCATCCCTTCGTATCTTAAGCGAATCACCTGGATCGCAAACGATGTCTTTGGCATCATTATCACCCAATGTGAGTTCAAATACTCAAAGATGACCGATTTGCAAGGTACACGGCGCCAGCAGGCGGTTCGTTGAATACGTCCGCGTTAGTTCGTACCGCGAAAACCCTTGCCGACGATCTCGGAGCTGTCGACAATCGTGATAAAGGCACCCGGATCGACTTCGCGCGCATAGCGGCGCAGCTGCACGGCCTCGCGACGGCTCAGCACGCTCATGATCACCGTCACGCACTTGCCCGAGAAGGCACCGTAGCCGCGGCTGATGGTCGCTGTGCGGTTGAGATGCTTGACGATAAACTCCTCGACCTTAAGGGGTTCGGAGCAAATGACCGTGCAGACCTTACGAAGATGGATGCTCTCGATGGCTTTGTCGACCACAAGCGTCTTGGCAAACAGGCCGAGCACGCAATACAGACCGACACGCGGGCCATACAAAAAGGCCGCGATGGTCACGATGCCGATATCGACCAGTAGCAGGGCCCGGCCAATCTCGAGCGTGGTGCGGCGTTTGAGGATCATAGCGAGAATGTCCGTGCCACCCGTCGAGGCGCCGATGTCAAAGACGATGGCACTGCCGAGCGCCGGCAAGATGACGGCAAAGCACAGGTCGAGCCACATATCACCCGTCAGAGAGACATCGGTCGGAATGAAGAGCTCAAACAGCGAGACGTAGGCGGACAGCGCAAACGAGGCGAAGACGCTCCAAAGAATCGCCTTGCGCTCCAAAAAGATAAAGCCCAAAACGACGAGAACCGCGTTGATAATCCACATAAAGACGCCGACGGGCAGAGTCGGGAACAGCGTGGACAGAATGACCGACATGCCCGAGGTGCCGCCAAAAGCAAAGTGATTAGGGGTTTTAAACGCAACGATGGCAAAGGCCGTAAGAATCAGACCCAGATTGAGCTCGGCAAAAAAGCGCGGGAAGCCTGGCTCCTGGCTGCGCTTTTGGCCGGCACGCTCGCCGCGCTCGATATCGGTGCGATCGACCACGCGCTCCATCGGCACTACGGGAGGACGATGCATCTCCTCGGCAGCACGCGATGCCGCCTCTGCCGCGGCGGCCTCAATCGCCCATGCCTTGCTTTCTGTTTCGTGCTCGTCGGCCATTACGGCAACCCCTCGTTAACAATTTGGAAACAATGCGCCCATTAGGGTAACGCGGAACGCGGGGATTGCAACCCTTAGTTAGACGAGCGGTATGACTACATCGGGGGCGTACAAAAACAGCCGGCCACGCTTTTGCTTGCGCGGTCGGCCGTTTAACGTTTTCACAGATAAAACCTACCAAAACAAACCTGTCCCTTTTTGGAAGGTTATTCGTGCTGGCTGGTGCGGTGCTCGTACTCCTCGGGGGTGATGACGTCCTCGATGCGCAGGTTGACACCCGCCACCTCAAGGCCGGTCATCGCGGCAAGGCGCTCAGTGACACGTGCCTTGACATCGTCGAAGATCGCGGGCGCATAGGCTCCGTACTCGATAATGACGGAGATGTTGACGACCACGCGATTGTCATCGGTGACCTCGACCGTCACGCCCTTGGTCAGATTCTCGGCACCAAACTGCTCCTGCACAAAGTGCATGAGGTTACCCTTCATGCCCAAAACGTGCGGAACCTCGCGGGTGGCCATGGCGACGATCTTCTCGATCACACCGTTGGAATAGGTCAGCGAGTCCTCGGACTCGTCTGTTTCCTCATCATCCTCGTCCGCGTCATCGGCGGACTCGGCCTCGACGAGCGCCTCATCCTCGAGCGTCACATCCTCGGCTTCGGCGACGGCCGCCTCGTTCTCCTCGAGCTCGGTATCGGCCACATCGACCTTCGTATTAAAAGCCATGGTTCCTCCTTATGCCTGCCGCGGATGCGACAGTCGAATACATATTAGCGGCCGCTAAACAGACGGCCGAAGAAGTTGACGATCCCGTTCTCGCCGTCGCGAATTTGGCCGATCACGGCGCCGATCAGCACGAAGAATGCAATGACGAGCGTGTCCCACAGACCGAGCGTGAGCACCAACACGGCGAGGATAAAGCCAGCGACGGCACCGAGCGTGGTGTTGGGATGGCGCACAGCATAGCTCCAGATGGCAGCGCCCGTACCCTTGATGAGACCCATAGCCTCGTCAAAATCCGCGGCCGCCGCGTCTTGTAACTCGGTTGCCTCTGCTTTGGAATCAACAGGTTCGCTCGCCGGCGTGGCGCTCTGGTCAATCGTCAGGCGCGGCGTACGAGCGGTCTTATCTTGATTGGTATCACTCACCGGAAACCTCCACGGTCTGGACGGTAGTCTTGGACGGCAAAAAACGGACGCGCGTGGTCGTACCCGGCGTGCCGAGCATGGTGTCGCAAGCTTCCTCGATGCGCTGCTGCATCGCGGTAGCCAAAGATGCCACGTCCTTATCGTCAAGCGCGATAGCCTCGACCTTAAAACGGACGTGCGAATCGTCGGAACCTTGGACGCGGGCCTCGACATGCTCGATCATCACGCGGTCGTCGCGCTCTGCAGCAGCCCTGGCGCACGAAGAAAGCGCCGCGAGCGTGACCTCGATATTGCGCTCCCCCGCCGGATGCACGCAGGACGGCTCGCGACGAGCAAACATCAGGCGGAAGAAGCTTACCAGCACGCCAATCGCCACAACTCCGCCGCATGCCGTCACGACAATGCGCGGCATGGGGTCGCGCATCAGCAGCATAAAGCGATACGTATACGGCCCCCAAAACTGGCAGACAAGCGTACCCAGCGCCACGATGGCGGCGGCAAGATACACGATCGCTAGGGCTCGTTTGAGTACGCGCACGTGGCGCTCCCTTCAAATCTCGGCTCTCGAAATGCAAAACGGTTCGCATCATTATAAAAGAGCCGGGTCCGGTGCTCTACGCACGCGGATCCGGCTCATCTATTCCACGAGGCTTGCATGCTCGCTTCATTATGCCCAGATATGCACGGCTTAACCCGTGCGGGCGCTACTCCTCCTCGAGGGCAGCGATGACCTCGTCGGTCATGTCCATGGTGCTGTAAACATCCTGGACGTCGTCGAGCTCCTCAAGACGGTCGATGAGGCGCTGAACCTTCTTGGCGTCGGCGCCAGAAACCTCGGTCGGGGTGGTCGGGACCATGGTGGTCTCAGAGCCCTTGACCTGGACGCCCTGCTCCTCGAGCGCCTTGGAGACAGCCATAACGTCGTTGGCAGCAGTCCAGACGATCCACTCCTCGCCGGCATCCTCGTAGTCCTCGCCACCGGCCTCGGCGATGGCCATCATGAACTCATCCTCGTCACCGGCAGCGCCGTTGGCGATCATGGTCTCCTTCTTGGCGTTCTCGTCCAGGATCTCCTTGGCGACGACGATCTGGCCCTTGCGCTCAAACTGGAAGGCGACGGAGCCGGAGGTGCCCAGGTTGCCACCAGCGTGGGAGAAGGCGGAACGGACATCAGCGGCGGTACGGTTGCGGTTGTCGGTCAGGCAGTCGACGTAGACGGCGACACCGGCGGGACCGTAGCCCTCGTACACGATGTTCTCGTAGACGGCGGCGTCAGCACCCGAGCCAAAAGCCTTGTCGATAGCGGACTTGATCTTGTCCTTAGGCATGGACTGAGCCTTGGCCTTGGCAACGGCAGCGGCGAGGCTGGCGTTGTTCTCGGGCAGCGGGTCGCCGCCGAGACGGGCAGCAACGGTGATGTTGCGGCTCAGCTTGGAGAAGAGGGCGGAACGCTTGGCGTCCTGCGCGCCCTTACGATGCTTGGTTGTGGCCCACTTAGAGTGTCCGGACATACGTGTCTCCTATCGGTTTCGACCTAAAGCCCAGCGCAGATGCTCGGGCAATATAAACAAACGTCGTTATGATATACCTACTGGCCTGCGAGATAAACCCCAAAATGAAGGCGTCGTGATGATGACCCCTTTGGTGCAAAGAAACCTGACCCCCAATGCACCAAGTTAGAACCAGAGGAAGTCGCTGCGGGTGACGGTGGCGCCGATGGTGAAGGGCATGCAGGCGATGACCGGATACAGGTAGCGCATGTAGGTCGATCCGTTACACGGACCAATCAGGCACACGGCAAGCACGCCCAACAGCGGCACCCAGATCGCCAGCGCACGCCATGAATGACGACGCAGCAGGTAGACCACCACGGCGATCATGATCCACACATAGGTGGCCGAGCTCATGGTGAGCGAAATAAACGGGATGCGCTGCACCGCCACGCGATACAGGTTGATCAGGTGGTCGCACCAGCGTACAACCTTGCTATCGACCGGATGGAAGTCGAAGTACTTGAGGTTATCGGGCTTTGCCATGATCTCGGCACTACGCGCCGTGCTGTAGACCCAGGCATCGCGCGCGCTCGGATAAAAATAACCATAGTAGTTATTGATAAGCGCCGAAATATAGCACTCGGGATCCTTCTTAAACATCTGAGCCCATACCTCAAAATAGGCATCGATGTCCTCCTGCGAGGCATACTCGTTAAAGCAGTTCTTGACGGCATCGGACTTGTCGGGGTTGTAGCGGCGGCCCAGGTTCTCGTACTTGAGTACGCGATCGATCACGGCACGCTCTTCGTCGGTCACCAAGCCGTCGCAAGGAGCCTCCACAATGGTGCCGTCCTCCTTAACCGTGGGGTTGACGCCCGAGTTGAGGCCGTCGTGCTTTTGGACGAAACGAGCCGTCTGCTGGAACGGAATCGAGAGGATTTCGCGCTTGGAACCAGGCGTGATATCGTGCGCCGGCATAAAGACCTTGGTGAAGTACATATTAGAGGCAAGGCAGAGCGCGAGCACCGCGAGGACACCGACCCAGCGGAAGCGCGGGATGGCGCCCGAAGGCGCAGCACCAGTCTGCTTGGCTGCACGACGAGCCACATGCGCGTCCCATGCGCTAAACGCCGCCGCGATTACGCATGCCGCCAGGGGAAACACCAGGCCGCCGTTGCGCAAAAACGTGGAACCCATGGCGCCCAGAGCAAGCAGCAGCCAGTCGTGGCGCGCAAAGAGCACGGGGGCTTTCTCGCCCGCTCGCTCAACATTGGCATCACGACGGGGCAAGCCACATGCCACGAGCTTGACGGTCTGTACCAGCAGCACCAAGAACGCGTCGGCAAAAAGCACGTCTTTGGTGAGCAACGCCGCGTAGTTAGAGAACATCGGCATAAACGCAAAGAACAGCAGGATCGCACCGCGAACCGGCAGGCTCACGCCCAGTTTGCGCAGCGACGAAATGGAATAGGCCATGCAGGCGGCCGTGATGACGAACTGAGCACAGGTGTAGATGGCAAGACCCGCGTTAGCGCTGTTGAACAGCGAAAGCCCCAGCTGAACGCACGAGCCGATAATGGCCGTGTGCACTACGGGATGATGCCCGTTGAGCAGCACGTTGGGGTTGAGTAGGCGCAGGTAGTCGCTCGTGCCGTTGGGATAGTTGAACCACTGGCGAATCTGCGCACCCGTATCTCCCATAAAAAGACCGGGCAGCGAAGCGATGAGCGTGGGCGCCCAGGCGACCATAAGCACCAGGAAGGGCCCGGCAAAGGGATGGACCGAGAGCACGGCGTGAGTCACACGCCATACGCGGCCAAAGTGCGCTTCGGAAAACGGAATGCGCCGAGAGCTCAGCCAATCTAGACACTCAAAGGCAAGGTAGAAGGCAACGATCGCCAGGAGCATCCAGCCCGCGCCGCCAATCCAGGCGCAGATGATGCGAGCTTTATCGCCAAGGACAATCTCGGCCGAGTCGGTGAGATCGTAGCTGCGGCCGAACACCATGCAGATGGCAAAGAACAGCGACGGCAGAATGACCGATGGACGCCAGGTGTCGCCGCGGCCAAAGAACACGTAGCGAAACGGCAGCGTGAGCAGGCAGGCAAGCGCAAGCAGCATGACCGCGTCGGTATGGCCGGCAAACGAGAGGAGCACCTCGTAGCACACGTACAGCATGCCCGAGGCTTTGGGGTCAATCGCCAAGACTGCGTTGCTCGACACCGGGGCGGGATCGATGGAAAACGCCGTGGTCGCCAACAGCGCGAGCAAAAATGCGATGAGCGTCTGCTTGGCGGGGTAGCGCTTAAACCAGACGATGCGGGCAGCGTCGCGCGCAGCCGTTGTGGAGAGGTCGGGATCCTTCACAGTCCGAAAGCCTTTCTAGAAACCTATCAAACTCGGCAAGACCACCACAAAGGTGCCTGTCCCCTTTGTGGTGGTCTTGGTTAGGCGTCGAGGTAGATGCGCTGGGGGCGATTGCGGTGTCGGGCGAAGATGATTAGCGCTAGGCCGGCGATCACGAGCGGCAAGCTCAGCAGCTGACCCATGGTGATAACGCCGCCCAGCAGATAACCCAACTGGGCATCGGGCACGCGCACGAACTCAACGAGAAAGCGGACGATGCCGTACCCCATCACGAACACGCCCATAAACGTACCCTGGGGCAGTAGCGGCTTTTTGCGGCTGAGTACCTGCAAAATACAGAAGAGCACGACGCCCTCAAGAAACGCCTCGTAGAGCTGGGAGGGATGGCGCGGCATATCGCCCGCGGTGCCGCCAAAGACCACACCCCAGGGCAGATCGGTCGGCTTGCCCCACAGCTCGCCGTTGACGAAATTGGCACAACGGCCCAGGCACAGGGCCAGCGGGGCGCCGATCACGGCAAGGTCGGCGATAGTCCAGGCGTCGAGCTTATACATGCGGCACACGATGATGCCGCCCAAGATGCCGCCCACCAGGCCACCGTGGAAGCTCATGCCTCCCTCGTTGGTGGCAAAGATCTCGAGCGGGTGAGTCCAATAGTAGCCATCGCCGTAAAAGACGACGTAGAACAGGCGCGCGCCGATGATGAGGCCAAAGACCGCACCGACCACGACGCGATCGTGATGTCGAAGCCCCAACGACGCTGCGTGCGGTACATAACGACCGCCGTGAGCAGAGCGCCGACCACGTAGGCCAGGCCGTACCAGTAGATGGTGATGGGACCCGCCGAGATCGCGACGGGATCAAGCATATGGTAGAGGTCGTTGAGCATATCGATCCCCCTGCTCCCTACATACAAATGCGGCCGCGGGCCTTGCGCTCGCAGCCGCATATCTGGGCGTAACGTCTATGCGGAGCGTGCCGTCCGCAGCTTTCGCATCTTAGAACGGCGCGTACTCGTCGTACAGGTCCTCGGCCTCGCCGGAAGCATTGACCTGCTCGACGCGGGTAACGCCGGGCACGTGCTCCTTCAGGATGCGCTCGATGCCCATGGATAGGGTCAGCGAGCTCATGGGGCAGCCGGCGCAGGCGCCCTGCAGCTCCAGCTTGACGACACCCTCGTCGTCGACGCCCACATACTCCATATCGCCGCCGTCGGCCTGCAGGTTGGGGCGAATCTCTTCAAGAACCTTCTTAAGCAGCTCTTCGTTAACAGCCACAGGGGCTCCTTTCTCACAATAACGCGGGCACGCCCGCGGACAGAAGCTATGTTACTACAGCCATGTACCCGCTCACGAGCCGTCCATGCGCGCAGACGCGACTTTCACGAGTAGTCAATTTGGGACGGGGCTCTTTGAGCTGCGTTCGTCGTCAGATAGCGACAACGCATATTACTGTTGAGCCTGTCCCCCGGTACCAATCTGGACATCGACGATGACCTGGCGGTAGCTGATGCCGCAGGAGTCGAGAATGCGGCGGCTGATACGGCCGTCATCGGTGTCGGCATACTTATTGTCCAGGTAGACAACCTCGCCTACACCTACCTGCGCCAGGATCTTGGCACAGTCGTGGCACGGGAATAGCGTGACGTAGACCGTGGAACCCTCAAGGTCTTTGAGCGAGCCGCGGTAGTTGAGCACGGCGTTGGCCTCGGCATGCACCACGTAGTTGTGCTTATCCTGCAACGGGTCGTCGCTCGTGCCCCACGGGAAAAAGTCGTCGTTGAGCGCCGAGGGCGTACCGTTGTAGCCCACCGAAAGGATGCGGTGGTTGGTGTTGGCGATGCACGCACCCACCTGTGTGTTGGGGTCCTTACTGCGGCGCTGCGCGGCGATGGCCACGCTCATAAAGAACTCATCCCAGCTAATGACGTCGCGGCGCTTGCCCGACGCGGTTTGATGAAGATCGTCCGACATGGCAGACACCTCCGAAATCGCAATAGTTTGACCCATTGTAGCAGGTGGAAGGTGGAGACGTTTTTGTCTCACCGCCCCCATCGCTACGCGCGGCGAGGCTTTTGGTTGATGTGGTAGAGCTCGGCGAGACCCCGCAGCGTCAGCGCATCGTCGACCGTCAGGCTATGGCCGACCAGCGCCGCAAGCGCCTCGGCATCGTCGCCGGTAATGACGATGGGCACATCGCCCTCCCCCGCGGCCTTGGTCGCACGCATCTCGGCAAGCACCATGTCGAGCATGCCGTCGATGCGCGCCACCTCGCCCAAAACCACGCCCGAGCG
>CAJLLN010000048.1:0-10831 GCA_905207495.1 uncultured Collinsella sp. | reverse complement strand
CGGCAGTATTCGCGTGGCCTTTGAGCCGAGCTACGAGCCGACGGGCCCGTTTGGTGCCAAGTCGATCGGCGAGGTCGTCATCAACACGCCGCTCGCCGCCGTGGCCTCGGCCGTCGCACACGCCACCGGCCACCAGGTTCGCTCGCTGCCGATCACGCCCGAGAAGGCCCTGCTGGGGGAGTAGGCGAGGAGGCGCTGTATCCGCTCATTGCCTAGCCCGGGGGAACTGCAGCCCACTTTTCAACTGAATTGTGGGCTGCAGTTTCCGTTTGAGGCCCTTGGCGGAAAGTGCATCCCGGAATAGGGGCTCAAAACGGGTTGCAGTTTCCGGTTGATGGCTATAGCGGAAATTGCATCCCATTCCGAGGCCCCAAGCCGGGACACGCTTTCCGGCGCATGGCCAGCACCGCCTGACTGCCGGGTCCCATCGAAGTTGCGGTGGAATAGGGGCTGTTTTGGAGGACTGGAGCCCCAAACAGTCCCTATTCCACCGCAACTTATGAGATGGGGCGGCGTGCTCTATTGGCTTGCACTCGTGGTGAGGTCGTGAGCTTGTAAAAGGTGTGCGTGCGCTTACTGTTCGTATCTGCTATCATTCCTAGTCTGTGCGCTCATGCGGGCGTGGCGGAATTGGTAGACGCGCCAGATTTAGGTTCTGGTGGGATTCCCGTGAAGGTTCGAGTCCTTTCGCCCGCACCATCGCACCTGCGTCGGCCCTGGCCGTCGCGACACTTTGTTGCATAAAGGTACCAGCACCTCAGATAAGCTGGGCAGTATGAGGAGGAACGTGTTGAACATCACCGCTTCTGACGTCAAGGACGCCAAGCTCACCGCTACGGTCACCATCCCGGCCGCCGACGTCGACGCCGCGATCAAGAAGGCCTACAAGGACACCGCCAAGAAGTACCGCTTCCCGGGCTTCCGCGCCGGTAAGGCCCCCCGTCCGGTCATCGACTCTGCTCTTGGCGCCGAGGCTACCCTCGCCCAGGCTACCAACGACCTGATCGCCGCCAACGAGCCCGCCGTCCTCAACGAGCTGGACATCGTCCCCACCAAGAACGGTGACTACAAGGAGCTCGACCTCGCCAAGGATCACGAGGACTACACCTACACCGTCGAGTTCTCCCTGCGTCCTGCTGCTGAGCTCTCCTCCTTCGACGCTGTCGAGATCGAGATGCCTCCTGCGGAGGTCACCGAGTCCGAGATTAACAACCAGGTCGAGATGCTCCTCAACTACCGTGCCACCTTCGAGGACGTCGAGGGTCGCGCCGTCGAGGCCGAGGACTACGTCACCGTCGACCTCAAGGCCGTCGAGAACGCCGACAACTTTGCCGCCGAGGGCCGTATGCTCATCGCCGGTAGCGACAGCAACCCCAAGGAGTTCAACGAGGCCCTGATCGGCGCTAACGTTGACGACGTCAAGACCGTCACCTGGACCGACGAGGTCGAGGAGGGCGAGGAGGCCGAGACTCACACCGTCGAGGTCACCGTCAAGGGCATCAAGGTCCGCAACACCCCCGAGCTCACCGACGAGCTCGTCAAGTCCGACTTTGGCTTCGACAGCATCGACGCTATGCGCGACGCCATCAAGATCGAGATCGAGCAGGACAAGGCTTCCCGCCTCCCGGCCGAGAAGGAGAACCGTTGCGTCTCCGCTCTCGCCGAGCGCCTGCAGCTCGACGAGATGGATGCCGACTACGAGCAGTCCGTCTTTGAGGAGCTTGGCCAGAACTTCCTGTCCAACCTCGCTGCTCGCGGCATGACGCTCGACACCTGGCTGCCCGCTTCCGGTCTGACCATGGAGCAGTTCATCGGCGACCTTCACAAGCAGGCCAACGACGTTGCCCGTGAGTCCCTGGCTCTGGACGCCCTCGCCCGTGAGCTCAAGATCGAGGTCACCGAGGACGACATCAACGCCGAGTTCGAGAAGGCTGGCGTCAAGGACGTCGAGGCTTCCAAGGCCGAGTTCATCGCCGATGGCCGCATGCCTGCCGTCCGCGAGTCCATCCGTCGCTCCAAGGCCGTCGACCACCTGGTCGAGAACGCCAAGGTGACCGAGGTCGACGAGACCGCCAAGGACGCCGAGTAATTCTCGCCACCTTGCCCGCGAGCGCATGGGTGCGCCCGTGATGGGGTAAAGTTATACACCGGTTATCCGGTTGCTTCGTACGGTGCCAGCCAATGCATAGCATGCGGGCACCGTACGTTTATCTAGAACCATTATTGGTCCGTAAGAGAAATGGAGATGCGTATGATCGCCAAGTTCGATTCCGCCCTCGTGCCATACGTTATCGAGCAGACGCCGCGCGGCGAGCGCAGCTACGATATCTATTCGCGCCTGCTCAACGACCGCATCATCTTCTTGGGCGAGGAGATCAACTCCGTCAGCGCCAACCTGGTCGTTGCCCAGCTGTTGCATCTTGAGAGCCAGGATGCCGAGAAGGATATCTCGCTCTACATCAATTCGCCCGGCGGTGAGGTCTACTCCGGCCTGGCGATTCTTGACACCATGAACTTCATCAAGCCGCAGGTCTCCACCATCTGCGTCGGTATGGCCGCGTCCATGGCCGCTGTGCTGCTTTCGGCCGGCGCTAAGGGCAAGCGATTCTGCCTGCCGCACTCCAAGGTTATGATTCACCAGCCCAGCGGCGGTGCCCAGGGTCAGCAGACCGAGATCGAGATCGTGGCCGAGGAGATCAAGAAGACTCGCCGCGAGCTCAATCAGATCCTGTCCGATGCCTCGGGCCAGCCCATCGAGAAGGTCCAGGCCGATACCGAGCGCGACAACTACCTGACCGCTGCCGAGGCCCTCGACTACGGCCTGATCGACCGTATCGTTACCTCGCGCGATCTCGCCGCGAAGGACGCCTAGGATGGCAGGAAACATGCAGGACAACTTTGACGAGAACGGCAACCCCATCCGCTGCTCCTTCTGCGGAAAAGAGCAGGGGCAGGTCCGTCGCCTCGTAAAGGGTCCGACCAACATCTTTATCTGTGACGAGTGCGTCGCCGCCTGCTCCGAGATTTTGGAGGAGTCGCTGGCTTCGGACTTTATGGACGCTGCCCGCAACGGCAAGCTGCCGGGCTTCCTCAACGACCATGGTCAGGCTGCATCCCAGCCCGCCGTGGACCCCGAGACCGAGGGCTTTGAGCTCGAGGACGACCGCCAGGTCATCACGCACGTGCCGACGCCGCACGAGATCTATGACGAGCTCTCGGCCTATGTAATGGGCCAGGAAGACGCTAAGCGCGCCATGTCGGTGGCCGTGTACAACCACTATCGTCGCGTGATCGAGGGCGGCGCCGCGGTGTCTGCCTTTGACGACGACATGGGCTCGCAGTTCGACGACGATATGGACGAGGTAGAGCTCGCCAAGTCCAACATCTTGCTGCTCGGTCCCACCGGTACCGGCAAGACCCTGCTCGCCCAGACGCTCGCGCGCATCCTCGAGGTGCCGTTTGCCATCGCCGACGCCACCGCGCTTACCGAGGCAGGTTACGTGGGTGAGGACGTGGAGAACATCCTGCTCAAGCTTATCAATGCTGCCGATGGCGACATTGAGCGCGCTCAGGTTGGCATTATCTACGTGGACGAGATCGACAAGATCGCCCGCAAGGCCGAGAACCTTTCCATTACCCGCGATGTCTCGGGCGAGGGCGTTCAGCAGGCACTGCTTAAGATCCTTGAGGGAACGGTGGCAAGCGTTCCGCCCACCGGCGGCCGCAAACATCCCCAGCAGGAGCTGCTGCAGATTGACACGACCAACATCCTGTTCATCTGCGGCGGTGCCTTTGTGGGTCTGGACAAGATCATCGCCGATCGCGTGGGCAACAAGGGCGTGGGCTTTAACTCCGAGATCGCCGGCCCCACCTCAGTCGACGAGAACGATCTGCTGCGTCAGGTGCTCCCGCAGGACCTCAACGCTTTTGGCATGATCCCCGAGTTTGTGGGACGTACGCCCGTCGTCACCCAGACGCAGGCGCTTGACGAGGACGACCTGGTGTCGATCCTGACCGAGCCCAAGAACGCCGTGGTGCGTCAGTACCGCAAGATGTTCCAGCTCGAGGACGTTGAGCTTGAGTTTGAGGACGCCGCCCTGCACGAGATCGCCCGCATGGCGCTTGCCCGCAAGACCGGGGCCCGCGGCCTGTGCTCCATCTGCGAGGACGTGCTGCAGCAGACGATGTTCGACCTTCCCAGCGAGGAGGGCGTCGCCAAGGTCATCGTGACCGAAGCCTCCGTAAAGGGCGAAGAACAGCCCCAACGCATCTACGGGTAAATCAGCCAAAAACGTGCTTGCAAATAGCCTCCGACCACCCGCGGTCGGAGGCTATTTTATATATACGCAATAACCCCAACTACCTGTGTTATTCTGTGTGTTTGTTTAAGCCTCAGCGAAGTCATATCAGACTGAAGTAATCGATACCTAAGGGGAGGAATGCAGACCCTGGCGGGCCTACATTCCTCCCCGGCGGGACAGGGAGAGATATATGGAAGAGATGCCCAAGAACTACGATCCGTCGACCAACGAGCCGGCGATCCTGCAGAAGTGGCTCGACGGCGGCTACTACAAGCGCCGTGAGGGCGTGGGCGACTGCACCGTCACCATTCCGCCTCCCAACGTTACCGGCAAGCTTCACATGGGTCACGCTACCGACGACTCCATCCAAGACGCCATCATTCGTATGGCCCGCATGCGCGGCAAGTCCACGCGCTGGGTGCTCGGAACCGATCACGCCGGTATCGCCACGCAGACCAAGGTCGACAAGAAGCTCAAGAGCGAGGGCATTAGCCGCCTGGAGATTGGTCGCGACAAGTTTGTCGACGCCTGCTGGGATTGGACCCACGAGTACGGCGGCATCATCGTCGAGCAGATCAAGCGCATGGGCTGCTCCGTCGACTTTGATAACGAGCGCTTCACCATGGACGAGGACTACGCCCAGGCCGTGCGCAAGGTCTTCTGCGACTGGTACCACGACGGTCTGATCTATCGCGGCAAGCGCATCGTCAACTGGTGCCCCAACTGCTCTACCGCTATCTCGGATGACGAGGCCGAGTACAAGGACGAGAAGGGCCACCTGTGGCACCTGCGCTACCCGCTGACCGAGCCGGTCAACGGCCAGGATTACATTGTCGTCGCCACCACGCGCCCCGAGACCATGCTCGGTGACACGGGCGTCGCCGTTTCCCCGAAGGACCCTGAGAAGGCCGCCTTCGTGGGCAAGACCGTCAAGCTTCCCATCGTCGACCGTGAGATCCCCATCTTTGAGGATTGGCATGTCGACGCCAACTTCGGTTCCGGCTTCGTTAAGGTTACTCCGGCCCACGACCCCAACGACTACGCCATGGGTCAGGCTCACGACCTGCCGCAAATCAATATCTTCGATGAGCACGCGGTGGTCGTCGAGGGCTATGGCGAGTTCACCGGCATGACCCGCGAGGAGTGCCGTGAGGCTGTCATTAAGTGGTTCGAGGAGCACGACCTGCTTGATCACGTCGAGGATCACGACCACTCCGTCATGCACTGCTACCGTTGCGACGCCGCACTGGAGCCGTGGCTGTCCGAGCAGTGGTTCGTCGCCGTCGATAAGCTCAAGGGGCCGGCGCTCGACGCCGTCAACTCCCGCAAGGTCACCTTCCACCCCGCGCGCTGGACGCAGACCTACACCACTTGGATGGAGAATCTCAAGGACTGGTGCATCAGCCGCCAGCTGTGGTGGGGCCACCGCATTCCCGTGTTCTACTGCGAGGACTGCGGCTGGGAGGACGCTCTTACCGAGGACACCGACGTGTGCCCCAAGTGCGGCGGCCATCACGTGCATCAGGACGAGAACGTGCTGGACACCTGGTTTAGCTCGCAGCTGTGGACCTTCGCCACGCAGGGCTGGCCGCAAAAGCCGGAGCTGCTCGAGGGCCATCACCCCACGACGGCGCTTGTCACCGCACGCGACATCATTGCGCTGTGGGTCGCGCGCATGGTCATGAGCTCGCTGTACTTCCTGGACGAGGTGCCGTTTAAGGACGTCGTCATCTACCCGACGATCCTTGCCAAGGACGGCAGCCGCATGTCCAAGTCTAAGGGCAACGGCGTTGACCCCATGGACCTCATTGGCATGTACGGCGCCGACGCCATGCGCTTCAACCTGCTGACGCTGTGCACCAACAACCAGGACGTCAAGTTTGACGCGAACATCGATAAGAAGACCAAGAAGCTTATCGACAGCCCGCGTACCGACCAGGCCAAATCGTTTGTGACCAAGATCTGGAACGCCAGCCGCTTCCTGCTCATGAACATGGAGGGCTACACGCCCGGCGAGCCCGTCGTGGAGACGCCGGCCGACGCCTGGATGTTCAGCCGCCTGGCCAAGGCCGTCAAGATGGTCACCGAGGGTATTGAGAACTACACCTTTGGCGACATGGCCCGCGGCGTGCAGCAGTTCTTCTGGAACGAGGTCTGCGACTGGTACGTCGAGGTCACCAAGGCCCGCCTGAAGGGCGAGGGCCGTCTGCAGGCGCAGCGCAACCTGATCTTTGTGCTCGATACCTCCATTCGCCTGATGCACCCACTTATGCCGTTTGTCACCGAGGAGATCTGGGACAACATGCCGGCGAGCGTGCTCGACCTGGACGCCGAGGGCAACGTGGACCGCGCCGAGGCACTCATGATCGCCAAGTGGCCGGAGCCCGCCGACTACGCCAAGTATGTCGATGAGCCCGCCGAGCGCGCATTTGAGCTGTGCCGCGCCGTCGTTTCCGCCGCCCGCGCCACGCGTTCGCGTTATCGCTTGAGCCCCAAGGCCGAGCTCGACGTGGTCGTGCGCGCCGGTGCCGAGGACATCGAGAAGCTCGAGAGCCTGCGCTCCACGATCGAGCCGCTGGCCAACACCGCCTCGCTGGTCATGGGTACCGACGTCGAGAAGCCGGCTGCGAGCATTGCCGTGGTCGACAGCGGCGTCGAGGTCTTTGTGGTGCTCGAGGGCAAGGTCGATCTTTCGGCCGAGAAGGCACGCCTGGAGAAGGAGATCGCCGCGGCCCAGAAGGAGCTCGCCGGTTGCGAGAAGACGCTCGCCAACGAGGGCTTTGTGGCCAAGGCCGCGCCCGCGGTGGTCCAGAAGAAGAGGGACCGTGCAGCTGAGCTCAAGGAGATCCTGGCGGCGCTGAACTCGCAGGTTGCTGACTTCTCGTAGGCGGTACTGGGGGACGCGGTTTGGGGCTTTGCTCGCTACTGCGGACAGTCCTGCTCGCACGAAGGCCACATTAAGTGGCCTTCGGCTCGTGCGGAACTTGTATCGAGCAAAGCCCCAAACCGCTCCCATGGCGGTTACGGAGGCGTCCGCTGCCTGGTGGGGCCACTTGGTTGTGGCCTTGAGGTCGCTGCAAAGCGGTGTTTGGCTGATATTTTGTTTGGGAGGGGCTCGTTGTTGATTCGGGCCTCTTTTTATGTTGAGGGGACTTTGGTTTATGCCTAAGCGTTCGGGGTCGTATTCTGTGCCGTTCTCGTTTGAGCTGCTTTCGTTTGATGAGGCTGTGGGGCTGGCTGCTGATACGGGGCGGATTTCTGGGGATGCTGGGCCTCTGCTTGAGACGGTTGTCGATATGCTCGATGAGCTAGGGCGTCCGGACGAGTACTTTGATTGCATTCAGGTTGCCGGTACCAATGGCAAGACTTCGACTACGCGTTTTACGGCTGCTATCCTTCGCGGCGAGGGGCTCAAGACCGCGCTGTATACGTCGCCGCAGCTTGTTCGCTATCCCGAGCGCATGGAGGTCGACGGGCGCGTTGTGAGCGATGAGTCGTTTGCCCGTGGCGTTTCTGCCGCTGTGGAGGCGGGGCATCGCGTGAATGCCCGTCGTATGGCGGCGGGGGAGCGCGCCTATACCATCACGCCGTTTGACCTGCTGACGGCTGCTGCACTGGTGGTGTTTGCCGAGGCTTGCGTGGACGTGGCCGTGCTTGAGGTCGGCATGGGCGGGCGTTGGGACGCCACGAGTGCGACCGATCCCGTCGCCGTTGCCATTACGGGTATTGGGCTCGACCACACACGCATTTTGGGCGATACGCTCGAAGCCATTGCGGGGGAGAAGGCTGCGGTTATCAAACCCGGGCGCTTGGTTGTTTTGGGCGAGGGCACGCATGAGGCGAGCGTTCAGCGTGTGATGGACGCACGTTGTCGCGAGTGCGGCATTGTGCCGCTCGTGGTAAGTCACGCTACGACTAAGGTGCCGGCGCATGTGGGCGACACGATTGAGTTTAGCTGCACCACGCCGCGTGCAATCTATACGTCGAGCATGGTCAAGCCGGCCTATCAGCCGCAGAATGCCGCGTGCGCGATTATGCTTTGCGAGGGGTATCTGGGTCGCGAGCTCGACCACGATGCGCTCGACGCCTCGCTTATGGGTTGCCCCACGCCGGGTCGTTTTGATGTGCTGGGGACCGATCCGCTCAAGCTGATCGATGCCTGCCACAACCCCCAGAGCTGCGAGAACTTTGTAGGCGCGCTGGATGAGATCGATCCGTGCGTGGAGAATCGCCCCACGCTGCTATGCGCCACGCTGGCAGACAAGGACGTGGCGGGCATCGTCGACGTCCTGATTCCGGCCTTTCCGCGCGTAGTCGTGACCCAGACCGATTCCGACCGCGCCCTGCCGGCTGAGGAGCTCGCTGCCCTCGTTGATGCCGATAAGCTCGTGGGCGTATACCCGAGCGTGTCCGAGGCCCTCGCTGCCTTTGATGCCGCGGGCGAGTCCTTCGTAGCAGCCGGCACTATCACCCTAGCCGGCGAAGTAGCCGGCCTGCTGCGCTAATCCCGTCCCCTCATTAGTTGCGGTGAAATGCGGACTGTTTTACAAGCCAGAAGCCTCAAACAGTCCGTATATCACCGCAACTCAAATTGGCTGCCCTTGGGTGTCCGTTTACGAAACCATTTATGCCGCTTAACCTGTAGCATATTGCAAACCTCCATCGGCGAAGGATACGCTCAGCTTAACTTGCCAATCGGACCAGCGCTGTTTGGTCCGTTGAGCGTGTCGGGAGGAAACATGAACAGAAGGCATGTCAACGCGGCCATTACCGCGGGTCTGGCTCTGACGATGACGGTCGGCTCGGTGCCGCCGCAGGCGTTCGCCGAGATGATGCAGGGTGATACTACCCAAGTCGTTGCCGAGCAAAGCGATGCGACGGGTGCGGCTGCAGCATCCGAGGGCGCCAGCCAGACAACATCGCAAGACCAGAGTGAAGACAACATTGCCTCTTTTGCCAACCTCAACGAGCTACACGTTGCCGAGGGTTCCGACGCCACGTTGCCTCAGACCGTGACGGCGACCTATGAGAGTGGTGCCACCAAGCGGGAGAACGTTATCTGGAAATTGAACGGCGCCGACGCTCCGGCAACCCTGGCGCAGCTGCCTGCCGGCTCGTATGAGTTCGAAGGCACCGTCGATGGCACCACGCAGACAGTCAAGCAGCGCGTGGTCATCGAGGCTACTGCGGCGGACCTGGCAGCGGCAGATCCGGCGGCAGTAAACGCTCCAGATGCCACAGAGACGAGCAACGAAAGCGGCATTACCGTTGAGTCGATCGACGCTAACCCAATTCTAGAAAAATACGTCGGCGCCGATTACTACGGCCAGATCCAATCTTCGAGCGTTAAGGTAAAGCTGTCGGATGGTACCGAGACCTCGGCCTATGTTGATTGGGACGATAAGTCGCAGGCGGCATTTAATGCGGCGACCGATGAATCCGAAATTCCCATCACCGGTCAGATTACCGGCGTTAGCGTGAATAGCAATTGGATCACGCTCGCGGAGCCGTACGAAGTGAGCGGCGTGCTTAAGGTATACGTTCCTCGCTCAACCAGCAATGGCTCATGGATATGGACCGCGGCAGGTATTGCTCCCGCGGTTCCGTCTAGCATGTCGGTCGATTATTCAAATGGACAATCTTATACGTGCCCGGTTGAGTGGAATGAAATCTCGGCAGATCAGTACCAAAAGGAAGGAACCTTTGTTGTCGAGGGACATTTGAAGAACTATCCTTCCATGCTCGCGCACTGCACGGTCACAGTCCGCGCGGTTAAGAGTGTCCAGACCGAGTTGACGTGTACGACCCTAACCGGCGAGGCCCCGTCTCTGCCGTATTCTGCAGCGGTAACCTTCGATAACGGAGCCACCGAGCAGATTCCGGTGTCTTGGGATTCTTTCGACGCGTCGCTTTACTCTAAGGTGGGCTCGTTTACGGTTAAAGGTAAACTAAACGGTTTTGATTACCGTGAGGTTACCTGCACCGTTACCGTCAAAGATCCTAAGGACGTGCTCGATCTTAATTCTCTGAGGTTTGAGCGCGTGGTCGGCGACATTTCTCCTCTTAGCACGTATGTCTATTTCCCGGTTACGCAGTCAAATAACACTACATACACCCAAGGTTATCAGGTTAACTGGGACAACGCCGACGTGTCTCAATTCCAAAAGGCAGGCACCTATACGGTCACGGGCACGCTTGTGACATATAACGAATCTTCAGCCGCTAATGGCCTAAAGGTAACTGCTCAGGTCGAGGTCAAAGAGGTTGCCTCTATCGACGCTCTTGCCCCCGTTAACACGCCCGTCGGCGTACGTCCTACAACGGGCGGCAGTCTTCCCTACAGCGTTGAGGTTACATTTACCGACGGTACAAAGAAGCAGTGCAACATTGCGTGGGATCCCATTTTGGACACGCAGGTGGCAAGTGAGGGGTCGTTTAAGCTTTCCGGTTCGCTGTCGTATTGGACCAATACCTCATCTTCATCGTCTAGTCAGGTGGAGCTGGGTGACAGCAATCGAGTCACGGCGACC
>CAJLLN010000047.1:0-11309 GCA_905207495.1 uncultured Collinsella sp. | reverse complement strand
ACGCCGTGCTGCCGACTGTCCGCATTGCCGACCTGCGCCGCGAGTTCTCGCATGGCAGCCGCTGCATGTTCTCAAAACCCTTGATGGAGGGCTTGGAGCGTGTGGTCGAGCGCCGCGAGAAGGCCGTGCTGTTGCACAACCGCCGTGGCTTTGCGCCGTTCTTGATGTGCCGCGAGTGCGGATGCGTCCCCACCTGCAATCACTGCTCCACCGCGCTTACATATCACGAGCGCACGCACACGCTGCAATGTCACACCTGCGGTTCGTCTTGGCGCGTGCAGCCGTATCCCGCGCCCAGGAGCCGATGCCCCAAATGTGGCAGTCGCTACCTGGCAAAAATGGGTCTGGGAACGCAGCAGATCGAGGACGCACTGCATCAGATGCTTCCCGAGGATGTCGCCATTATTCGCATGGATGCCGATTCCACGCGCGGCAAGGATGCGCACAAAAAGCTGCTCGAGCAGTTCGATGCGGCGGATTGTGCCGTGTTGCTGGGCACCCAAATGATCGCAAAGGGTCTCGATTTTCCCGAGGTCACGCTCGTAGGCGTGGTCAATGCCGACTTCGCCCTCAAGCTGCCCGACTTTCGCGCAGGGGAGCGCGCCTACGATCTGCTGGAGCAGGTTGCGGGCCGCGCCGGCCGCGGCGATCGCCCCGGCGAGGTTATCATCCAGACCTACCTGCCCGAGGACCCGGTCATCCGCGCCGTCGCCGAGCACGACCGCTCAATTTTTACCGACTACGACCTGGACCAGCGCCGCGACGCGCTGTACCCGCCGTTTGTTCGCCTGGTCAACATCTTGGTATGGTCGGCGAACCGAGACGACGCGCAGGACTACATCGGCCACATCGCGAAGCTCCTCAAGCGCCGCTGGCATGCCGCCGCGCCCGACTTTTTGCGGGCGGGGAGCGCCGTGCCTCAGGTGCTGGGCCCGGCTTCATGTGTAATCGAGAGAGCCAAGGACCGTTACCGCTTCCATCTGCTTGTAAAGTCGCCGGTAGGGTACCATGTCTCTGATGATATCGACGCCTGCCTCAAAGAGGTGGGCTCTGTGCGCGGCGTGAGCGTGAGTGTTGACGTCGACGCCTATGATTTGATGTAACAACCCGAAAGGATGGCCATGGAAGCCAACGGAATCGTACTGTCGCCCGACCCTCGCCTGCGCCAGGAGTGCGCCGTCATCGAGGAGATCACCCCGGCGATCGAGGCGCTTGCCGAGAAGATGAAGAAGATGATGTTCGAGAACGGCGGCTGCGGCCTGGCTGCTCCGCAGATCGGCGAGCTCATCCAGCTCGTCACCATCGACTGCGACTACAGCGACAAGAACGACTACGACCCGTACGTGCTCATCAATCCCGTTATTGTTGAGCAAAGCGACCATCTGGTGCCTTTTAGCGAGGGCTGCCTGTCCATCCCCGGCATAAGCTGCGAGATCGATCGTCCCGACCATGTCGCCGTCGAGGCGTACGACTTGGATGCCAACCTAATTCGCTACGAGGCCACGGGCGACCTGTTCTGCGTGTGCCTGCAGCACGAGATCGATCACCTGCACGGCAACACCATGTTTGAGCGATTGAAGCCGATGCAGAGGATCAAGGCAGTCAAGGAGTACCAGGACGCCCTGGCCCGCGGCGCACGACCGGGCGAGACTGAATAGGTTAATTGTCCGTCCCTGGGATGGGGCCCACACATATCATCCCGTGCTCAAACATTCTCGCTTTGCTGCGAAACTGCGCGCGGGACGATATGTGTGGGCCCCATTCCAGGGACTACGTTGTCGCTCTTCGTTTCGCTCGGGTGCCGTCGGGCCAGGGAAGGGCGTCTTCGCTGATAGGTGCTTTGCTGAAAGAGCTGCTTTTATTGCGGCTCTTTCTTTGGTTTTGGGTATATTTGTTCTTGTTGAAATGTTATTGCGGATGGTCTGGTGACTTGGCTTTCCGCTGCTCTTTGTAGCCGTCTCGGCTTTGGTTGAGAGGAGACGATCTTTATGCGTATTGTGTTTATGGGTACGCCGGATTTTGCTGTGCCTTCGCTTACTTCGCTTGTTGAGGCTGGCAATGAGATTGCGCTTGTTATTACTCGTCCCGATGCTGTTCGTGGGCGTGGTAAAAAGTTGGAGCCGTCTCCTGTTAAGGCCAAGGCGCTTGAGCTTGGGTTGCCGGTTATTGAGGCTAATCGTATGACGGCCGAGGTTGTTGAGGCGCTCCAAGCTGCGCAAGCCGATATTTTCTGTGTGGCTGCTTATGGTTGCATTTTGCCCGATGACGTGCTGCATATGGCGCCGCTCGGCATTGTGAATGTTCATGCGTCCTTGCTGCCTCGTTGGCGTGGGGCTGCTCCTATTCAGCGTGCCATTCTTGCTGGTGATGAGGTTGCTGGCGTTTCCATTATGCGCATTGGACATGGCGTGGATACTGGTGCTTATTGTGCTCAGGCTTCCACGTCGGTTGCCGGTAAGCATGCTGAGGCGCTGACCATGGAGCTTGGTGAGCTTGGCGGCAAACTGCTGGCTGATACGCTTCCCTCGCTTGCCGATGGCTCGGCTGTTTGGACTGAGCAGGATGAGTCGCTCGTCACTCATGCTGCCAAGATTTCCAAGCTGGAGATGCGTCTGGATCCGCAAATGGCTGCGCTCGATTGCGTGCGTCATGTGCTCGCTTCGTCCGATACCGCGCCTGCTCGTTGCGTGATTGCCGGCAAGACCGTGCGTGTGCTCGATGCTGCGCTGGCCGATGTTTCGCTTGGCAAGGGCGGCGTTGACGTTAAGAATAAGCGTGTTTTCCTTGGCCTTTCCGATGGTGCGGTTGAACTGCTCGAGGTTAAGCCCGATGGCAAGCGTGCCATGGCCGCTTCTGCTTGGGCTGCTGGGCTGCAAGGCGCCGATCTTATCTGGGGTGTTTTGTCATGAGCAAGCTGTCTCCCGCGCGCAAACTTGCGCTCGATGTGCTAATGGAGGCCGATCGCCGCGGTATGTATGCGCGCGACGTGCTGTCCTCTCGCGCATCCGCCAAGGCTATTGACCAGCGCGATTCCGCTTTTGCCGCTCGTTTGGCACTGGGCGTTGCGGCTACCCAGGGTATTTTGGACGAGCTGCTCGATCAGTTTCTCGATAAGCCTAAAAAGGTTGCGCCGCGTGTTCGCATGGCACTTCGTATCTCGGCCTTCGAGATGCTCTATCTGCATACGCCTGGCCGCGTTGCGGTGAGTCAGGGCGTTGAGCTGGTGCGCAGCGGAGCTAAGTCTGCCGCCGGTTTGGCCAATGCCGTGCTGCATAAGGTCGCGGACAACGTTGAGGACTTTGCCACTGCGTCCGATGTAGACGAGTCTGAGCGACGCTTGGTTCGTCTGTCGCGCCTGATGGGTCTGCCGCGTTGGCTGTGCGCTCGTATTATGGCTTCGTTTGACACACCGGAGGGCGCGCTTAGCTTTGCCGGTAATCTGGCCCCCGCGCCGCTGGCCCTGCATGAGAACGCCTTTGCGACCAAGCCCGATCCGTATATCTCGCAGCTCGTCGCGCCTGTCTTCCCGGGCTGCCATGCCCCGGTTGATGCCCAGGTTACCGTTGCTTCGGGTGTGTTTGAGCGTGCTGCCGCGGTGGCATCTGATCTCAACGCGCAGCTTATCGCCACAGCTGCCACGCGCCCTGGTAGCTGCCTTGAGATTGGTGCCGGTCGTGGCACCAAGACCTATGTGATGATGTGCCAGGCTAAGCGTGCGGGCTATGAGCGTCAGCATACGGCGCTCGATCTGCATGATCGCAAGTGCGATCTGAATCTCGCTCGCCTGCATAAGGCCGGTATTCAGGGCGTTCGTACGGTTTCGGGTGATGCCTGCGAGCTTGATGAGGTGCTCACATCGTTTGATGCCATGCTTGGCGAGCCGGTTAAGTTCGACACGGTTTTTATCGATGCACCGTGCTCGGGCACCGGCACCATGCGCCGTCATCCCGAGATCCCGTGGCGCCTAACTGAAAAGGATGTGACGGTTGAGCTGCCCAAACTGCAGCTGACGATGCTCAAGGAAGCTGCCGCGCGCGTGGCTGCCGGCGGCGAGCTCATCTATGCGACGTGCTCGGTCTTCGACGAGGAGAACACACAGGTGGTGGACGCGTTCCTTGCTTCTCCCGAGGGTGCCGGCTTTAGCGTGACACCGCTTTCCGAGGCACAGATTCTGCAACTCCCTGAGTTCGATCAGGCCAAGAAGCTCGTTTCCGTACGCCAGAACGATCGGGGCCTCTTCCAAAGCGTGCCGGTAAACGCCGATTCCTACGACGGCCACTTCTGCGCCAGACTGGTCCACAAGTAACGACTAAGTTGCGGTGAAATAAGGATTGAATAGCGGCTTCCACCCACCAAACAGTCCTTATTTCACCGCAACTCACAAGGAAACCTGGGTAGCTTGATTAGCTACCCATAGAGCAAAGAAATAGCCCCGCGATCGGCGTTGATCGCGGGGCTGCTTGGTTTCTAGTAGCTATGCGGGCAATTGGCGCAGCAGCCGCTCGTGGCGCTGGTACTGGAGCCGCCGCTTCGTTGATCGGTGTTGTAGAAACCGCTGCCCTCGAATTTAATGCCGCTGGCCGAGAACGTCTTGGCCGCCGGGGCACCGCAGCTGGGGCACACGACCTCGGGAGTCTCGGACATGGGATGCTCAACCTCAAACACGTTGCCGCAGCTCGAGCACTTGTAATCGTAGCGCGCCATAATACTTCCTTTTCAGCACAAAGCGGGCAGATTACTCTGCCCGCAAAAATTCAAACGTCTGTAACTGTACCCTACTTCGGGGGTTTTATCACGCTTCGCCCCAGAATCTATGGTTGTTGCGCAGGAGCTGTGCGGTTTTGTCCTCAGCGGCTGCAATGTCTGCCTCGTCAGCCTGCCAGGTCCAGTTGCCCGTGGCCACGCCCGGAACGTTCATGCGCGCGTCGTCGCCAAGCCCCAGGATATCCTGCAGCGGTATCATCACCAGGGGAGCGTCGCTTGCCAGCGCGTCGCTCATCAGCTTGGCCGCCAGCTCAACACCGCTCGGCTCGTCGCCGCCGGCAAAGGAACGCGTACACCAGCCTGCGAGCGTCGACGTGTCGTGCGTCGAGGTGTACAGAATTTTGCCAGGCGTGGGATGCACACCGCAACGAACGTCGTAGTCGCTAAACTCCAGCACGTCCATGCCGGGGAAGCCGCAGGTCGAAGCCATGGCGCGAACACCGGGCGTCAAATAGCCCAGGTCCTCAGCGATAAAGTTGAGAGGACCCAGCTCGTCATAGGCGGTCTGGAACAGGTCTTTGCCCGGTCCTGCCAGCCAGCGGCCGTCGGCGCAAGCCTTGCCCGCGGGGATACTAAAGTAGCTGTGGAAGCCCAGGAAGTGATCCAGACGCACGCGGTCGTAGAGCGAGAACGCACGACGCAGGCGATCCATCCACCATCTATAGCCGTTCTGCTTCATGTAGTCCCAGCGGAACGTCGGGTTGCCCCACATCTGGCCCTTGGGTGCAAAGTTGTCGGGCGGCGCACCGGAAATCTCAATCGCCTTTCCGGTATCGGACAGCCAGAAGTTCTCGGGCTCGCTCCACGCGTCTGCCGAATCGTCGGACACGTACATAGGAATATCCCCGATAACCTCGATGCCCTTCTTGTGCGCATAGTTCATGAGCTCGCACCAAGCGAGGTCAAAGCGGTACTGCATGTACGCCTGAAGCTCGGCCTCGTCGTGGAAGCGCTTGTCGTCGATCAAATGCTCGTTGTAGCGCGCGACATCTGCCGGCCAATCATGGCGCGACTCGCCCTCAAAGTACTTCTTAACGGCCATGTAGACGCAGTATTTCTCGAGCCAATCGGCATTGCGATGTTTAAACGCGGTGTACAGTGGGTCGGCATCCTCGCCTCCGCGGGCCTTCCAGGTCTCAAAGTCGGCTGCCAGCTCCTCGTGGCTCTCGGGTAGCAAGTCGATATTGCCTGCAAAGGCCGAAGGACCGGCGTAAGGGGAGCGGAAGAAGTCCGTGGGGTTGACGGGGAGAACCTGCCAGTAGCGCATGCCCATGGCGGCCAGATGGTCGATAAAGCGACGCGTGGGCGCGCCGATCGTACCGGACTTGCCGCCGTCGGTCGGCACCGATGTGATATGGCACACAACACCCGCACCGTGATCGAGCGGCTCCTGCAGGCGTTGCTCGGCGTGGTGATAGATGATCGACGAACCCAGCGGGTACAGGTCGAGCGTGACCGTGCCGTTGTGGATCTCGCACTCGTGACCGCTAATCACATCGCTCGCGCATTCGCCGAGCGCCGGAATCGTCACGCGGTGTGAATTGCGGAGGCTGCGGTTGATGATAACGGTCGCGGACTCGCCGTCTTTACCGGTGCGCGTATAAGCGAGTACCTCGTCATTGAGCGCGAAGGCCTTGATCTCGCCATCGATCATAAACGGCAGCGCGCGGCGAACGGCCGAGGCATTCTTGACGATCGCGAACGTATCGAAGTCGTGCAGGTTTTCCTTGGTCGGCATGGTGCGGCGATTGCCCGGATCGGTGAGACCTTCCAAGCCGTACTCGTCACCGTAATAGATTGAGGGAACGCCCGGGAACGTCATCTGCATGAGCGTCGCCAGCCAAAAGCGGCTCTTGGCCAGGCCCATGGAGTTCTCGTCCAGGCGCCATTTGCTGCGCTCACTCTCGGGCAGCTGCGACTCGTCGGGGCCACCGCCGAGCACCGAGATAATGCGCGGGCGGTCGTGGCTCGACAGCAGATTGAGCGCGCAGGATAATGCCTCGCGCGGGTAGTTCTCGCGCAGGGTCTCGATATCCTCGGCAGCTTGGTAGGCGTTTTTGTAGCCCATCAAAAAGCCGATGACCATGTCGCGGAAGGGGTAATCCATGGCCGAGTCGAGCTCGGAGCCTTGCAGATAGCGACGCAGATGGCCGTAGCTTATCTTGTTGGAGGCGTCTTCCCAGACCTCGCCGAGCAACAGTGCGTCGGGCTTTTCGGCAAGTACGGCCTTCTTGATCTCGGTCAGGAAATCGTCAGAAAGCTCGTCGGCCACATCTAGGCGCCAACCATGGGCACCAGCGCGCAGCCATTTACGAATGACGCCGTCCTTGCCCAGGAGCCGCTCGCGTACCAGTTCGGAGCTCTCATTGATGGCGGGCATATTGCCCACGCCCCACCAACAGTCGTACGAGCCGTCCTCGTGGAAATAAAACGCATCGCGCCACGGCGAATCTTCGCTTTGCCATGCGCCCACTCCGGGGTAGTTGCCGTAGCGGTTGAAGTAGATCGAATCGTCGCCCGTGTGGTTGAACACGCCGTCCAGAATGATGGAAATGCCCAGCTTCTCGGCTGCCTCGCACAGCTCAGTAAAGTCCTGCTCGGTGCCCAGAATCGGATCGATCTTGGTGTAATCGGCGGTGTCGTAGCGGTGGTTGCTCGCGGCCTCAAAAATGGGGTTGAGGTAGATGGCCGTAAAGCCAAGCTCGGCGATGCGGGGCAGGTCTTCCTGGATGCCCTTGAGCGAGCCGCCGTAGAAGTCCCAGGTCTTGATGGAACCGTCCTCGGCGCGCTCGTACACAGGCGGCTCATTCCAGTCCTCGACCATGCGGCGCTGAATGCCCTTACGCGGTTTTTCGACCTCGGCCAGCGTGCGCTCGCGCCAGTGCTCGTCGCGGGCATAGCGATCGGGGAAGATCTGGTAGACCATACCGCGCTCGTACCAGGTAGGACGGTTCTCACGGTGTTTGTAGACGGTGACCTGGAATGACGGCACCTCGGCGTAATCGTAGGTTACGCCTTCGCCGCCGGTGCGTCCTTGCGGTGCGCCCAGGCGAACCTCAGGCTGGCCTTCGATATTGCAGATAAAGCTGTACCAGATAAGACAGGGCTCGGTGCACTCAAGCTCTACGGTAAATATGCCGTCGCCCTCGTGCGTCATGGGATACCGAGACTCACCGATCTCATCGACCCAGGTGCGCAGCGTAAGCGTTGCCTGCGCGGGATCGGCATCCTCCAGAATCACGGAGAGCGAAAGGGTAGTTCCTGTGGTCACAGCGCCAAACGGAGTGCGAAACTGCGGCAGACGGCTGTTGTGTATCAATCTCATAGTACGGTCCAGTTCAATAGAATCATGGCCTGCTGGCCATGGGCTTTACGCACAGGATGTAAGTATATCTGTTGTACACAGGCTGTATAAACAACATCCGTTTACCATCGGCGAACGGTTGTCCTAGAAAATCGTTTTACCAACTACCTACAGAGAAGGGGCGCCCGGTTGGAGCGCCCCTTGCATAGGGTTTGATTAGGTTTTGGATCGTCTGTGGGCTAGCGGCGCTTGCGGGTGGCCGTTGCCTTGCGGACGGACGTCTTCTTGGACGGGGCCTTTTTCTCTGCCGGAGCGGCGGGGGAGACCGGGGTCTCCTTGGCAGGCTCGGGCTTAGTCTCTGCCTTCGGTGCGGCCTTGACCTCAGCGGCCTTCGGCGCCGGCTTAGTCTTTACCTCGGCCTTGGGCTCCTCTTTGGCAGCAGCGGGCTTAGTCTCCGCCTTGGTAGCTGCGGCCTTGGTCGTGGTCTTCTTGGCCGTCGTCGTGCGCTTTCGCGTGGTGGTCTTGGCAGCGGGCTTGGCCTCGACGGTTGCCTCCGCCTTGGACTCGGCAGGCGTCTCCTCGAGCTTGACGGCTGGCTTTGCGGCTGCCTTGGTCGTGGCGGCCTTCGTGGTCGTCGACTTCGTTGCCGTGGTCTTCTTGGCTGCCGTTGCCTTCTTGGCGGCCGTGGTCGTCTTCTTGGCAGCGGTCTTTGCCGGAGCCTTTGCGGCCGGTTTGGCCTCAGCGACCTCTGCCTTTACCTCGGGAGCAGCCTCGGCTTCTGCGGCCTTCTTGGCAGCGGCGGTCGTGCGCTTGCGCGTGGTCGTTGCCTTGGCAGCAGTCGTCTTGGCAGCGGTGGTCTTGCTCGCAGCCGCCTTGGTCGTTGTAACCTTCTTAGCGGTAGTCTTGCGGGTAGTGGTCTTCTTAGCTGCGGGCTTTGCAGCGGGCTTGACCTCGGCCTCTGCCTCAGGAGCAACCTCAGCCTTCACCTTAGGCTCGGTCTTTGCGGGCTCAGCCTCAACCGGCTTCTCCTCGGCCTTAAGCTCCTCAGCGGCCACCGGCTCAGCAGCAGCCTCAGGCTCGTCGACAACAGCCGCCGGCCTCTCAATCTCCGGATGCATAAAGAAGTACAGGTCCAGATACTTATCGGCCGAGCGCGTCCAGCTAAAGTCCTGGCTCATAGCCTGCGTGACCAGCTGGTTCCAGGCCTCGCGGTTATCCCAGAACAGACGCGCCGCGCGGAATACGGCATCGCCCATCTCGTCGCCGTTAAAGTTGCTAAACGAGAATCCCGTACCCTCGCCGGTAAACTCGTTGTAAGGGATCACGGTGTCTTTCAATCCGCCGGTCTCGCGCACGATGGGCAGGGTGCCGTAGCGCATGGCGATGATCTGCGACAGGCCGCAGGGCTCAAACTTTGAAGGCATCAGGAACATGTCGGCGGCGGCATACATGCGCTGCGACAGCGCCGGGTCAAACTCGATGCGCGCGGCCATGGTGCCGGGGTACTTGTCCTGGAAATAACGCAGGCCGTCCTCGTAGTCGCGGTCGCCGGTGCCCAGCACGGCCACCTGAACACCGCCGGCCAGGATGCGGTCGAGTGCGTACATGACCAGGTCCATGCCCTTCTGGCGTGTCAGGCGCGTGACCATCACCATGAGCGGGCGGTCGTCGCGAACCTCGAGCCCCAGCTCTTCCTGCAGCTTGGCCTTGCACACGGCCTTGCCGGAACGGTCCTCCACAGTGTAGTTGGCGGCAATGCGCTTGTCGGTCGCCGGGTCAAAGCCCGCGACGTCGATGCCATTCAAAATGCCCTGAAGCGCGTAAGAACGCTCGCGCAGCACGCCGTCCAGGCCCTCGCCAAATTCGGGCGTCTGGATCTCGTTGGCATAGGTGGGGCTCACCGTAGTGATGGCGTCGGCATAGCGCAGCGCGCCCAGCATGTAGTTAATGCTGCAGGCGTCGCAACGCAGCTGCGAGGCGGCCGCCGGAATATGCGCCACGCCCAGGATGTCCTCCATCACGGTGTCGCTAAACTGGCCCTGGAATGCCACGTTGTGGATCGAGAACACGGTCTTGACGCGGTCGTACAGCGGCAGGCCCTGGTAGAACTCGCGCAAAAACACGGGCGCCAGCGCCGTCTGCCAGTCGTTGCAGTGCAGGATGTCGCACTCAAAGCCGGCCGGCAGGTGCTGCAGACTCTCGGTGATGGCCTTAGAGAAGAACGCAAAACGCTCGCCGTCGTCAAAGAAGCCGTACGGATAGTCGCGCGCAAAATAGCGCTCGTTGTCGATGAACATATAGGTGACGCCGTCGTGCTCGAGCTTCTCGAGTCCGCAGTACTCATTGCGCCAGCCCAGGCTAACGTAAAAGTCGGAGAAGTGCTCCATCTGCGCCTTGTACTCGTCCTTGATGGTGGCGTACTTGGGCACCATCACGATAACCTCGGCGCCGGCGCGCACAAGCGCCGCAGGCAGCGAGCCCGCCACGTCACCCAGGCCACCGGTCTTAACAAACGGTGCGCACTCGGCCGAGGCAAACACGATCTGCATCTTTTTGCTGGAATCAGCCATATTGTCTCCCATGTTGCAATTCGAGAATAGCCGCCTGGCGCTAACCGGGCGGCTATTCTACATGTTACGAGCGATGTTGCGGTGCCAACGTTAACGTACGATGGTGGTGTCGGAAGTTAACGGAGCCTTGCCAAGCACCAGGATGTTCTCGGGCGTGCCGCGAAGCTCAGTGTTGGTGGGAACCACATTGTTCTTGTCCAGGATGGCATTCTCGACGCGTGCACCGCTCTTGATAATGCAGCTCTGGTTGATGATCGAGTTGGTCACCGAAGCGCCTTCCTCGACCACGACGCCGCGCGACAGGATCGAGTTGCGCACGGTGCCCTTGATGATGCAGCCGGCCGAGATGATCGAGTTGCACGCGTGGCTGCCGGTCGCATAGCGCGAAGGTGGCACGTCGTGAGCCTTGGTCAGGATCGGGCGCTCGGGGTCGAAGAGCTGGTCGGCCACGGTCTGGTCGAGCAGGTCCATGCTGCGGCGATACAGCGACTTCTCGCTAAACACGCCCACGACCTCGCCCTTGTATTCGTAGCTGCAAACGTCGATGTTGCCAAAGTCGCCCTGGAGTGCCTCGAGCAGGTCCAGATAGTCAGCGGCCTGGTAATGGTCGATGATCTCGAGCAGTGTCTCGCGGTTGACGATGCAGCAGTCCATAGACGCGTTGTCGCCAT
>CAJLLN010000046.1:0-11488 GCA_905207495.1 uncultured Collinsella sp. | reverse complement strand
CGGCGGTAACAGCGGCACCGACAGCCAGCGTGCCCTCGGCAACGTGGGCGACGTGGGCATACAGGCCGTTGTGGTTCTTGGTGTCGGCAACGGTCAGAACAACGCCCTCGGCGGAAAGCTCGCCGGCATCGCCCTGCTGGCCACCCATCTCGGCATAGAACGGAGTGCGGTCGAGAACGACCTCGACGTCCTCGCCGGCGGCAGCGGACTCGACGGACTCGCCGTTGCGCACGATGGCAACAACCTTGGCGCCCTCGATCACATCGTTGTCATAGCCATCGAAATCGGTCGCAGCGACCTTGTCGGAAAGCTCGACCCACACGTCGTTGAAGCTGCCCCAGGCATCGCCCTTGGCGTTGGCACGAGCGCGGGCCTTCTGGTCCTCCATGCAGGCAGTGAAGCCGTCCATGTCGACGTCGTGACCAGCGGTGCCGGCGATCTCGACGGTCAGGTCGATGGGGAAACCAAAGGTGTCGTGCAGCTTAAAGGCAACATCGCCCGGAAGCGCAGCACCCTCGGCAAGCGCTGCCAGGGTCTCATCCAGGTAGACGCGACCGTTGTTGAGCGTGGTGGAGAAGCGCTCCTCCTCGGAGGCGACGATACCCTTAACGAGCGCGACGTTCTTGAGCAGCTCGGGGTAGGCCTCGCCCATCTGAGCGTTGACCTCGTCGATGAACTTGGTCAGGAAGGCGCCCTCGATGCCCAGTAGGCGACCGTGGAACACGGCGCGGCGGAGCAGGCGGCGAAGGACGTACTCGCGACCCTCGTTACCGGGCAGGATGCCGTCAGAGATCATGAAGTCGACGGCACGGGAGTGGTCGGCGATGATGCGAAGAGAACGGCTGGCGCCGGAGTAATCGTCGGCGTCATAGGTCTTGCCGCTGATCTCCTCGCCCAGCTTGATGAGGTGCTGCATCAGATCGCCGTCGTAATTGGCGGTCTTGTGCTGCATGATGGCAGCCATGCGCTCCAGGCCCATGCCCGTATCGAGGTTGCGGTGCGGCAGCTCCGGCATGGAGCCGTCCTCCTGACGGTCGTACTGGGTAAACACGAGGTTCCAGAACTCAAGGAAGCGGTCGCAGTCGCAGCCGGGCTTGCAGTCGGGGCTGCCGCAGCCGACCTCCTCGCCCATGTCAAAATAGATCTCGGAGCACGGACCGCAGGGACCGGTGGGGCCAGCGGCCCAGAAGTTGTCGTCCTCACCCAGGCGGGAGATGTGGTCCTCGGCAACGCCCAGAGAACGCCACACGTCGTGGGTCTCGTCGTCCTCGGTAAAGACGGTGAAGTACAGGCGATCGAGCGGCAGCTTGAACTCCTTGGTGATGAGCTCAAAGGCCCAGGCGCAAGCCTGCTCCTTGGAGACGCCGCCAAAAGAGAAATCGCCGAGCATCTCGAAGAACGACAAGTGACGGCCGTCCTCGCCGATGCAGTCGATGTCGTTGGTGCGGACGCACTTCTGGCAAGAGATCGCGCCGATCTCCTTCATGGTCTTCTTGCCCTGATAGTACTCCTTAAACTGGTTCATGCCGGCGTTGGCAAGCAGCAGCGAGGGATCATCGGGGACGAGGGACGAAGAAGGATAGAGCTTAAGACCGCGCTCCTCAAAGAAGTTGAGGAACTTGGAGCGGATCTCGGCCGTAGTCATTGACGGGTAGTCAGCACTCATAGAGGGAATCTCCTCGGTTTCACATCGAAACAGTTCAAACGTAACGATATTACCATCCCGCCGCACACATGCAAAAAAGAGGGCCGGCACAATGCCGGCCCTTCAGCGAAATTGCATGTTAGCGCGTATGAATGTTGACTCAAATTACCCCGCTAGTTGTCATCATCGTCCATGGAGCCGTCGATGCCGGTATTGGTATCGTCGTCCGAGTTGGAATCATCGTCTTTGGCGAAGGGGTTCTTGAAGAAGCCCGTGGCATCGGGTTGCAGGCCCGAGAGCTTAATCCAGGGATTATCGAGCTCGGGCTTGGGCATGGCCTTGGCCTCGGGCGCAGTCTCGTTACCGATGAGCTCGGACTCATAGATGAAGGTGTCGTCGCCGAGCGCGTCGTAGGCGGCGACCGGATTGCCATCGGCATCGCGGTACGGCGTGCCCTTAAACACGGCTCCGTCATAGGCCACAAGCTGACGGCCGGTCTCATTCTCGAAGTAGTACACGAAGATGCCCTTGAGGGCCGCACAAAGCGGGATGGCAATAATCATGCCGATGGGCCCCATGAGTGCCGAACCAATAACGAGAGCCGTAAGGCTCATAATGGGATGCACCTGCACTGAGCTCTGCATGACCTTAGGCGAAATCACATTGTCGGTGACGTTTTGCGCGACCATCGTCACGATGAGCGTCCATAACGCCAACATGGGGCTGAACATAAAGCCGAGTACCGTGGCGATTGCCGCGCTCACCCAGGGACCGACGACCGGAACCAAGTGCATGATGCCAGTGAAGATAGCCATGAGCGCCGCATACGGATGGCCGATAATCAGGAAGCCGATAAAGGCGAGGAAACCACCGCAGATGGACGTCACGACCATACCGCGCATGTAGCCGCCGACAGAGCGAGAAAGGATGGCGACCATAAAGCGGTACGAGGTCTCCTTCTCCTGACCGATGATGGTGCAAATCTCGTGATGCATGCGAGGGTAGTCGCAGGCCATCCAGTAGGCAAGCACCAGGCCAAGGAAGATCACGAACAACTGCGAGGCCGTATTGGTGATGAGCGGGAACACACCGCGGCCAAGCTCGGCAGCAATCTGAGACACATACTTCGATGCCACGGTAACCAGCGACGAAAGATTATCGTCCAAATACTCCTTGAGCGGCGTGTTATTGAGCGTCTTGGCATGCGAGATCATCTCATTGAGATCGCCACCCGCAACACGAAGCTGCTCGGGCAGGCGGCTCAGGACTTCCATGATCTGACCAAAGAGAATCGGCGACAAGATGCAAACGACACCGACGAGCACGGCAACAACAACAATAAGCGCGATAAGCGAACCGATGCCGCGATTCACGCCATGGTGCTCGAGCCAATTGGTGATCGGGGACATCACAAAAGCAATGATGGAGCCGACAGCGAGAAACTCGATAACCGGCGCCAGGATGCCCATAAGGTTAAAGATGACAGCGGCGATGACAATGCAGCCGACAACAGCCCAAATGCGAAGCGTCAGAATGCGGGTGTCGCGCAGCACGCGATCGGTTTGTTGGGGGTGTTCACTCATGAACGAATCATCACTCCGTCGGGGTCGATCTTGTCCTGAATCTTCTTAAGCGTGCGGCGAAGCAGACGCGAAACCTGCACCTGAGAAATACCCAGCTTCTTGGCGATCTCGATCTGGGTCATGCCCTTCACAAAGCGCAGCTCGATCACCTCGCGCTCGCGCGGCGAGAAATCACGGATGGCTTCCTCGATCACTAGGCGGTCATCGGTAAAGTCGAGCTCGTTGTCGTCGTCGGCGTAACGGTCGAGAATCGAGGGGGCATCGTCGGAATCGGACGCACCAGGAGCCTCGATGGGCACCGAGGTATAAGCCGAAGACGATTCCATAGCCTCGAGGACCTCATCGACCGTCACATCTAGATACTCAGCGATCTCCTCAACCTTGGGCGAACGCTGCAGCTCGTTGGTAAGTTTGTCAGTAGCTTGGTTGACCTTGGCCGAGAGCTCCTGCAGACGACGCGGTACGCGCACGCTCCAGCCCTTGTCGCGGAAATGGCGTTTGATCTCGCCCAGGATAGTGGGTGTTGCAAACGTTGTGAACTCGAGCCCGCGCTCAGGGTCAAAGCGGTCGATAGCCTTGAGCAAACCCAGATAGCCGACCTGCATGAGGTCGTCGAGCGGCTCGCCGCGATTCTTAAATTTGTTGGCAAGAAACCTTACCAGATTCATATGGGACATGACGAGCTGCTCGCGGGCGTCCGGATCACCGGTCTCCTTGTAGCGACGAAACAGCTCGCGGGTTTTCTCCTTGTCCCAAGCGGTCTTGCCGCTCCGGGAACGTTCGGTCATTTTAAATATCCGCCTTGAGGTCGAGGGAAAGCGTCAGGGGCGCCGCAGTCTTTTCGTAGGAATCGCACACGCTCGCGAGGATGAGTTCGGCATATACCGCTGCCTGGTCATCCTCATCGACAGTCGCCTGATCGCCAAAGGTAAAGGTCATGCCCACGTGCGATTCGTCGACATCGAATTTGATCGAGATATCGTCGGAATCAACAGCCGTGCAGCCAAAGATGAAGGCTTCCTCGGCAGCCATACGGATGTCCTCGATGCGATCGACAGACATAGAGCACAGGGCACCAACGTTGGCTGCCGTCATGCGCACAAGGCGAGCGAGACGCGGGTCACCGGCAACGGTCAGCGTGATGGGGCAGGTTGCTTCGCTACTCATCGCAGGACTCCTCAGAGGTCTCGGAGGGTGTATAGGTGTAATACTGAGCCGGCTTGGCTACAGACTTCTGGCCATCATCGTCGCCCGCGGCGGCCTCGTCCTCGCCAATCAAGACGCGCTCGGTCGGCTGCTCGGCTTCTTCGGCGGCAGCGGAAAGCTTGCGCTCGGCTTCAGCTGCAGGAGCCTTCACCTTATTGAAGAGCTTCTGCACAGCACCGGCGGCAGAGTCGGTCACGCTCGACACAGCATTGCTGGCCTCGGCCATGCTGCCCGTAACCTCGGAAATGTCGCGAACCACGGCTTCGACCTCTACGAGATTGGAGGTAAGGGCATCAACTGCCGTCTTGCTCGACTTAAGCAGCGGCTCCATCTGGGCAAGCGCCGGCGTAAGCTCATCGACAGCGCCATCGAGCTTTGCCACCACAGGCTGAGCCTCGGCGATGGTGTTGTTGAGGTCGTTCACGGTCTTATCGAGCGAGTCAACAACATTGCGGGTCTTGCGCAGGGTAAGCGCGAGCTCAGCGATGGCCCACACGCCGGCAACGGCGAGCAGCAGCAGGGCGATTTGAATGGGACTCATACAAGCCTCCCGGAAGAATCGAAATACAGACGCTTTTTAATGGTACCCCAAAGGGGACCGAACATGCCAAGAGCAGCAACGTGGGACAAAATTATCAGCAGCTACTTCGGTGCATTCCCGCTGCGGTCACGTTCGCTTTGCTCTACGCGCCACTCTTCCCAGCCGCGCCCGGCAGGCTGCCAGAACGCACCGCGCTCCAGCCCCTCGGGCAAATAGCGCTGATCGACCCAGCCTTCAGGATAATCGTGCGGGTATTTATACACACCGTATTCATCGCTGCCCGGGCGATGGCGATCGCGCAGATAACTCGGCACCTCGCGAAGCCCACTAGAATGGATATCGGCCAGCGCCGCATCGATCGAAGCCTCACACGCGTTGGATTTTGGCGCCAAGCACACATAGAGTGCAGCCTGAGCCAGGTTAATGCGGCACTCGGGATAGCCAATGACCTCGGCAGACTTAAACGCGGCATGCGCCACCAAAAGCGCCTGCGGGTCGGCGTTGCCAACATCCTCAGAAGCGTGAATCATAATGCGGCGAGCGATAAACTTAGGATCCTCCCCAGCATCGATCATGCGCGCGAGCCAATAGATCGTGGCATCGGGGTCGCTACCGCGCATGGACTTGATGAACGCACTGATGATGTCGTAGTGCATGTCGCCGTTTTTGTCATACGTAAAGCCGCGACGCGGGTTGGCGATCTTTACGTCATCCACGGTGATGGGATAGCGCTCCCCCGCCGCGGGCGCTGGCGTTCCCTCGGTATCGGGACGCGTGACGGCAATCTCGCTCGCAAGCTCGAGCGTCGTGAGCGCCGAGCGAGCGTCACCCGCTGCCAGTGTGCAGATGGTCTTAACCGTATCCTCATCGGCCGAGAACTTACCGTTCAAGCCCTGCGGCGCCTCAAGCGCACGTTCAATAAGCGTGGCGATATCCTCATCCTTCAGATGCTCAAGCTCCACGACGCGACCACGTGAGAGCAGTGCCGAGTTGACCTCGAAGTACGGGTTCTCCGTCGTAGCGCCAATCATAATGACGGTACGGTTCTCAACTGCATGCAGCAGGGCATCCTGCTGCGACTTAGAGAAGCGGTGAATCTCATCGATGAATAGAATGGTGCGGCGGTCGTACGTATTCAGGCGCGTCTTGGCCTCATCAATCACGCGACGCAGGTCCTTCACGGTACCCGTGACGGCGCTGACCTCGACAAACTCGCTCTTGGTATGGTTGGCGATAATGTGGGCCAGCGTCGTCTTGCCCGTACCGGCAGGCCCGTACAGAATCACGCTCGACAGTACGTCATGCTCAATCGCGGCACGTAACCACGAGCCCTTACCGACGGCCTTTTGCTGGCCCACGTACTCGTCGAGCGAATTGGGTCGCATGCGCACCGCGAGCGGCGCATTTTTAAAGGAACGCTCGCGCGTCGAGGCAAAAAAAAGGTCGTCCATAGCCATCCCGTGCATCAATCAAAAACGTTTTCAACTAACCAGTATACCGAATATATACGAACTACCGTTCGTTAATATAGGTACGGTGCGGAAACTCCAGACCAGGGAACAGCTTGCTCGTCAGTTCGCAGAAATAACCGTCCGTCATGCTCGCGATATAATCCACCACGGCTTGATCCTTGTCGTCCTGCCAGGCATAGGTGCGATCGTAGTAGGAAAGCTGCTGCTCAATGCGCGAAATATGGTGCTTAAAGATGTAAGATGACTCGTCACCTTCGTTTATATCCTGTAGACAACGGTCGTAGAGCTTTTCGAAGGCTTCGCGCAGCTCCGCCTCGGAGTCGCCTTCGATACCGCCCTTGCTATAGATCTTCTCGTAGTTCTCGCGCTTGGCACGGCGGATCTCCTCAAACAGGTCCTCGCTCATCTCGATGCGCGGCTTACCATAGCTATGCTCCACGATATCGACGGAAGCGTGCGTAAGGATCCAACTGTTGTAGGCACCGCCCCGGCCATCATCAAAAGCGTCGGGTGACAGCAGGCCCGCCGCGATCGCATCCTGACGGTCACGACCGACGTAGGCAAGAATATCCGAAATGCGAACGACGCAGCCCTCGAGCGTCATGGGACGCAGATGCTCAATTGCGCTATAGCCCGTGGCAATGCAATCCTCAACCGTCTGATCGAACTGGTCAAAGGAGCTCATGTCCGAGAGCTCAAACACACGCTGCTCGTACTCGCCGTTATGGCATAGCACGCCGTCGAGCGTCTGGAGCGACACGTTGCGGCCATACAACGCGTCGAGCACGCGGACCGACTGCACGTTATGGAAAAAATAACGCCCCGTACGCTCATGATAGATATCGTTGAGGAAGCGCTCGCCGGCATGGCCGAAAGGCGTGTGTCCCAAGTCGTGGCCCAGGCCAATCGCCTCGATCAGATCGCAATTGAGCCCCAGGGCGCGACCGATATCGCGCGCAATGCGCGAGACAAGCTGCACGTGCAAACCGCGGCGTGACAGATCGTCATTGCTACGGAAGCTAAAGACCTGCGTTTTACCTGCATAACGGGTGTACGCCGGAAGATGAAGTATCTTTTCGGTATCGCGCATAAACGCCGGACGCATAAGCGTGCCTTTGTCGGCGGCGCGATCAATACGACGAATAGCCTGATCGTCGTTGCAACGATACGGGTTGACATAGCCCGAAGCACGATCGGCGGCAATGCGCTCGACAAGTTCGGGCGACAACGCCGAGGGGATACGGTCCATGCGCGCCTTAATGACGGCCGTTTCTTGATTAGTTGCCATGGCATGCTCCTTAAGAAGGATGCGCAATCGGTTACAAAGTGCAGCCCACGACCTCGATTATGGCAAAAATAGGCACTAAAAACGGGAGCAATGGCAGGGAACGCGATTTTGTGATGAGGCAGGAGAGGGCAAGGAGCAGGAGCGCGGCGGCAAATGCCACGATACCACCCATAGGGTCGAGCGTGCAAAGCGCGAAGAGTGCCTTGACATCTCCCATGCCGATGCCCGGGGTTTGGCGAAGGCGACGCCAGAGTGACTCAGTAAGCACAAGGGCAAGGTAGACGATGACCGCAAGACCGGCGTGGTCAAGCGCTGTGTTAACGCCCCTGTCGAGCCAAACGCCTACAAGCGCCGCCACCGCACACGCGGCGGCAAGCTCATTAGGAAACCGTCGCTCGCGGGCATCAATCGCCGCGCCCACAAAGATGCAGAGCCAAAACGGGATATATACCATCGTGCACCTCCATGGACAGCTGCTCAAATGCAAAAACCACCACAAAGGTGCCTGTCCCCTTTGTGGTGGTTTTGATGGTGGCTATTTAGCGCCTTGCATGACCTCGTCGAGAGTAACGTTGACGGCGTGCTGCGTCGGGACCCAGTCGACCTTCAGGAACAGCGCTGCCACCGTGATGGGGATATAGCTGAACATAAAGATCGGGAAGGTAAACAGGTTGGTCACCAGACGCCACTTTTGCGCGCAGTGAATATGCTTGTACTCAAAGATGGTCGTAAGCAGCGCCAGGATAAAGAAGGTCTGATACATCATGGCGAAGGTCATAATGAGCGAAGCGGCACAGGCCTGCATCTCGACTTCGGTAGCCAAGAAGCCGTGCGAAAGCCCGCCAACGATGAGGAAGGTCGCGTTGGCGAGCATCGAGATGAGCGAAAGCAGCATACCCGGCGCGATTGTCATAAACATGTCGTAGGCGGCAAAGCGATGATAGCGGAAGGTCGATTTGACCAGGTGCTTGCCATAGGTAAAAAAGACCTGGTAGAAGCCCTTGGTCCAGCGCATGCGCTGTTTCCAGGACGCCTTAAATGTCACGGGCTGCTCGTCAAAGAACTCCGCCGGCGCATAGCCAATGCGAATGCCGTGAATGGCGCAGAACGTGGTGAACTGGATGTCCTCGGTCAGCGTGTGGAACTGCCAACCGTGCATGCCCTCGATGACACTGGCGGAGATAAGGTAGCCCGAACCCGAGACGGCACAAGACGTCTTGCAGATGTTGCGCGCGTTGTTGAGAAAGCGCGCCTCGCGCAGATACCAAGTAGCATTAGCTGCCGAGATCCACGAGCTGCCAAAATTCTTGGAGTTACGATAGCTCGTGACCACATGGAAGCCTTGGTCAAAGGCATCGTTCATCTTGGACACGTAATCGCGGGATATGACGTTATCAGCATCGAAGATAAAGTAGCCTTCAAACGTGTCGGGATACTCGTTAAGGATGCGGTCGAAACCAAAGTCCATGACCCAGCTCTTACCCTTACGGGCAAGGTCGTTGCGCTCATAGACAATGGCGCCCGCCTCGCGCGCAAGCTGTGCCGTGTTGTCGGTGCAGGCGTCGGCGACCACGAAGACCTCGATAAGCTCGGACGGATAGTCCTGATCCTTGATGGAGCGAACGAGGTTGGCGATCACAGCCTCCTCATTATGCGCCGCGATAAAGAAGGCATAGCGATGGAGTTTTTTGGCCTTAGGAGGCGCGACCTCGCCACGAAGAGCACCAATGACAAAGAAGACCACCTGGTACAGAAAGCAGACCGTGAGCAGCGTGACGACAATCTGGTTGAAGATCACAATGGGTGTGTTGGTTTGTAAAAAGGCGAGCATGCAGGCTCCCGAGAACGCGTTACGTAAACAACCGTATATCTTACCGCAGGCTAATCGAGTTCAAGAAACCACCTAATACTGGCTAGATTTCGAGAAGACCGAGCTGCGGAACGATTTCGTCGCCAGCGGCAGTACGACCGAGTGAGCGAGGAGCCAGGTCGTCGAGAACCGCGGCAAGATCCCACGGCAGCTCATCACGGCACTCAATACGCTCCCCCGTCACGGGATGGTCGAATGCGACGCGCCAGGAATGAAGGAATTGCCTGGTCAGACCCTGATCGGCGCGTGCATCGCACTTGCCGTAGAGCGGATCGCCCACGCAGGCATGGTTGATATGGCGCATATGCACGCGAATCTGATGTGTGCGGCCCGTAAACAGGTGGCACTCGACGAGCGTATAGCCGTCATCAAAACGCGTGGAATCAAAGTGCTCAAGGACCTTAAAGGTCGTAATGGCCTGGCGCGCGAAAGGATCGTCCGAAACCGCCATCTTGACACGGTCACGCGTAGAGCGGGCAATGCCGGTGTTAATGGAGCCCTCGTCCATGGCGATGTGACCGTGAACGAGCGTGATATAGCGACGATCGAGCGTGCGCGTGCGAATGAGATTTTGAAGCGCGCGCTGCGTGTCGTCGTCCTTTGCCGCAAGCATGAGACCCGAGGTATCGCGATCTAAACGATGCACGATACCGGGGCGATCCTCGCCCTGCACGGTACCCAGATGGTCGATACCGCAGTGGTAGACCAGAGCGTTTGCAAGGGTACCGCTCTCATGACCATGCGCAGGATGGCACACCAGGCCGCGCTGCTTGGAGAGCACAATGAGATAATCGTCCTCATAGCGAATGTCGAGCGGGATGGCCTCGGGAATCACATCGGTGGGATCGTGCGGCTCGGGCAAATCGACCGAAATACGGTCGCCGGCTCGCACGGCGTACTTTTTGGACAGGCAGGTCTCGCCATTGACAACGACGGCGCCGCCCTCGATCAGATGCGCACAGGCAGAACGCGTAGGACAGCCGTCATTGGCGCCCAGATAAGCGTCAAGACGCTGACCGGCGGCATCGTCGGCAACAAGAATATGGATGTCGGCCATTAGCGCTCGTTCCTTTCGCGAATTTTGCGGGCACACTCCCCGCGTTGCTGGGCCTTGCGCTTGGCGCGGGCCTCGTCACGGGCGTTAAGCTCAGCGGTTGCATCGACCTCACGGGCCGCGGGGCTCAAGAACATGTATCCGAAGAGGGCGAGCACGACGCCCAAGGTAATGCCGATATCGGCCACATTGAAGACGGGGAAGTCGATGAAGGTGGTGGCAATAAAATCGGTCACGAAGCCAAAGGCCAAACGATCGATAGCGTTGCCAATAGCACCGCCCGCAACCATCGCCATGCCCACAACCTCAAGATGGGCAAGCTGGGGTGCACGAACGAGGTACACGGCAATAGCGATAATGACCGCCAACGCCAGCACGGCAAACGCGATGCCATGCCCCTCGCCCATACTAAAGGCAGCACCGATATTGCGGACAAACATAAAGTCGATGACACCGGGGATGACAGACACATGCAAAGCTTCGCCCACGGCACGAACCGCAAGCTTGGTCAGCTGGTCAACAAGCAGCACAACGAGCGCCACCCCACCAGCAACACCCAACCGCCAACGCAAAGGCGGCGTCATATCCCCAGCACGACCCAAATCAATCCCCTACCCTCAAGAACATCGAATTACGTTTAACGCAGTAGATAATCATACATTGACGCAAGCAAGAAGCGACAAATCTCCCAAGAACGGAAACACCGCAGGTAGAGCATAAATGAGCGAGCGGGTCGCATTTGAGACAAGGTGACGTGAAATGAAAGGGCGCTGACCTTTCGGTCGCGCCCTTGAAATTGAACGTCAGATTGTCCAAATGCGGCCCGCGC
>CAJLLN010000045.1:0-11819 GCA_905207495.1 uncultured Collinsella sp. | reverse complement strand
CCCTGGCATCATGGAAGCGGCCAACAGGGGAGCGGCGAGTGTCAACGGCAAGTCAGTTGGCCTGGGCATTGAATTGCCGCACGAGCATGGGCTCAACAAATATGTGAACCTCGGCATGGACTTCCGTTACTTCTTTGTGCGCAAGACCATGTTCGTCAAATACAGCTCGGGCGCCATCGTGTTTCCCGGAGGTTTTGGCACGCTCGACGAGATGTTCGAGGTGCTCACACTGGTGCAGACGCACAAGGTCAAGCGCATGCCGCTCGTGCTGGTGGGCAGCGAGTACTGGCAGGGCTTGTTCGACTGGCTCAACGGCCCGGTGATGAGCACCGGTATGATTAGCCCGCTCGATCCGGATCTGGTACACATTACCGACGACCTCAACGAAGCCGTCGACATCGCGCTCAGCGGGTTGATGTAGAGCAATCGTGCCCACCGCGACATGAATATGTATGGCAATCTGATGCTATCTAACGTCAGTTTGCCGTTTATATTGGGTATACTGATGCAAAAGACGAGAGCGAGGAGGTCGCAAATGTCTACAGCAACAGTTAAGCCTACGACGGTTCGCATCGAAGAGGGGCTCAAGGAGCAGGCGACTGAGTTCTTGGATTCGGTCGGCCTCAGCCTCAATTCCTATCTCAATCTTGCCGTTCGGCAGCTGGTAAATCAGCGAAAGATTCCTTTTGAGATTGTAGGAAGGGCGGAGGTGCCCAACGAGGCGACGAGGCGTGCCATGGTGATCGCCGAGGCTCATGAGTTGGGGGTTTTGCCGGACGATAGCCCGTCATTCAACAACGCTGATGAGCTTATATCATTCCTCGATGAGGACTAGCGATGTTTGAGATTAAAGTCGAGGCTCAGTTTAAGGCGGATTATAAACGGACGATGCGCATCCATCCGCAGCTAAAAACCGAGTTTAAGGCGGCGGTCGCAGAGCTTGCAGCTCACGGCTCGCTTCCCGCGGAATATGGCGCCCATGAGCTTTCAAACCCGGGCGGAAACTACAACGGCCACATCGATTTCCATCTATCCGATGGCTTGGTCGATGTGGTCGTTCTTTATCTTCCCCATAAGACTAACCCAGTGATTAGGCTGGTAAGAATGGGCGCTCATCAGGAGTTGTTTCAGGGTCCGCTGGGCTGATCGCTGATTTCTAAGTTGCGGTGGAATGGGGATTGATTTGCGGTCGATTGGCCAAAAACAGTCCCTATTTCACCGCAACTGATAGGCGCGCCCCGTTCGCTGCTGCGGCCCCCGGTTCTCCTCATTGCTGGATTTCGCTCAAAAACTCAGCGGCGACTTCGTTGCTTTTGAAACGGATGCTGCGGTCTTCTTTCTTGGGGAATGCCAGCAGCGGGATAGTCCCGTACCAGACAGTTTCCTCGTCAATCACGGCCGCGCAAAGCCGCCCTTTGGCCTTGACGGAATAGTCGACGTTCATCTCGGCAAAAATCGCTTTCGCGTCATCGCGCGGAGTTGAGGCAACATAAATCTCAAGGGTAATCCCACGGGCGGCTGCGCCTGCGAGTGTGGCGGTGAGTTTCGCGAGGCATGCGGCGGATGCGTAGGATGCGGCTATAAAGGCGCTCTTTGTGGCACTGGTGATGTCTTTAATTAATGCCTCAATAGCGTTTGCCGGCTCTATGAGAATGTTGTAATCGGGTTGCTCGCTGTCCTCTATTGAATATATTTCGTACCCCAGTTTGGCGTACGTCTTGAGTCTCTTCTGGTACATGCGGGCGAGCATGGGTATCGACAGGTCAATGTAGTCGAATATCTCAACCTGTTGCTTGCCCTCGTGGCTTCTATGCAGTCTGCCCACCTGCTGCGTTACGCTGCCGTCCCAAGATATCGGCGTGGCAATGAAAAGGGTGTCAAGGTAGGACAGATCGAAGCCCTCGCTCAGAAGGCTTTCGGTGGCGACGATGATTCGATGTTCATGCTCAAAGCCGGGAAGACTGTTCAGTATCGCTTTTCTTTCTTTGGCGCCGATTTCTCCGGTTAAGAGTATGGGCTCGTGTCTGCGATCATTAAGCAACCTGAACAGTTCCTCAGCATGCTTTTTCCTTTTGGATAGTATGAGCGGATGTCGACCGTTTGACGCTGCTTCGAGGGCGTCATCGACAATCAATTCGTTTCTTGCCGCATGTGCACACAGCATATCGAGAATCTGATTGAAGCTTGCATCCGGCTCGTAGGCGGATAGCCGAATGCCGGTAAATCTCGGTCGAACGATGCGCTGGATGCCCTGCTGAATTGCCTGCGTTTTTGGATCGATGACATAGCGAAGCGGGCCGCAGAGCATCGAGAGCGCCCGCGTGAGTCCGTCGGAGCGCTCGGGTGTCGCGGAGAGGCCATATATATATTTGGCTGGAGCGGACTTGAGGACGAGCTCGAGCTGTGGCGCGGCAGCATGGTGGCATTCGTCGCAGATAATGAGGCCGTAATTACGAACAAGGTTCTTAACTATCGGCTCCCCGGTTTGGGAGTCTTTGCCAGATAGCGACTGAAAGGAAGCGACGTCGATAAGGCCGCTGACGGCGGTTTTGCCCCCTCCGATTTGTCCAATAAGGGGAGGTTGCTTTTTGCTGATTCGTCCTTTTGGCGTTCGGACCGGCTCTCTGGTGTCCGTAATGTCGAGAAATCGTTCGAGCTGCGATTTCCATTGGGCTATGAGCGCGGTCTTTGGAACAATGACGAGCGCCGGAAGACCAACGGCGGCAATAAGATAAGCTCCGATGACGGTTTTACCGAAGCCCGTTGGCGCAGACATGATTCCGTCTTCGTATTCAAGCATCTGGTCGGCGGCAATTTGCTGTTCGGGATGAAGGGTCCCTTTGAATGCCATCTCAATTGGATTGCCTGTGCTACGTTCGTCTGAATAATGGGCAGTAACGTGGGCTTCTTGAATCAGCTGCTCAAGTTGGGCTTTGCAGCCTCTGGGAATCGCGACGCGGCCATCTCTAAGTTCGCTGAGGTCTATGAGTCGCGGTTTGCCGAATACTGATTGATGCATAGATTGCGCACGGAAGAACTCCGGGTTGGCAAATGTCGCAAGCCTGCGGATTTCCATTTGAGCTGCCGGGCTCAGAGACTTTTCGGGGATGTAGAGCATATCGGCTTGTGTGACGAGCAGGTTCGAGGGGAAGTCTCGTGGCGTGAGCGGGAGCCGCTTTCGTGGCTTTTGGACATTGCGCCTGGTTTTGTTTGTCGCTGCAGCTGTTGCTATTCCAAGCGGTTTGTTTTTGGTGTCCTCGATCAGACGATCCACCGTCGCACGCGAGATTAGTTGGATTTGCGAAAGGTAAAGCCATTGGTCGGGAAAGGGCTCGAATCGTTCGTCAACAAATACGCTGTTTCCTTCCCGCTGCGCTTTTCCCTGAAAGGGCAGCGCAATGAGATTTCCAAAGCCGCCTTCAGGAATGGTGGACTGCGCGGGTATCATTCGGTCAAAGGCTTCGAAGGTGATTGTCTTGTTGAGTGCCGCTGCTTCGGCGATAAGGCAGCTACCGAAATCTCGTGCTGTCTTTGCGTTTATAGGTTCTAGGAAGAAAAACCAGATATGCGCGCCGTTGCCTGACCTTGATCGCTCGACCGCAGCGTTAATTCCATGGTTTTTTACGACAAGCCTGATAGCGTTTGTCGCTTCTTTCCAATCGGCTTTGTCAAAATCAATGACAAGGACATTTGTGTTGCAGTCTTTGTCGAGAACATATTGACCTATGACGTCCCGGAGCCTGTCGTCGCTGCCTTTGAAATGGGCGATAATGGCGGCATCGTTCAGCTCAAGGAATGTGCGGCTGCGACATTCAGCGCATTTAATTCTGTGATGGTTTGCTTTGGGGCAAATGCCTGGCTTCCACTCATTTGCGCAGGCGGGTGTATAGCCGATGCCCCCGTCTTTTCTGCGATACCCGTGAGCGTGCACATCTTTGCGGCCGGTAAAAAGATTGCGAAAGAGCTCGAGTTTGTCGCGCGCTGGGCTCGCGCTGGTAACGATGCCCTCGGTCTGTGCACGTTCGCCGAAAGATTTGCCGGCTTTGTCCCATTCTTCGAGTGTTGCGTAACGGATGTCTGGACCGTTGCTACAGATTACGATCTGCTTACGCGGATCTGAAGCGTGGACAACCGTTTTATTGAGTTTGAATAAGGCGTTCCCGAAAAGGGCGTATTGATGCACGGCGTTGCTCATTTGAATGCCATTCTTGTCAGCGTTCATTGGGATGAGGGTACGTCATTTCAGCTTTATGAGATATGCGACTTCGATTTTGGTTCGGTAATAGTGGGGTACCGATCCGTGAGTGGCAATTAGCCGGTGCCAAAACGTGCGGCGGCTGTTGTTAAAGGTGTTTTGGCGGCTATGGGGCGTGTTGGCGGCGTGGGGAGGGGTCCTCGAATGACTCCGTGGTCAAATAACGTCAAATATGAGTACTGTTGTTAATGTAGTCTCATAACATTTGGTAAGAATAGAATACCAATTCCACATTATTCTATATATCTAACCCACTAAACACGGAATTTTGAGCCTTGGCAAGACGTGGAATTGATCGAAATGATCAATTCCGGCGAGATTTTGCTGCTACTAATTTGGTGGCGGTACTCATATTTGCCATTTTTTGTCCAGTGGGTACCGCGAGGGGCCTGTTCGACTGGCTCAACGGCCCGGTGATGGATGCCGGCATGATCAGCCCACTCGATCCAGACCTTGTCCACATCACCGACGACCTCAACGAAGCCGTCGACATCGCCCTGAGCGGGCTGATGTAGGGTAGGTAAAATGGGACGGGGCTAAAAGACTGGTCTGAAACGTTTGATACCAGTCTTTTTAGCCCCGTCCCAAATGAACTGCTTCTAAGTTGCGGTGGAATAGGGATTGATTTGCGGCTGATAAGCCAAAAACAGTCCCTATTCCACCGCAAGTGGTATGGGTAGCCCTAATTGGCAGGTTAGTAGCGGGGGCAGTAGCTGATGGCGATGGCGTCGACGCCTACGTGGGTGGCGATGGTGCAGCCGATGGGGCCGGTGCCGGCGTCTACGTAATCCTGGCCCGCGAGTGCCTCGTTGACAAGCTCCTGCTCCTCGGCGGCGCCGGTCGTGAGCACACGCACGCTTGAGCCCGGGTGCTCGTCCAAAAACGCGAGGCAATCTGCCATGGTGTTGGCGACGATGCGCTTGGCGCCGCGACCCTTCTTGAGGGCCTTGATCTCGCCCGACTGCCACTCCGGCGAAACGGCCAGGCGAATGTTGAGCATCTGCGTGAGCTGGCCGGCGAGCTTGGGCGCGCGGCCGTTCTTAACGAGGTTCTCGAGCGTGCGGGGAATCAGCAACAGGTGTGCGTCGGGCAGCGTCGCGCGGATCTGCGCCTCGGTCTCGTCCAAGTTGCGGCCGTCTTCGCGCATGGCCAGCGCGTACTCCACCAGCAGGCCCTCGGCGCCGGAGCCGGTGCGCGAGTCGATGCAGCGCACGTCCAGCTCGTGCGTTTCGGCCGTCAAACTGGCGTTGGCATAGCAGGCGGACCACTCGCTGCACAGCGAGATAAAGATGGCGCTATCGTGGCCGTCGGCGCGCACGCGGTCAAAGAGTGCCTTGAACTCGCCGGCGCTCGGCTGCGAGGTGTGCGGCAACTCCTCGGAGCCAGCCATGCGGGCGACGTATTCCTCGGCGGTAATCTGCACCTGGTCGAGCAGGTCCTCGCCCTCGATAATCACATGTAGCGGAATCACGTAAATGCCGAGCTCTTGGGCGCGGGCGGGGGAGATGTCCGACGTGGAGTCGGTTATGATGGCAAAAGACATAATTGCACCTTTCGTTGGGGCGCGGCAGCGCCGCCTTCTGAGAGCAAAGTGCGACAAGTATAGTGGAGTTGCTCTACATTGCTAGGTTCAATTGTTGAATAGTCAACAGTTTGAAGTGTCGGTGTGGAAATCATCAACTGGGGAAGAGGAGTGCCGATGGCGGCATTACAGCTATGCGAGCGGCCGGTCGTGCTGTTTGATTTCGATGGCACGGTGGCAGATACGGGTCGGGCGGTGATGACCTCGACGCGCAAGACGCTTGCCGCGCGCGGGTTTTCGGAGGCGCAGATGGGTGACCTGCGTCGCATGATCGGGCCTCCGCTGTGGAAGAGCTTCCATGACTTTTATGGCTTTTCCCGCGAGGAGTCGCTCGTGGTGGCCGACGAGTACCGTGCCTTTTTTGATGAGCTGGGACCGGAAGAGTATCCCGTGTTCGATGGAATGCCCGAGCTGCTCGATGGCCTTGTCGCGCAGGGGCATCGCTTGGCCGTGGCGACGTCACGCATGGAGGCAAAGTGCATTGACATGGTGGGCGAGCTGGGGCTATCGCAGTTTGAGGCGGTGGTTGGCATGAATCCACCGCAGGGGCGCGAGACCAAGGCCGATTCGGTCCGCGATGCCCTGGCAGAGCTCGGTGCGACGGCGGGCGATGCCGTGATGATCGGCGATCGCTTTAACGACGTCGAGGGCGCGCACGCGATGAGCGTGCCGTGCATTGGTATCTATTCGGGCGCGGCGGCGCCGGGCGAGCACGAGGCGGCGGGTGCCGATGCAGTGGTGCACTCGGTGGCCGAGCTTGCTAAACTTTTCGCTATCTAATAGACGTAATGTGAGGGGCGGGCGTACCCGTCACTCATTGGTGAGGAGGTCGTCCATGAATCAGGTGGAGCAGAGCGTTATCGAGTATGTCGACGAGGTCTGGGAAGATGTCGTCGCCGATATCGAACAACTGGTGAGCTATCCGTCCGTGGCCGTTGCTGCCAATGCAGAGCCCGGTGCGCCGTTTGGCCGCCCGGTTCGTGATGCGCTCGATTGCGCGCTCGGCATTGCGCAAAAGCTCGGCTACCAGACGAGCGACGACGAGGGCTATGTGGGCATTGCCGATATCCCGGGTCGCGGCGACAAGCAGCTCGCGACCATCTGCCACGTGGACGTGGTGCCCGCCGGCCCCGGCTGGAACACCGACCCGTTTGCGATGGAGCGTCGCGAGGGCTGGCTGCTCGGCCGTGGCGTGATTGATGACCCACTCCTGAACGGGTGATTGTCGCTCTACGCCGGTGCCTACCTGCTCAAGCACGGCATTGTGCCGCGCTATACCTTCCGCGCGCTGCTGGGCTGCGATGAGGAAGTGGGCATGTCCGACGTTCACCATTATCTGGAAAATCACGCAGACCCCGACTTTTTGTTTACGCCCGATGCCGAGTTCCCGGTCTGCAATGCCGAGAAGGGCCAGTTTGGGGCGACGTTCGTGAGCCCCAAGATCGACGGCGGGCGCATCGTGTCGTGGAGCGGCTCCGAGGCGAGCAATGCCATTCCGTCGCAGTCCATCTGCGAGCTCGCGATTGCCGCCGATGAGCTGCCGGCGCCGGTCGAGAACGCCGATCGTCTGGAGATCACGGCACTTGATAATGGCCATGCGCAGATTTTCGCCCACGGTATCGGTGGCCATGCTTCGATGCCCGAGGGAACGATCAATGCCGTCGGCCTGATCGTGTCGTATCTGCGCGAGGCCGAGGACGCGTTTGGTGCACGCGACGAGCGCCTGCTGACGCCTGCCGAGCATGAGTTCGTCAAGTTCCTGGCCTTTGTGCATGCGGATGCCTATGGCCGCGGCCTGGGTATCGATGCGACGAGTCCGGCGTTTGGCCCGCTTACCTGCAACGCTGGCGTCATCCGCGTGGCGGATGGCCATATTGAGCAGGTCATCGACGTGCGCTTCCCCGACAGCACGAGTGCCGATACCATCCGCGAGCAGCTCGACCCGCTCGTGGGCCGTTTTGGCGTGACGTGTCAGCTGGGTCGCGCTAAGGTGCCGTTCTCGGTGTCTGCCGACGATCCGGCCGTGAAGGCGCTTATTGATACCTATAACGAGTTTACGGGCAAGCATGCTGAGCCCTTTGCTATGGGCGGCGGCACGTACGCGCGCAACTTTGCCCGCGCCGTCTCGTTTGGCCCCGAGGAGACCGGCCTGGAGCTGCCCGAGTGGGGCGGCCAGATGCACGGTCCCAACGAGTGCGCCAACGAGGACCAGCTCAAGCAGGCGCTCAAGATTTATATCGTGGCCATCCTGCGCCTCAACGAACTTGAGCTGTAGGGCTTCCCCAGGCACCCGACCTTGCCCCTCAAACCGTCGCTTGCGTACCAAAGTACGCGGCGCTCCTCTTTCGGGGCAATCTCGGGCACCTGGAAAACCCCTATATCCTGCTTGGATACAAACTTGCATTACGAGCCCGGTGCTTTTGCCCGGGCTTTTTTGCGTCATTTGGGGACGTTCCTTTTGTGCCGGCAGATAAGGAACGTCCCCAAATGCCGGCAGGTTGGGACACTCCTTTTTGGCAATCCGCAAAGACTGTCCCCAACGACTGGTCGTTTAAGAACGTCCCCAATGACTACCTTTCTCTGGTGTAAAAGGCGTGCCACGCTAAATGCCGGGTTTGTTATTCGTTTGTAAAGGCCGTGCTGCGCTTGCGGTAAGGGCCTATCAAATGACCGTAAGAAACCGCAGATAACGCGGTCGTCGCCGGATCGAGGCCGTATCTTTCCAAACAGCAAAGCGGGCAGGGTGCTCGCGAGTCGCATGTACGAAAGGAAGATCATGCTCGATCAGGCTTATTCTCGTCGTCAGTTCCTCGGCCTCGCTGGTGGTCTTGCCAGCATCGTCGGTCTCGGTCTCGTTGGTTGCGGCGGCGCAGGTGCTTCCAACGCCGCCGACAAGGGCAGCGCCGCTGCTACTGCCGAGTCCGTCTCCGGCGAGGTGACCTACGACGGTGCCTCCTCGTTCCAGGCTCTCGTCGAGGCTGCTGCCGAGAAGTTCATGGATGCCAACCCGGACGTCTCCGTTTCCGGCTCGGGCAACGGTTCGGGCAAGGGTCTGACCGCTGTCGCCGCAGGCACCGTCACCATCGGTAGCTCCGACGTCTTCGCCGAGACCAAGCTCGAGGCCGACCAGGTCAAGAACCTCGTCGACCACGAGGTTGCCGTCGTGGGCATGGGTCCCGTCGTCTCCAAGAACGTGACGGTCGACGACCTGTCCCTCGAGCAGCTCAAGGGCATCTTCTCTGGCCAGATCACCAACTGGAAGGAGGTCGGCGGCGACGACGCCACCATCGTCGTCCTCAACCGCAAGGCCGGCTCCGGCACCCGCGCCACCTTCGAGGCCGCCGTCTTTGGCGACGAGGCCGTCGACTTTAAGGGCGACGCCGAGCTCGACAAGTCCGGCGACGTCCAGACTCAGATGGGCAGCACCGATAACGCCATCTCCTACCTCGACTTCTCGCACTTCGATGACTCCAAGTTCAACGCCATCAAGGTCGAGGGCGTCGAGCCCAAGAGCAAGAATGTCACTGATGACTCCTTCAAGATCTGGGCTACCGAGCACATGTACTGCTCCAAGGACGCCGACGAGGCCACCAAGGCCTTCCTGGAGTTCATGCTCCGACGACGTCCAGGGCAAGCTCGTCGAGGAGCAGGGCTTCATCCCCGTCTCTGCCATGAAGGTCGTCAAGGACGCCAGCGGCAAGGTCTCTGCTAAATAAGTAATCGCCCCGGAAAGGTTTGCAATGGCAAAACAGCTGCCAAAGCGCGACCTTGAGAACGTGGGCCTGGGCGTCACGGGCGCGTGCGTAGCGCTCGTGACGCTTGTCGTTGCCGCGCTCATCTTTATGGTCGCCCAAAAGGGCCTCTCGGCTTTTGTCAAAGACGGCGTCTCGGTCGTCGAGTTTTTCACCGGCACCAAGTGGGACCTGGCCAACACGGCCAAAAACGGCCTGCCCTACACCGGCGCCCTGCCCCTGATCGTCACCTCGTTTGCGGTCATGGTGCTCTCCACGCTTATCGCGCTGCCCATCGCCATCGGCTCTGCCATCTTTGCGGTCGAGATTAGCCCTAAGTTTGGCTCTAAGATCTTTCAGCCGCTCATTGAGCTTTTGACCGGCATCCCCTCGGTCGTCTTTGGCCTGATCGGTTTTCACGTGGTCGTCGGTCTTATGAAGAGCGTTTTCCACGTGAGCACGGGCCTGGGCATCTTGCCCGGCGCCATCGTGCTGGCGGTCATGATTCTGCCGACGATGACCACGCTTTCGGTCGATGGCCTGCGCGCCGTGCCCGACGGCTACCGCCAGGGCTCGCTCGCGCTGGGCTACACCCGCTGGCAGACCATCTGGCACGTGGTGCTCAAGTCCGCCATGCCGTCGCTCATGACCGCGGTTATCTTGGGCATGACCCGCGCCTTTGGCGAGACGCTCGCCGTGCGCATGGTCATCGGCGGCATCGAGGCCATGCCGACGTCGCTGCTGTCGCCGGCTTCGACCATCACCACCACGCTCACCACGTCCATGGCAGTCTATGCCGAGGGCTCGGCCCAAGACGATGTTCTGTGGGCGCTCGGCCTGCTGCTGATGGGCATGAGTCTCATCTTCATCCTGATCATCCACCTTATCGGCCGCAAGGGGGCGAAGGCTCGTGGCTAGCACGCGTATCCACATCGACGAGGCGAGGCTCGGGCGTGTCCAAAAGCAGTACCGCTTCGCCACGGGCGTGTTGACGGCGATCGTCGCCATCGTCATGCTCATCGTCGTCTCCATGGTGGCCTATATCCTGTTCGAGGGCATCTCGACGCTGTTCCAGCCGGGCTTTCTCACGGAGCCGTCGCGCGCCAACGGAACGCAGGGCGGCGTGCTCTACCAGCTGTTCGACTCGTTCTACCTGCTGCTGATCACCCTGATCATCTCGGTGCCCATCAGCCTGGGCGGAGCGGTCTTTTTGGTTGAGTACGCGCCGGACGGACCCATCCGCGACATCGCCTCCACCGCCATCGAGACGTTGTCCTCGCTGCCTTCCATCGTCGTCGGCATGTTCGGTTTTCTGGTGTTCTCGGTGCAGCTGGGCTGGAAGTACTCCATCATCTCCGGCGCCGTCGCGCTCACCATGTTCAACATCCCCATCCTGGTGCGCGTGATCCAGCAGGCGCTCGAGGACGTGCCGCAGGCCCAGCGCGATGCGTGCCTGGCCATGGGCCTCACTCGCTGGGAGGCCACGCTGCACATCCTGATCCCCGAGGCCATGCCTGCCATCGTGACGGGCATCGTGCTTTCGGCCGGTCGCGTGTTTGGCGAGGCCGCAGCACTGCTTTTTACCTCGGGTATGAGCTCGCCGGTTCGCCTGAACTTCTTGAGCTTTAACCTGTCGAGCCCCACCTGCGCTTGGAACGTGTTCCGTCCCGGCGAGTCGCTCGCCGTGCACATCTACAAGATCTATGGCGAGGGCAGCCCCGAGGCCCAGCAGATTGTTTGGGGCACCGCGGCGCTGCTGATGATTTGCGTGCTGCTGTTTAACGTAGTCGCCCGTATCGTGGGCAAGCAACTGGCAAGAAGGATGACGGCCGAATGAGCGAGATGAATGCAACGCCCGCAACCGAAGCGGCATCGTCCGAGACCCAGGACTTCCTGTCGAGCGTGGGGGAGAGCGAGAAGCGCGTGCGCGTGAGCGGCAAGGCCGTGAGCGACGAGGTCGTGCTCTCCACCAAGGACGTCAACGTGTACTATGGCGACCACCATGCACTGCACAATACGTCGCTCGACTTCCACAAGGGCGAGATCACGGCGCTCATTGGGCCTTCGGGCTGCGGTAAGTCGACCTTCTTGCGTAGCCTCAACCTCATGAATCGCGAGATTCGCGGCTGCCGCGTGGAGGGCGAGATCAACTATCGCGGGCGCAACGTGAACACCAAGACCGAAAACACCTACGAGCTGCGCCGTTCCATTGGCATGGTGTTCCAGCAGCCCAACCCGTTCCGCAAGTCCA
>CAJLLN010000044.1:0-11839 GCA_905207495.1 uncultured Collinsella sp. | reverse complement strand
ACGTCACAAAGTGCGTGTTGCCCAGGCCGCCGGCACCGCCGGGCGCCACGACAACGCGCTCGCCATCGTGAACGAGGTCGGCAATCTCGAACATCGGGGTCTGCGTCTCGGGGTCGAGCTCGCGCACCACGGTACCCATAGGGACCTTGAGAATCAGGTCCTCGCCGCTCTTACCGTTACGACGGGCACCCTGCCCGTGCGTGCCGCGCTCGGCGCGGAAGTGATGCTTAAAGCGGTAATCGATCAGCGAAGACAGCTGAGCATCGGCCTGGATGACGACATTGCCGCCACGACCGCCGTCGCCGCCATCGGGGCCGCCCTTGGGGACAAATGCCTCGCGCCTAAACGACATGCATCCGGCTCCGCCGTCGCCGCCGCACACGTTAATGCGGCTGATATCGGTGAACTGTGACAACAGAATCGCCTCCTACAAAAAAGAGGGAGACCCTTGAATCCTAAAACTCAAGTGCCTCCCACATATGTGCTCTATGAAGGGTGAATTACGCGTTCGCGAGCGGGCGTACGCTGACCCTGTGCTTGATACCCTTGTGGAACTCAACGGTACCGTCGACCAGCGCGAACAGCGTGTCGTCCTTACCACGGCCAACGTTCTCACCCGGGTGGATGTGCGTGCCGTGCTGACGGACGAGAATCGTGCCCGTGGTTACCGTCTGGCCGGCATAGCGCTTCGTGCCAAGGCGCTGACCGCGGGAGTCACGGCCATTACGGGAGGAACCGAGTCCTTTTTTGTGTGCCATTGTGTATACCTACTCTTTCGTTACGAGTGTAATCTACTCGGCGACGGGAGCCTCGGCAACAGCCTCAGCCTCTGCCTTGACAGCCTTCTTGGCGCGGGAGGTAGCCTGAACCTTCACGATCTTCAGCTTGGTGAGCTGCTGACGGTGACCCTTCAGACGACGATAGCGCTTGCGCTTGTGGAACTTGAAGACCAGCTGCTTCTCGCCCTTGAACTGCTCAACGATCTGAGCGGTAACCTTGGCCTTGGCCAGCTTGTCGGGATCGGTGACGATCTTCTTACCATCGTTGAGGAAGATAACCGGCAGGGTGATCTTGTCGCCCTCATTGCCCTCGATCTTCTCGACGGTGATGACATCGTCGGTGGCGACCTTGTACTGCTTGCCGCCCGTGTTAACGATTGCGTACATGTTTACTTGCCCTTCATGCATCAGTTAGTGCAACAGCCGAATATAGTAGCAGGCGAAAATACCCCCGTCAACGAGTATGTGGAGCAAATCCACAAGTTCGCACAGGTATGGGGCTGACGAGTCGGCCCTCGTCGTCCTCGCATGCTTGATTCTGACGCTCGACATCGTAGGAGCAGATGGTCACGAGGTCTTGCATACCGGTGGAAACAATAGGTGCATCCACGCCCGGGGTCAAGCCCTGCAACAAAACATCAGCAGCGGAAAGCAAAATTTCCGGACGCATGGAGCCTTCGTTGTCGGCATGGGTGTCGAGCATGAGCACCAAATGGTCCGGGCTCTCCCCCGCCGTGAGCTCATAGCCAACGAGCGTGTGATCCAAATCCAAGCGCTTGCTCTTTTTTCCGCGCGCGTAGTCGATGCCATGGGCCACGCGCAGCATGTCGATCGCACGACGCACCTCGTCGGCGCTTACGGGCGCCTCGGGATCCAAGTGCAGGTCGATGCGGTACGACAGGCGCGTGAGCTGCGCCGTCAACGCCGGCGTGCGCACGTCGATGTACGCCGCCTCGATGGGCGCCAGATCGGCCGGAGACGCCGCAGCCAGGCGCCCAAACGCCTCGTCGAGCGCCACGAACTCGGTCATAAACAGGTCATACCACTCGCAGGTCGACGACGTACCAACCGGTAGCGCCGAAGAGAAGCCCACGCGCATGTGCGGAGAGAAGCCCTGCGTGACGGCATAGGGAAGTCCCGCACGGCGCACGATGCGCTCAATGGTATGAATTACTTCGAGATGGCCCAGGTACTTAAGGCGATCGCGCTTGCCATAGCGAACACGAAGCCTAAAGAGCGAGGGGTTGTCGGTCAGGCGCTCACTCATGCGCGATCACCCATCAATACATTCTTGGCGTGGAGCGTGGGGCAGATCCCGCAGCCGGTGCACGACGTGCGGGTGCAGTCGGGAGTCGTGATGCCCTCGAGCGAGCGACGGTACTCGCGCTCGAGGAAGCCGCGCGTGCAGCCGGGGCTCACATGCTCCCACGGCAGGCGCCAGTCCAACTCGTAGGGCAGGTGCACGAGCTCATTGAGGTCGATACCGTTTTTGGCAGCAGCCTCCTTCCAGTTATCGAGCGAGAAATGCTCTACCCAGGCGTCAAAGCGAGAGCCCGCGCGCCAAGCATCGATGATGACGGGCGTCATGTCACGACCGGCGCGGGACAGCGCGGCCTCAATGAGCGAGGTCTCGGCATCGTGGTAATGCACGCGGACGGCACGGTTGCGAACGCTCGTGACAAGCAGCTTCTGGCGACGCTTGACGTCATCGTAGTCGAGCTGCGGGCACCACTGGAACGGCGTGGCAGCCTTGGGGATAAAGACCGAAACCGAGATGGACACCGAGATCGAGCCGCGACGAGCCTTAGGCACCACGGAACGACCGAGCTCCAGTACGTGATCAGCCAGATTGGCGATGGCCACGATGTCCTCGTCGCGCTCGCCGGGAAGGCCCATCATAAAGTAGAGCTTCATGCGGTTCCAGCCGGCCTCGAAGGCCGCCTTGGCCGCACGGTCCAGGTCCTCCTCGGTCACGTTCTTGTTAATGATGTCGCGCATGCGCTGGCTGCCGGCCTCGGGCGCGAACGTCAGGCCGCCCTTCTTTTCGCCGGCGACCGACTCGGCCATATCCACGCCAAACGAATCCAGGCGCTGCGACGGAATAGACACGCGAATACCCGTATCCTCCAGGCGACGGTTGAGCCTGCCGAGCACGTCGCGAATGCAGGAATGGTCGGTCGTGGAGAGCGAGGTCAGCGACACCTCGTCATAGCCGGTCTTTTCCAGACCCAGAATCACCGACGAGACGATCTGGTCGGCCGAGCGCTCGCGCACCGGGCGATACGTCATGCCGGCCTGGCAAAAACGACAGCCGCGGGCGCAGCCGCGTAGGATCTCGATAGACAGGCGGTCGTGGACCAGCTGCGCATAGGGCACGCACGACTGCGACAGCGGATTCGTGGCGCCGAAATCCTCGACGACGCGCTTGTAGACCACGGTCGGCGCATCCTTGCCCTCACGCGGCACGGTGTAGCCATGCGGCGAGCAGGGCTCGTCGTGACGAACCTCATAGAGCGACGGCACGTAGTTGCCGGCAATGGATGCAAGCTGCTCGACAATCTGCGCGCGCGGGACCCCTTCGTCACGCAGGCGGCGATGCAGCTGGCAGGTCTCGAGCAGCGATTCCTCGCCCTCGCCGATGAGGATGGCATCGAAGAAAGCCGCGTACGGCTCGGGGTTGTACACCGAGGGACCGCCGGCGATGATGATGGGGTCGTCTTCGCCTCGGTCGGCCGCTAACAGCGGAATGCCAGCGAGGTCGAGTGCCTCGAGGAAGTTCGTCACCGCCATCTCGTGCGGCACATGCAGGCCAACAATATCAAACGAAGCGACCGGCGCTGCGCCCTCGAGCGAGAGCAGCGGAATGCCTGCCTCGCGCATGGCGTCGCCCATATCGGGCCACGGCACATAGCCGCGCTCGCAGGAGATGCCCTCGGCCTGGTTAAGGATATTGTAGAGGATGGCGATGCCCTGGTTGGGCAGACCGACCTCGTACACATCCGGGTAGATCAGGCAGCAACGGTAGTCGGCATCGGCCTTGGAAAGCGTGCCCCACTCGTGATCGATATAGCGGCTCGGCTTCTCGACCTTGGCGAGCAGCGGCTCAATTAAATGAAAACAGTCTTGGTATGCAACGCGCAACGGAAAACCCCTAAGCAGCGAGATCTGATGCGTCTTGGTAGGACGCCATAGGACGGGTAGCGCCCGCGACCGTGGTCACCAGATCGCGAACGCGGGAGAACGTGGCAGTGACCACCTCGTTGGCACGGCTGTAATCGACATCGCGCTCGTAAAGCGAAACGAGCGCACGGCCCATGCCATAGGTGCCCGCGGCAGCAGTGAGCGCCTTGACGGCAAACCCAATATGCGGCGTCTGTTTGACGAGCGCGCGGGTGACCGCGCGGATCACAAGACCGCCGGCAAGCACGCCAGCGACCTCGTAGCCGCGCTCAGGCTTAATGCCGCGTCCAAAGACGGCAGCGAGCTCAAAGAGCATGCCCACCTGCGCCAGCGCCATAACGGGATAATCGGCGCCCGGCAAAAACACCAGTGCACCGGTCGCCATATTGGTAAGCGCGCACGAGGTGATGATACGATTGGCCGCCGCGATGCGCATGAAGGCAAAGTTCGCCGCAAAAGCCGTTTCCTTGTCGGTGCGATCGAGAATCCAGCGGGCAAGCGTCTCGAGCAGATACGTCTTATCGGTTGCCGCCACCACGCCGAGCATGGGCGTGGACTCCTCGATAAACGGCGCCTCCACAGCAGACTCGGCAAGCACGCACACGGGCGCGCCGGCGATCACGAGCTCCTGCACGGCACTCTCCAAGCGGTCGGAACCACACGAGAGCACCAGCACCACATCGGTATCGGTCTTTGGAGCAATTCGCTCCTCCCCCAGACGCTCGACGCGCACAATACCCGAGGTCGTTTGCGGCACAAAGGCGTCACGCACCGTCTCGGCCAGAAAGCGCGAGGCGGACGAATCCAGATAGACCGAGACGCGCACCGGCGTATCGGAATCCTTCTTAACGGACGCGCCCATCTTAAAAGCGCGGGTCAGCTTATCTACGGGAATTTTCATAGCAAACCCCTCCAGCGGTTACGCGGCGCCCGAACGATGCCGCCATATGGATTGTACGATACCCACCGTCAGCAGCTGAATCATCATCGAAGACGAACCGAAGCTAATAAACGGTAGCGGAATACCGGTAATCGGCATCATGCCGATGCACATGCCGATGTTTTCGAAGGTCTGGAACGCCCACATGCCAACGATGCCCACACACGAAAGACGCAAAAACAGCGACTCACACTTAAAGGCAACGCGAATCGTCGAAAAGATCAACAGCACGTAGAGACACAGGAGCAAAAAGGAACCGCAAAAGCCAAAGGTCTCGGACAGGAAGGCGAAGACGAAGTCGGTGTGGAACTCAGGCAGAAAGCCGCCGGCCGACTGCGTCGCATGGCCCAAACCCTTACCAAAGAAGCCGCCCGAGCCAACGGCGATAAGCGACTGCTGCAGGTTGTAGGCATCGTCCGAATCGGCATTATCGGGGTCGATAAAGACCGTCAGACGGTTCATCTGATACTGCTTGATGAGCACATCGTGGCCGAGCAACGAATCAAAAACCGAATCGAGCGCCAGAACGAGGGCCACCAGGCCCACGAGCAGGGCCAGGGTCGACAGCACCCATTCGCGGCGTGCGCCGCTCATACAAATGACGATGGCGCCCGAAACCAACACAACCAGGCCCGAGCCCAGGTCGCCCATGGCAACGACGGCCAAAAACGGAATGGACAGCATGCCGCAGAGCTTGACGTAGTCGCGAACGGTATCGATGCGACCGTTATACTGCGAGCCAAGCGTAGCAATAAAGAAGATGGTGATGAGCTTGGCAAGCTCAACCGGCTGGAACGTCAAACCGATACCGGGAATCTTGATCCAGCCCGTCATGCCCAGACCGCCCGTATAGGACAGGCCCGGAATCTTGGGCGAGAAGATCACGATCAGGTCGATGACGAGCAACGCCGTCGAGAAATTGGAAATACCGCGCAGGTCGGTACGCCAGACCAACACCGCCAGCACCGCTCCGATGCCGATTCCCAGCAGATGGCGTGAGAACGAAGCATCGGCCTTAAACTGCGAAGCCGACCAGATGATGATGGCACCGTAGGCGACGAGCGCCACAGTGGCCACGAGCACACCGATATGCACCTTTTGGCGAAACGTGCCGCGCGAGGCCGAAAGTTGCTTGTTGACGCGGTCCAGGCTGCTGCGAGAGCCAGTCTTGGTTGAACGGAACAGATCCGCCGGAGAAAAATCCATCGCAACCTCCTATCGAACCGAAGAATCGCCCGAGGCCGAAGAGGTATCGGGCTCGTCATAAATCACACCGAGCACGTCGCGCACGACATGCATCGCGGTATCTGAGCCACCGCCGCCCTGCTCCAGGACAGTAGCGATGACATACTTGGGATCATCGGCCGGTGCATAGGCGCAGAACCACGCGTATTCGTCCTCGCCGCTTTTCTCGCCCGTGCCCGACTTGCCGTATACCTGCGGCGTCAGGGTGCCAAAGTGAGCCGCCAGGGACGTCGATGCCGTGTAAATCACGTCGTGCATGCCGTTGCGAACAAGAGCCAAATCCGAATCGCTGTTGATCTTGGCCTCCAGGCGCTTCTTCTTGCCCTTGCCGTTGTACTTATAGGCATCGCCGTCGCCATCGCGCGATACGGCAGACAAAAATACGTGAGGCACGTACTGTTTGCCGCCGTTGGCAAGACCCATATAGGCACACGCCATCTGCAGGGGCGTCACCAGGATGTCACCCTGGCCGATAGCGATGTTGGTCATATCGCCGGCATTCCACTTGCGGTCCTCGGCAGAGGCGTCGGTGAAGTACGACTCTTTCCACTCGGCATCGGGAATACGGCCCGCGCCTTCACTCGGCAGATCGATACCGCAGGTCTTGCCCAGGCCCCAGCGACGAAAGACCTCTTGCAGGCCCTCGGAATGTTGCTCGTCATAAAAGAACGCCTTGCCCATGTCGTAGAAGACAGGGTCGCACGAGTTGGCGATACCCGATTGCAGCGTCATGGTGCCGTGGCCAGACGTCAGCCAGCAGCGCTTGCCCCACGACTTGCCCAGACCCGTCCAATAGCCCGTGCAGTTGGTTGTCTGCGTTGAAGTGTAGGTTCCAAACTCAAGACCGGCCAGTGCCGAGAGCGGCTTGATGGTCGAAGCCGACATGTACTGTCCGCTAATGGCGCGGTTGAGCAGCGGGTGCGAACCCTTGTCATCATTGAGCTCGGTCCACACGTCATTTGAGACGCCGCCGATAAAGACGGACGGATCGAACTTGGGCTCGCTCGCCATGCCCAGGATCTCGCCATTGTTGGGATCGAGACACACCACAGCGCCGTTGCCGGCATTGCTGTAGCCAGTGGTCTTGGCAAGCTCGATAGCGCTCGCCAGTGCCGTCTCACAGGCCTGTTGGATCTTAAGGTCGAGCGTGAGCTTAATGTCGGAGCCGGCCTTCGCGGGCACGGCGCCGGCCTGACCGGTCACATTGCCCGAGGCATCGACCTTGACGGTCTGCTCGCCACGAATACCTTGTAGCAGGTTTTCGTAGTAGCTCTCAACGCCCGCCTGGCCCACGATATCGCCCGACTGGTACGTAATCTTGCCAGCAGAAGCATCATCATCGCCAGAGGTTTTCTTATTCTGGGCCTCGAGCTGCTCGGAGGTAATGGTGCCGGTATAGCCCAAGATATGGCATGCCGTCTCGCCATATGGATACTGGCGCTCGGTACGCTCGGCAATCTTGACGCCCGGGAACTCGCCGGCATGCTCCTGAATATAGGCAACCGTGGAGCGACGGACGTCCGTCGCGATGGTATGCAGGCTCTGAGCGCCCTCTGTATTGTCCTGAATATTGCGACGGACCGCCACGTAAGGCATTCCAAGCACGTTGGCAAGATGGCGAACCAGAACCTCATCCTCGGCAAGGTCGCGGTAGGCCACGACAGCAAGTGAGGGACGGTTCTGGACAAGCGCCACGCCATTGCGGTCGAGGATGCGGCCGCGCACAGCGGGAGTGGTAACGGTGCGAGTCTGATTGCTATTAGCCTGCTTCTCGTAATAGTCCGACGAGACCATCTGCATGCCCCACAGCTTGACGGCGAGCGCCGCAAACATCGCGCCCACACCCGTGGTGAGGATGGAAAAGCGGCCCTTAAAGGCGGTCGCCGCGGTATTGCCCTCGCCCTCGGTGGCGCGCGGGGCCGTTCCATGCTGCGTATCGTAGGTAAAACGGGAATCGCCACGACGCATGATGACCAGCGCGACCACGATGGCCACAACCAGCACGATACCAGCGATAATAACCGTCAACTGGGAAGACATCTACGGGCCTCCCCTATTTGAGCTTGCGGGTCTTGGGCTTAAAGCGCATACCCGTCTGGCGTCCGCCACGTGCGGAGAATCCATAGCCGGACTGCGGCACGACGCCGGACATCAAAAACGGAATGGCAACCAGACCTGTCAGGATCGAGGACGGCAGCGCATGGCCGAAGATCGCCACGACAAAGCTCGTCTCCAAACCCATAAACAGCAAGATGATGCTGTAAATCACATTAATGACGAGCGCAAAGGCTCCCACAGTGACGCCGCGCGCACTCGGGGTACCGCCCGTCTGACCGACGGCGCTGTGCACCAGGGCAAAAGAACCCACGGTCAGCAGGAGCGACATAACGCCCACCGGCACGGCAGCGGACAGGTCATAGAACAAGCCGCTGCAAAAACCGCACACGACGGCACGGGTCGGGTCGCCAGAGAACACGCTTAGGCACACCAAGATAATCATGAAGTTGACGCGACCGCCCGCAATGGAGATCTGCGGTGCCAGGCCTGCCTGCAGCAGCACGCACACGATGGCGGCGATTACAAACGTGCGGGAGCTCATCCCCTGCTCGTGTAGATCCATGGACATGCCCCCTATTCGCTCGAGCCGGAATCGGTCGTCTCGGACGCGTCGGAACTGTCATCCGAGCTCTCGTCCTTCGTCTTGGTTGCAGCATCGCGCGACGTTCCCTGCGGCGTGCTGTTGGCCGTGCTCACGTCCTCATCCGAGGCCGACTGTTCATCGGTCAGCGAGGTAATGACCAGCACTTCCTCGTTGTTCTCGGCCGTTGTCTGAGCGCGCACCACAATGGTGTAGTACACGTCGTTTGCCGATTTCTCAACCGACGAGACGGTGCCAAGCGGAAGGCCCTTGGGGAACACACCACCGATGCCCGAGGTCACGATGATGTCGCCGACTTTAACGTCGGAGTCGACGCTCACGTACTCAAGACGCAGCGTGCCGTCAGCCTGACCCTGCAGCATGCCCTGAGCGCGCGTGTCCTGCACCATAGCGGACACGCCCGAGTTCTCGTCGCCAATCAAGCGCACGGTAGAGGTCTTGGCCGATACCTCGATGATCTGGCCGATAACACCGGCAGAACTCGTCACGGGCATGTTGATGGTAAGGCCGTCGGCAGAGCCCTTGTCGATGGTAACGGTCGAGGTCCAGGCATCGCCGGAGGCACCGACAATACGAGCTGCGGTCGATTTAAGGTTGTAGGTCGACTGCAGGCCGACCAGCCCCTCCAGACGCTCAGCGGTCTTTTGAGCCTCGGAGAGCTCAGCAACCTTAGAGGTCAGTTCCTCGTTTTGCTTCTTGAGTTCGTCGAGCGTGTCCTGCGACGCCGTAAGGTTAGAGAACACGTTGCCGATGGCATTGAAAGGAGCCGCCACAGCCGAGCCCACAAAACGCACCGGCGAGGTAATCGTCGTTACGCCCGAACGCACGGCATGAATCGGCCCTGCCTCGCCCTCGCGGATGTAAAACGTGAGCAGCAACACCGAAATCAGGCTGAAAACAATCAACGGGCGCATACCCGTTGATTGTCGCTTGATATTCAGATTTGTGGAGAAACCCGAAGATCGTGCCAAATGGAATCCACCTTTTGGAAATTAAGCATTGGTCTGGACGAAGCCGCCATCAAACGCATTGGCCTCGAGCACGCGGGCACAGCCGTTAACGACGTTATCGAGCGCCGTGGGGCTGACGTTGACCGAAACGCCGGTCTCATCGCGCAGACGCACGTCGAGTCCGCGTAGCAAAGCGCCACCACCGGTCAGCAAAATGCCGTAGTACATAAGGTCAGAGGCAAGATCGGGCGGCGTGGCATCGAGGGCGTCCTTGACGGCCTTGGCCATCTCGTCGAGCGGCTTGTTGAGCGCGCGACGAATCTCCTCGCTCTCGATGCGCACGGTCTTGGGCAGACCGGTGATCACGTCGCGACCGTTGACCTCGACGTCGAGCTCGTCCTTGAGCGGCACAGCGGAGCCGACCTTGATCTTGATGTCCTCTGCCGTACGCTCGCCGATGGCAAGGTTGTAGGCATCACGAACGTGCGTGAGGATGGCCTGATCGAACTCGTCGCCTGCAATACGGATGGACTGCGAGACGACGATGCCGCCCATGGCGATAACAGCGACCTCGGTGGTACCGCCACCGATGTCGATGACCATGGAGCCGGTGGGTTCCTCGACGGGCAGGTCGGCGCCGATAGCGGCGGCCATAGGCTCTTCGATCAGATAGGCCTGGCGGGCACCGGCCTGGATCGTGGCCTCAAAGACAGCTCGCTTCTCGACCGACGTGACGCCGGAAGGAACGCAGACGACAACGCGCGGACGCGGGGTCCACGGATAGCGCTTCTCGGACGCCTTGTCGATAAAGTAGCGAAGCATGGCCTCGGTAACATCGAAGTCGGCGATGACGCCGTCCTTCAGGGGACGAACGGCCACGATGTTGCCGGGCGTACGGCCGAGCATGCGCTTTGCCTCGATACCGACCGCCAGGATGCGCTCGTCGTTCTTGTCGATGGCGACAACAGAGGGCTCGCGAATGACGATGCCCTTGCCGCGCACGGAGACAAGCGTATTTGCGGTGCCGAGGTCGATGGCAAGATCGCCCGCATAGCTACCGAAGAACATATCCATCAAAGAAAACAACGCAACTCCTGATGTGTTGGATGATTGCTGGAAAACTACTAGCTCATCATACTAGCGCAAGCCCGGCACCTCACTTGCGGTGAAGCGCCGGGCAAAGCTAAATCCCATAAGGTCACTACTGGTTGTCAGCAGCCGAGAAATCCATATCGAGCGAGGAAACGGCCCAGCCGATATGGTTGTCGGAGCGCACGAATTTGACGGTGTACTCCTGCTCGCCGCCCTTGGACAGCGATGCCTTCACCTTAGCGGTCGTCTCGGTCATGGACTGATCCATGCCCTCCACGGACACGGTGGCGCCCTGCGGAATCGAAGAGATGATCATCGACTTGGCGTCCTCGGACAGACTCGAGGCCAGGCAAGACTCGGCCTTTGCGGTGTCACCGTCCCCGGCAGCCTGGAACAGATCGGAAACGACAGACTCCTGAGACGGGAACCCAAAGCCGCGCGTGTAGGCAAAGCCCAGACCGCCCGCGGCGATCAAAATGAGCAGAAGCAGCACGATGAAGACTTTGAGACCCGTGTGGCGATGGCGACGACGGACCTTGGCCTGCTTACGATCCTGACGGTCCTGCTGGACCATCTCGGACTCGGACAGCGTAAAGAAGCCGGTGTCCGAGGGATCGGGCATAAACTGACCGGTCGCGCCCGTAGGATCGAGCGGATCGACGGCAGGAGCGTCCATCGCGGGCGCCGGAGCCGTGGCCATAGCCGTCTGGGCAGACAGTGCGGCAAGCGAATCATGCACGCGGGCAAGCTCATCGGCCTGCTCGGAAGTGAGCTGGTAGATGCCATCGGCAGTAGCGGCGTTAAAGGCGCCGAGTGCGTCGGAGGGACGGCCGGCGGCAGAAAGCGCCTGACCCATGCCGGCATTGAGCGCACGCGTGTCGTCGCGGGGGCCGGCAAAGTCGATAGCCGTGCGGTAGGTCTCCACGGCATCCGCCGGACGGCCGAGCTTAATGAAGCAACGACCGAGCTCGCCGAGTGCGGCGGCGGGAGCCGG
>CAJLLN010000043.1:0-11970 GCA_905207495.1 uncultured Collinsella sp. | reverse complement strand
CCCGCCGCAAGAGCCTGCTCGAGACGGCGTCCCTGCCCGGTAAGCTCGCCGACTGCTCGGTGCGCGATGCCGAGCTGACCGAGCTCTTCATCGTAGAGGGCGACTCGGCAGGCGGTTCGGCCAAGGACGGCCGTCGCCGAGACATCCAGGCGATTCTGCCCCTGCGCGGCAAGATTTTGAACGTCGAACGCGTTGGTGACCATCGCGCGTTCTCGAGTGACACCATTCAGTCGCTGATTACCGCGATCGGCTGCGGCGTCACGACGAGTGCCGGCGACGGCGGCGACTTCGATATCACCAAGGCGCGCTACCACAAGATCATCATCATGACCGATGCAGACGTCGACGGTGCGCATATCCGCATCCTGCTGCTGACGTTCTTCTACAAGTACATGCGTCCGCTGATCGATGCCGGCTATGTCTATGTTGCCTGCCCGCCCATCTTTGGCATTAAGGTGCGCAACAAGATCCACTACGTGTATCCCAACGGCCGCCAGCCCGAAGACGAGATCCTGCGCGACACCATCCAGAGTCTGGGCCTGAACCCCGACGATAACGACGAGGATGGCAAGGCCAAGGACGGCAAGATTACCAAAAAGCGCAAGGGCTATACCGTCCAGCGCTACAAGGGCCTGGGCGAGATGGACCCCAAGCAGCTCGCCTCGACGACGATGGATCCCAAGACCCGCATCCTGCAGCGTGTGTCGATCGAGGACGCCGTGGTGGCGGACCGCGCCGTGCGCGAGCTGATGGGTTCCGAGGTCGGCTATCGCCGCGAGTACATTGAAAAACACGCACATGATGCACGATTCCTTGATGCTTAAGAGGAGGTAACGTGGCAGACGATATCAACAATAACGAGGGTATGGACGAGGCCGGCGACGCTGGCATGCCCGACGATCTGAAGCGCCTGCTTGCCCGCGCTGAGCAGGGCGAGGACGGCGACCCGGACGCCTATAACCCCGATGCCGATGATGATGAGGAAGAAGACGACGACGCCGAGCTCGAGGAGAGCTTTGGCGAAGTCGATCGCGGCGCCTCGGCCGGCGAGGATATCAACGGCGGCCAGCTCCAGATTTCGGAGTTTGGCCGCGAGATGAAGCAGTCGTTCATCGAGTATTCGATGTCGGTCATCACGGCGCGCGCCCTGCCGGACGTGCGCGACGGCTTAAAGCCGGTGCACCGCCGCATCCTGTACGCGATGAACGAGAGCGGCATCTACCCCAACCGCCCGCACAAGAAGTCGGCTTGGACGGTCGGCGAAGTTATCGGTAAGTACCACCCGCACGGCGATTCCGCGGTCTATGAGGCCATGGTCCGCCTGGCGCAGTGGTTCTCCATGCGCACGCCGCTCATCGACGGTCACGGCAACTTCGGCAACATCGACGGCGACGGCGCGGCGGCCATGCGTTACACCGAGAGCCGCCTGGCCAAGCCCGCCATGGAACTGCTGCGTGACTTGCAGAAGGATACCGTCGACTGGCAGCCCAACTACGACGAATCGCTCGCCGAGCCCGTGGCGCTGCCTGCGCGCTTCCCCAACCTGCTGGTCAACGGCAGCCAGGGCATCGCCGTCGGCATGGCCACCAACATCGCCCCGCATAACCTCACCGAGGCGATCGAGGCCACCTGCTACCTGATTGACAACCCCGAGGCCACCGTCGACGAGCTCATGCAGATCATGCCCGGTCCGGACTTCCCCACCGGCGCCATCATCATGGGCAGCGCCGGCATTAAGCAGAGCTACGAGACCGGCCGCGGCTCTATTACCGTGCGTGCCAAGGCACATGTGGAGTCCACCAAGACCGGCCGCAGCCGCCTGGTCTTTACCGAGATTCCCTACATGGTCAACAAGGGCACCCTGCAGGAGAAGATCGCCCAGCTCGTCAACGACAAGCGCATCGAGGGCATCTCTGATATGCGCGATGAGTCCAACCAGAAGGGTATCCGTCTGGTCATCGAGCTCAAGAAGGGCGCCATTCCGCAGGTCGTGCTCAACAACCTGTATAAGTACACCTCGCTGCAGACGACCTTTGGCGCCAACAACCTGGCACTCGTCAACGGCGTTCCCAAATGCCTGAGCCTGCACGAGATGCTGCAGCACTACATCGACCACCAGGTCGACGTAGTCACTCGCCGCACCCGCTTCGACCTTAAGAAGGCCCAGGCCCGAGCGCATATCCTCGAGGGTTACCTGATGGCCCTTGACCATATCGACGAGGTCATTAGCATCATCCGCTCCTCGCAGACCGACTCCGAGGCCAGCAGCCGCCTGATCGAGCGCTTTGGCTTTACGCCCGAGCAGACCACGGCCATCCTCGAGATGAAGCTGCGCCGCCTGACCGGCCTGGAGCGCGACAAGATCCAAGAAGAGTTGGACGGCCTGCGCCGCGCCATCGCCTACTACGAGGACCTGCTGGCGCATGAGGAGAAGATCCTGGGCGTCATCAAGGAAGAGATGCGCGAGATCTCCAAGAAGTTTGGCGACAAGCGCCGCACCGAGATCAGCCAGGTTGAGAAGGACCTGGATGTCGAGGACCTCATCGCCGACGAGGACATGGTCGTGACCATCACCCACACCGGCTACGTTAAGCGTATCCCGGTGGCTGCCTACCGTGCCCAGAAGCGCGGTGGCAAGGGCGTGTCGGGCGTCAGCCTCAAAGAGGACGACGTTATCGATGAGATGTTCATCGCGTCCACGCACGAGTACGTGCTGTTCTTCTCGAGCAAGGGCAAGGTCTATCGCCTGAAGGTGCACGAGCTGCCGGTGGGTACGCGTCAGGCGCGCGGTACCGCGATCGTCAACCTGCTGCCCTTCGAGGAGGGCGAGAAGATCGCGAGCGTCATCAGCTGCCGCGAGTTCCCGGCCAACGAGTACCTGATGTTTGCCACTAAGAGCGGCATGGTCAAGAAGACCGTGATGAGCGCATATGACCGCAGCCGTCGCGACGGCCTGATCGCTATCAACCTGCGTGACGACGACGCGCTGCTGAACGTGCGCCGCGTGCGCGAGGGCGACAAGATTATCCTGGCCACCACCGCGGGCAAGGCGATCATGTTCTCCGAGGAGCAGGTACGCGCTACCGGCCGCGATACCAGCGGCGTTCGCGGTATCGGTATGAAGGACGGCGTGAGCGTTCTGGGCATGGAAGTCACTAACGGCAACGGCGATCTGTTCGTCATCACCGAGCGCGGCTACGGCAAGCGCACGCCGGTTGCGGACTACCCGGAGCAGAATCGCGGCGGCCAGGGCGTCTACACCATCCAAATGACCGAGCGTAAGGGTAACCTCGCGGCCATGAAGACAGTGGGCCCGCAGCACGAGCTATTCATCGTGACGGAGGGCGCGACGGTCATTCGCGTCAAGACCGACGAGATCAGCCAGACTGGCCGCGCCACCCAGGGCGTCAAGATGATGACCGTCGACGACAACGATCGCATCTGCGCCGTAGCCCGCATGACGGCAGCCAAAGAGAAGCCCGAAGGCGAAGCAACAGAAGACGGCTCTGCCCCCGAGGAAGCCCCAGTCGATCTAGGCGACGGCAACGACATGCCAGAAGATCTCCTAGACGAGTAAGAGGCCCTAGCTGGTAGAAAATATCAGACACCATATATCGGCGGTCGGCGCACTGCGCGCCGACCGCTTTTTTGAAAACCTTGGGACCCCATGGTCGCTGGGCTGGCGAGATGGTTTTGGTTTGTCGCGAGTTCCGCACGCAAAGAAGGCCACTTAATGTGGCCTTCGTCTTGCGCAGGACTGTCCGAGCAGCAAACCAAAACCATCTCGCCAGCCCAGCGACCACCCCTCCCAAAGATTTTCAAAAAAAGTTGTTGACGCGCGCGTAACGACTCGTCTAATATATCCCTTGCGCGATGGACCTGTAGCTCAGTTGGTTAGAGCGTCCGGCTGATAACCGGGAGGTCACAAGTTCGAATCTTGTCAGGTCCACCATCAAAACTGTGAAGAGCCCTGGGGCATTGCCTCGGGGCTTTTTTCTTGTCTGAGATAAATCTCATTTTGGTTTTGTGTGCTGTGCGAAAGATTGGGTAGTATAGCTATTCAATGCGGCGGGTTGCCGTGTGTTAACCGCTACGTACCGGAGGTGTTCCATGGTTCGTGTCGACATAGAGACCATCGTCATGGCCGCCGGTCCCGTGCCATCGCTTATCGTGCTTCGCGAGCGCTGCAGCAAATCGGACTCTCCCGCGCCGCTGCGTTCCCTTTCCATTCAGACTGGTTCGTTTGAAGCTGCTGCCATCAGCCGCGGCATCGATAGCGGCCGCACCGAGCGCCCGATTACCCATGACCTGTTGCTCGATACTGTTGGCGCCCTGGGTGCCAAGCTCGAACGCATCGAAATCGTTCGCGCCGAGCCGCCCGTGTTTTACGCGACGGTTGTCGTGTTGGCCGATGGCAACGAGCATAAGATCGATGCGCGTCCGAGCGACGCCATCGCCCTCGCCGTACGCAGTAATGCCCCCATGTTCGTTGAAGACGACATCATGAATCGCCTGGGCACTGTTTCTACCCACGCCGAGGAAGTCGACGACGAGCAGGAGTTCGAGAAGTTCGACGAGTTTGTCCATACGCTCTCCCCTGATGATTTCTAAATGCGGGGCGTCCAGGTTGCGGAGCGTCCGCTGATGGCCGGCGGTATGTCGGCTGAGGCGGCTGCGATCGCCCGCGAGGCCCAGATGCGCTCGGAGGCTTCTGAGGCGGCTCGCATTGCCTATGTGACGCAGGCCCGCACGCTTCGCGAGCGCCGCGGCTCGTTTATCAAGATGGTTGTCGTCTCCGCCCTTGTCGCGGCAATCTGCTCGCGCCTTCGTGGTACAGTTGGTGCGCTTGGGTTTTCGATCTCTACGGGCCTTGTGATCTGGGGTGTGGTCGATGCGGTAATGCTGACCAGTCAGATCAAGGTGCTCGACAAGCGCGCAGCGGACATGATGCGCGCCCGCGACGCTGCCGCCAGGATCGCCGCCGAGGCACAAGAACTGTAACGACGCCAGACTCGATGGGAAGGTCTAAAGATGGCACAGGATATGCAGGACGCCGGTAACGTCTCCGCCGAGCTCGACGCCATGGTGTGTGACCTGATCGGGGCGTTTTTGGACGACCTTGCCGCCGGTGAAAACCCTGGCGTGGTCGTGGCAATTGAGGACGCCGCTTCCAACCGTTATCTGGCGGCGCTCGACGAGGATGGCGAAGAGGCGTGCCTCGAGGCGGCCACCAACTTTATCTCCGAGCACAAGATGGGTCTTAAGGACGAGGGCCTGGGCCGTATCGCTCGCTATGCCATCGGCTACACCGGCTGCGTCGAGATTGACGGCGGCTATCACGATGCTCTGCTCGTGAGCTTCTTCGAAACCACGCTCGAGAGCGGTTTTTCGGCATATGTGCTGTATGAGGGCATGGGCGCCGGCGATGGTTTTATGTGGAGCGACCCTGAACCTGCAGGTGAGGAAACCCCTCTCATCTAAAATCGCTAAAATAAACGAGTTTTCGGTAAAAGGCTCAATATTCCCGCCGAGCGTTGCATTGCTGGGTGGGTCGCATACGCGTGCCGGTTGTATATAGATAGAAGATAGGGGAACTACATGCGCGTAGACAATCTGAGGAACATCGCCATCATCGCTCACGTCGACCACGGCAAGACGACGATGGTCGACAAGCTCCTGCGTGCCACGGACGCCTTCCGTGCCAACCAGCAGGTCGAGGACCGCGTCCTGGATTCCAACGACCAGGAGCGCGAGCGCGGCATTACGATTCTCGCCAAGAACATCTCTATCGAGTACAAGGACGTTAAGATCAACGTCATCGACACCCCGGGCCACGCCGACTTCGGCGGCGAGGTCGAGCGCGTGCTGCGTATGGCCGACGGCGCCCTGCTGCTGGTCGATGCTTTTGAGGGCCCCATGCCCCAGACCCGCTTCGTGCTGCGTCACGCTATCGACACCGGCCTCAAGATCATGATCGTCATCAACAAGATCGACCGTCCGGGCGCCAACCCCGAGAAGGCCTACAACGACTGCCTGGACCTCATGGCCGACCTGGGCGCCACCGACGACCAGCTTGAGTTCGCCATGGAGCACGTGGTCTACGCCAGCGCCATGAATGGCTTTGCCCGCCTTGATCCCAACGACGGCAACATGGACATGTATCCGCTGCTCGATATGATCATCGACGACATGCCCGCGCCCGAGGTTGACGAGAACGCCCCGCTGGCCATGCAGTGCGTGACCATCGACCACTCCAACTTCGTTGGCCGTATCGGCATCGGTCGCGTGTACTCCGGTACCATCCATCAGGGCGATCAGATTCTGGTTGTGAAGAACGACGGCTCCAGCGCCACCGCTACCGTCAAGCAGCTCTTTACCTTCGACTATCTGGGCCGTACCGAGTGCCAGGAAGTCGGCGCCGGCGACATCGCTGCCGTCGTGGGCATTGACCGCACCGATATCGGCGATGTCTACACCGACCCCGAGAACCCCGTCGAGCTCGAGCCCATTGAGATCGACCCGCCGACCCTGTCCATCGTCTTTGAGGCTTCGACCTCCCCGCTCGTCGGTCGCGACGGCGACATCGTGGGCGCCCGTCAGCTCAAGGAGCGCCTGTTCAACGAGGCTGAGAACAACGTGACCATGAAGATCGAGGAACTCGAGGACAAGAGTGGCGTCGAGGTTTCGGGCCGCGGTATTCTGCACCTGTCCGTCCTGATGGAGTCCATGCGCCGCGAGGGCTTTGAGTTCCAGGTCGGCCGTCCCCGCGTTCTGTTTAAGAAGGACGAGAACGGCAACAAGATGGAACCTGTCGAGCAGGCCGTCGTTGAGTGCCCGGACGAGTACTCAGGCAAGGTCGTTGAGGTCTTCGGCACCTCCGGCGGCATCATGACGAGCATGGATACCTCGGGCATCGTGACGCACCTCGAGTTTAAGATCCCGACGCGCGGCATCATGGGCCTTAAGAACCGCATCATGAACGTCACCCACGGCGAGGGCGTTTTCTACCACACCTTCCTGGAGTACGGTCCTTACGCCGGCGAGATCGGTAACCGTCAGAACGGCGCCATGATCTCCATGACCACCGAGAAGGCCGTTGCCTACGCTCTGGGCACGCTGCAGGAGCGCGGCCAGCTGTTTGTTGAGCCGGGCACCGAGTGCTACGAGGGCATGATCGTGGGCGAGCGCAGCAAGGCCGGCGACATGGTCGTCAACATCGCCCGTACCAAGAACCTGGGCAACCAGCGTTCCTCGACCTCCGATATCTCCGTTCAGCTGGTGCCGCCCCGCACCTTCTCGCTGGAGGAGGCGCTGGAGTACATCGCCGACGACGAGCTGGTCGAGATTACCCCCAAGAACATCCGCCTGCGCAAGCGCCTGCTCAACGCCACCGACCGCAAGAAGGCCGCCGTCCGCGCCGGCCAGGTCAACAAATAAGCGCTGGACTTTATAGCGTCTAACAAGAAAGGGCGTCGACCGTAATGGTCGGCGCCCTTTTTGGTGCAAGGGGGACGGGTTCGTTTGCACCACAGCGGGGGTGGTTACCCCCCGGCCGGCTTGCCGATCAAAGTTAAGTTGTTTAAACATATACATAATTCCACAGGATATAACCGTTTTGATACAAAACTATTAACAGATAAATATCAACTGGTATTAAATTAAAAGACCTCTTTACCTGCGGTTTACATGACTGGTATCTATATTGTATTTTATGCATTGTGGCATAGACGAACCGTCTTAGAAGTTGCCCCCAATGGGTTCTTGCAATGCGCTAGGTAGGTTCTCGTTGATGTTGGGGTTTGTGTTCGATCCGACGATTCGCCGTATTCCACACTGTGTTGTAGGAATTAAGGGACAACTATGGACGCACACCGCTCACGGTCGCTGGGTATGGCGGCCCTGGTCTTTATTTTAATTAGCCTCACCGCCGCAGTTTTTCACGGTGCAGCCCCCGTGCGCGCCGAGGACGTGTCGACACCAACGCCGATTGTGATTGATGAGAATACGGCGGACGTTACGGTTGAGCTGTATACCATTGTCGAGAACCGTAAAGTGCCTTTGAGTGATACTGACGTGCTTTCGACCGACACGCTCTACGGTTCGTTTAGTGCGAAGTTCGAGGCAAATCATGGTCCGAGTGCGGAGCGAAACGTTGCGGAGTACTCTCTCCCGGACAGCATTAAAGCATTTGACAATACCGGCGGCCGCCTTATGGATGATTCCGATCAAGAGGCCGGTAGCTGGGGATGTGAGAACAATAAGCTAATTTTTACTTTTAATGAGTCATGGATTAAGACACACCCATCCGATGTTCATGTTGGTGCTGATTTTTCATTCAAGCTGGCAAATGAGAACGTTGGCTCCGGCGATACAACAAAAGTTAAGTTTCCCGGTACAGCCGAAATCGACATTGCGACCATAGACGGCGATGTGACGGGAGCGAAGGAAGGAAAGTTCTCTCAATCCGGCGGCGAGGTTAAAGTAACTTGGACTCTCAAACTCGAGGTTGCATCCTATGCTCACAATGTCTGCCTCACGGATGAGCTTGGCAATAACTTCTCGTTCGTGCCTGGGTCATTTAAGCTGAACGATTGGGAGCTCAATCCACAACCAACCATAAATAAACAGATTGCGAATCTGAATTTGGGGGATTTGTCCAAAGGGACTTATACGATTACCTATGATTCGGTGATGAACCAGAATGTATCCGTGGACAACAAAGCTTGGATCAACCAACTCGACGATTCAAAAAACAATGTCAGCTGGACATGGGGCGGAGGCCGCAGCGACGGATTGGAAAAGCCAGGTTCAGCAAATGATTTCCGCTATGACATGATCAACAAGAGCGATGGCACCGGAACGCCGTCCGATATCACCTGGACGGTCACGCTCAATAACGGCGATATCAAGGCCGACATGAATGGCTATACATTCACCGACATACTGGACGACAAGCAGACGTATACGGGTAATTACATCGTTTATAGGGGACTCTACGGGGAAGACGAGATCGCCCGCGGCAATCTCGATAGCCTCACTGGTAAAACGTTTAGCTATACGTTCTCAGGTCTATCTGACGCGGATAAGTACCAGCCCTATCGCATTGTTTATCACACCCAAATGAAAGAACAAGACTCATATGACACGGTGAGCAACAGTGCGAGTATCCAGCGCGACAATTCCGTTTCCGGCACGGACAGCGGCACGTTTACGCCGAAGTTGGTGGGGACGCAGATTAAAAAGAGACTTGTGAAAGACTCCGATGCGGCGACAACAGGTCAGGCAACCTGGGAGCTTCGGATAGCACTGGGTTCCATTGTTAATGCAATGAATCCATCAACGGTCAAGGTTTACGATACGTTTCAGACGGCCTGGAACCAAAATATCGGCCCAGACGTCGACAGCTATTCTATTAAAATCGGCGATGTCCCTTTGGAGAAGGGCGTCGATTGGTGGTTCGAAGGCGGCAGTGATTCAACGTCGTTTGGAACCAAGAAAAACTTCAACCTGTTCATTCGGATAAGCGATAGGGTGAAGAACGCGCTCAAAGATAACCCGGATGCGGTAATTACTTATAAGACAAAATCCGATGCGCTTCCTGGCTGGTACTCCAATTTTGCATCAGTGGAAGTAAGTGGTACTAAATATTTCACGGAATATATCTATTACTATGTCGATGCAAACTCGACTCCTGGGGTCGAGAAGCCTTCGTCGAAGACTGCAGCTTCTTGGAAGGGGGATTTCGACTGGAGCAAAATCGACGGATCTAAGGAGAAGGGCGCATGGATCGTTGACTGGACGGTTTATGCCAACAGAGGCAAGACGCCAAGCGGAGAGTGTTACGGCGCCGGCAAGCTTGATAACCAACCGCTGAACGTTGTAGACACACTACCGAGAGGTATGAGCTATGTGCCGGGTTCTGCTAAATACTCGCTGTTTCAGAATCCGTATGACCAGAAAGCGTATAACGGTACCGCCCAGCGAAAGAAGACCGTCGCCGACAGCCTACCCCTTGCGAACGTCAGTGATGACAAAGGCACCGTTACTTTCTCCATCCCCACGACGGCGCTCGGCAACTATGCTGGTTACGTCGAACTTACGTATCAGACGGCGGTCAAGCGCGGTGAGCTCGATACCTCTAAGAACGAGGTGAAGTTCACCAACTCAGCCAGTGCCGAGTCGGGGAACAAGAAGTTCGACTCCGGTAGTGGAACCGTCACCATTAAGAACAACGTGCTGCAAAAGACCGGAGATCAGGTCGCTAGCAGCAACCGTATCAAATACACCATCTTGGTTAACGAATCGGCAGTTAACCTTAAGAGCGACAGCGACTTCCTTGAGCTTGTCGATGTTATGGATGCCAAGTGCACGCTGGTGACGGATTCGGTCAATGTGTCCCAATACGATGGAACAGGCTGGAAGTTGCTTGGCTCTGACAAATGCCCCGTTTCCGCTAGGACCATTGAAGATGAAAACGGCGCGGCGTGTACAAAGATGACGCTCCGCGTTCCCGATGAGGAATATCTCAAAGTTGAGTATGAGGTCATTCCTGCGGGTAACGAAGGGGAAACGGTTTCTCTGAGCAACAAAGCGTCGCTTACGGGTGTCTACGACGGTGATAAGGTCCATTCAAAAGACTGGGTTATTCAAAAGGTGTCCGGTACGGCTGGTGGTAGCGGTTACGGCGTAACGATTACCAAGGTCGACGAGAGCGATATCACAAAAAAGCTGCCCTTTGCTGAGTTCACGCTCTGCGAGGTTGATATGGACAAGGCATTAAAGTTCGGCCTCGATTCTGCGAAAACGCCGATTCAGAGTGCTGAAACAGACGAAAAGGGCACGGTAAGGTTCGGCACTGCTACGCAAAAGATGGAAGCCTACAAGTTGTATTGCCTTGAGGAGACCAAGGCACCGAGCGGATACAACGTTATCTCTAAACCGGTGTGGATTCTGCTCAAAGGCAACAATGAGGACGACTATCAGAAGGCCCTTACTAAGGCAGAAGAGCTGAGAGCAAAGGGCGTCGACATTGACACCCCAACGGCGAGCACCGACATCACGGTCTGTGATGCGCCCTATAGCGGTCAAGCTACAATTTCTGCCACCAAGATGCTTGAAGGCTCGACCTTGCAAGAAGGCCAGTTCGGGTTTGTACTCAAGGATAAGAACACCGGTAAGGTTCTCCAGACCACCAAGAACGGTGCAGATGGTGATATTAACTTTGTCTTGGATTACACCAAGGCGGGGATCTATGAGTACACCATCTCCGAGGTCATTCCCGAGGGCGCCGAGAACAATGTCAAGGACCACATCGCCTACGATACAGCCGTGCACGAGGTCACAGTTACGGTGACCGATGACGTGGGAAAGCTCGATACCACTGTTACCTACGACAATGGCTCCTCAGTCTCGCCGCCTTTTATCAACAGGTACTCGACCACGCTTCCCGAGGCGGGCGGGGCTGGTTTGACTATGACGTATCTGGCAGGCGCTTCTCTGCTGTGCTTTGCTGCGACATGGATGCATGCTCGCCGCCACCGTGATCTTGACCGAAGTGGTCACAATGAGTAAGCCGCTCCGTCACGTGTTGGCCGTTGTGGTGATGGCCATAGTTGCCGTCTTCTCTTTCGCGATTACCACTGGGGCGGCCTGCGCCGCCGACACCGGAGCCATTACGGTGGATGGTACAGCTGCGACGCGGTATGACGCGTATCAGCTCTTTTCGGCAACTGTTACCGATAAAGCCGGCTCCGATCAAAAGGTCGCGACGGACTTGGCGTGGGCGAGCGATGCAGCTCGTCAGGCTGTCCTTCCCGTTCTTTATGATGCGGGGTTTGATAGCTCGGCATCGACGGCGCAAGAGGCTGCCGAGTGGCTGAATGCCGACGGACATATGTCGACCGCTCTGGCGGCAAGGCTCGCCTGTGCGATTTGCAATGCAGGTGCCGCTTCTGTTCCCCTCAACGCGGG
>CAJLLN010000042.1:0-12010 GCA_905207495.1 uncultured Collinsella sp. | reverse complement strand
CAAGGGCATCCAAGAGGCCGTCTCCATCCCTGTTATGGCCAAGTGCCGCATCGGTCACATCGTCGAGGCGCAGGTCCTTCAGGCTATCGAGATCGACTACATCGACGAGTCCGAGGTTCTCTCCCCTGCCGATGACGTCTATCACATCGACAAGACCCAGTTTGACGTGCCGTTTGTCTGCGGCGCCCGCGATCTGGGCGAGGCGCTGCGCCGTGTTGCCGAGGGCGCCACGATGATTCGCACCAAGGGCGAGCCGGGCACGGGCGACGTCGTCCAGGCTGTACGCCACATGCGCAAGATCCAAAAGCAGATCCGCGACGTTGTTGCCCTGCGCGACGACGAGCTCTTTGAGGCAGCCAAGCAACTGCAGGTTCCGGTCGAGCTGGTGCGCGAGGTCCATGCCACGGGAAAGCTTCCCGTCGTGAACTTTGCCGCCGGCGGCGTAGCGACCCCCGCCGACGCCGCGCTGATGATGCAGCTGGGCGCCGAAGGCGTCTTTGTCGGCTCGGGCATCTTTAAGAGCGGCGACCCCGCCAAGCGCGCAGCCGCCATCGTCAAGGCCGTGGCAAACTTCACCGATGCCAAACTCATTGCCGAGCTTTCGGAGGACCTGGGCGAGGCCATGGTGGGCATCAACGCCGACGAGATCGAGATTATCATGGAAGAGCGCGGGCGCTAGTCCAGCAGAAAGGATCGCACATGAGCGATTATGCAGACCAAACGGTCGCCGTGCTGGCGGTCCAAGGCGCTTTTGCCGAGCACGAGGCAAGACTATCCGGGCTTGGCGCACACTGTATTGAGCTGAGGCAGGCGGCTGATTTGAAGCAGGACTTTGACCGTCTGGTACTTCCCGGCGGCGAGTCCACCGTTCAAGGGAAGCTGCTTGCCGAGCTCGGCATGCTCGAGGAGCTTCGTGCCCGTATCGCTGAAGGCATGCCCGTCCTGGGCACCTGCGCCGGCTTGATTCTGCTGGCGCGCGACCTTGCCGCCCACGACGATAAGGGGACGCCGCGCCTGGCAACCATGGATGTGCTCGTCGAGCGCAATGCCTACGGCAGGCAGCTCGGCAGCTTTCGAACCAAGGGGCAGGTAGCCGGCATCGACGGTGAAGTGCCACTGACGTTTATCCGCGCGCCCCGCATCGTTGAGGTGCACGGCGATGCCGAGGCCCTGGCCGAAGTCGATGGCCGCATCGTCGCCGCCCGCCAAGACAACCAGCTCGGCGTAACCTTCCACCCCGAACTCGACGAAGACACCCGCCTCCACGAACTGTTCCTACAAATGTAGGCATCGAAATCAACAAACGAAACGAGAGTGGATAATCTCCCACCTTGAGCATGAATATGGGCTCATACCGGGAGATTATCCACTCTCATGCTACGTAGTCGTTGGGGACGTTCTTAAATGACTAGTCAAACAAGAACGTCCCCAACGACTATCTTTTAGCAGGTCTGGATCATGGCAATGTCGATGTTTTGGCACCGACAGCGAGCGCCCACCAGAGCGAACAAATTGGCATGAAAAGAGGACGGCATAGACCTTCTGGTCATGCCGTCCTCTTTGAATGACAAGTTGTCGCTCTGGCGCCCGCGCAGCGTCGACTGGTCCGCCGTTCGTTAGAACGGCGGAACTGAGGGCAGCGTCGAGCCGTTACGCGGTTTGGTAAAACCGCGTAACTACCTAACTACATCAAGTTGCAAACAGATGCCGCGAAGGCCACGGGGTCCTCGGGCAGAATACCCTCGACCAGCAGGGCCTGGTCATAGAGCAGGCCGGAGTACTGCTTGATCTTGTCGGCGTCGCCTGCCTTCTGGGCAGCGACAAGCTTGTCAAAGACCGGGTGCTTGGCGTTGAGCTCGAGCACGCGTTGGCTCTTGGGCATGCCGTCGGGCGCGCCCTCGGGTCCCTTCTGGAGCACCTTCTCCATCTCGAGCGAAAGTGGGCCCTCGGTGGTGATGCAAGCGGGGGCATCGGTCAGACGCGCGGAGACGGCAACTTTCTCGACCTTGTCACCGAGTGCCTCCTTCATAGCGCTAAAGAGGTCCTCGTTTTCCTTGGTGGCGTCCTCGGCCTCCTTCTTCTCGTCCTCGGTCGCCAGATCAAGATCGCCAGTCGCAACGTTCTTGAGCTCCAGATGACGATCCTCGACCTCGGGCTCGGCACCGTCGGCCACAGCCTTCTCGGCAGCCTCGCGGGCAGCATCGTCCTCGTAGATCTTGGGCATATCGGCGGCAACGTACTCACGCATAGCTTGGAACGTGAACTCATCCACATCCTGCGTCAGCAGCAGCACGTCATAGCCGCGGTCGAGCACGCCCTTTACCACGGGCATCTTGGCCAAGCGCTCGCGCGAATCGCCGGCGGCGTAGTAGATGGCCTTCTGATCCTCGGGCATGCCCTTGGCATACTCGGCCAGGGTAATCATCTTCTGTTCCTTGGCAGACCAGAACAGCAACAGGTCGGCGAGCTCATCGGCCTTCATGCCATAGCTCGAGTAGATGCCGTACTTAAGGCCGCGGCCAAAGTTCTCAAAGAACTTCTCGTAGGCCTCGCGGTCGTTGTCACGCATATCCTCAAGATCGGCAGTAATCTTCTTCTCCACACGCTTGGCGATGGCCTTGAGCTGACGGTTCTGCTGAAGCGTCTCGCGCGAGATGTTGAGCGACACGTCGGCGGAATCCACGACGCCGCGGACAAAGTTGTAGTAGTCGGGCAGCAGGTCGTCGCACTTCTCCATGATCAGGACGTTGGAGCTGTAGAGCGCCAGGCCCTTCTCGTAGTCCTTGCTGTACAGATCGAACGGCGCGCGTCCCGGCACAAACAGCAGGGCGTCATACTCGAGCGTGCCCTCGGCATGGAAGCTGATGGTGCGCGCAGGATCGTCAAAGTCGTGGAACGTGGACTTGTAGAACTCGTCGTAGTCCTTCTGCTCGACATCGGAGCTGCGCTTCTTCCAGATCGGTGTCATGGAATTGACGGTCTCGAGCTCCTGGTAGTCCTCGTACTCGGGCTTGTAATCGTCGCCGGCGTCCTCGGGCTTGGGTTTCTGGCGGCTCTTGGACACCATCATCTGAATCGGGTAGCGCACATAGTTGCTGTACTGCTGAATCAGGCTCTTGAGGCCCCACTCGGTCAGGAAGCGATCGTAGGTCTCGGCCTCGCCGTCGGCATCGAGCTTCTCGTTCTCGCGCAGCGTCAGGATGACATCGGTACCGTGCTCGGCACGCTCGCCGTCCTCGATGGTGTAGCCCTCAAGACCGTCGGATTCCCACACATGGGCGACATCCTCGCCGTAGGCGCGGCTGACGACCTTCACATGGCTGGCGACCATAAAAGCCGAGTAGAAGCCCACGCCAAACTGGCCGATGATGTCGACATCCGAACCCTGCTGCTCGGCGTTCTCGGTCTTAAACTCCTCGGAGCCAGAATGGGCGATGGTGCCCAGATTGCGCTCGAGCTCCTCGGCGGTCATGCCAATGCCGTTATCCGAGATGGTAATGGTGCGGGCGTCTTTATCAAAGGAGACGCGAATGGCCAGGTCGCCCTGGTCGATCTTGACGCTCGGATCCTGCAGGCTCTTAAAGTTGAGCTTGTCGACGGCGTCGCTCGCGTTAGAGATAAGCTCGCGCAGGAAGATTTCCTTATTGGTGTAGATGGAGTTGATCATAAGGTCGAGCAGTTTTTTGCTCTCGGTCTTAAATTGACGCATGTGCAGTCCTTTCGCGCTACCCCTGCCCGCAAAAACGGCCCGGTTGCCCGAGCCGCATTGCAGACCTGCTATGTTCAGACTTAGATTTTATAACCCATTAGCGCGCATATATACATACGGAATCGAAAAACTGTATGTTGGAACACCCATGCGTCGATTGCCAAGGAGTATCCCCAACTGCCAGCAGAAAAGGAACGTCCCTATCTGTCGCCCATGCGCTTGGCCATCCAGGCATGAGGCTGGCCTTCGTCTTCGTAGTCCACCGGCGCGATCTGCGTGTAGCCCGCCTTGACGTAGAGCGGCAGCACGTACTCCTGTGCATGCAACTTTATGAGCTTGGCGCCGGCATCGCGTGCAGCAGCTTCGCTGGCTTCGATAATCTTGCTTGCCAGACCGCGACGGCGCATGGTGGACAGCACGGCGACGCGCCCCATAATGTAGGTCTCCCCCGCCGCAACGCCTTCGTCCATGTCGCATGCCGGCGGCACCAGGGCTTCCGCATCTGCCGCGCGCTCCAACTCCTCGGGAAACACGCGCGAGCAGCCGGCGAGTTGACCATCCGCGTACAGCGTCACATGAATGCAGTCAGAAGCCTCATCGATCTGGTCGAACTCGATTTCGTAACCCTGCTCGTCCATAAAAACGACGCGGCGCACCAACGCCGCGTCATCAAAGCATCCCGTCTTAAGTTGAATATCCATGGCTGCCCCTTCATTCAATGCGAACGTTAGGGACAGATTTTAGCGAAAATGAGCTCCGCGTACGCTAAACTTCGCGCGAGCCTTCGCCAGGCAGTCGTAATGACCCACGTTATGGGCATCGCTCGCGATGAAGCTGTACAGGTTCTGATCGAACAGGCGCTGTGCCGGCTTTTTCTCGCGACCAAAGCGACCGCCGGCAATAAAGTCCGCCGAAGCCTGCAGCTTGCAGCCCATATCGACCAGGCGCTCCGCCACGCTTACATCCTTTTGAACCGCACGATAGCGCTCAGGATGAGCGATGATCACCTGGTAGCCACGGCACTGCAAATCGTAAATCGTGTTCTCGTACTCTCTAAACGCATACGCATCGGCATGTGTCGAAAGCTCGAGCAGAAACTCGTTGGTTCCATCGAAATGCAAGTGCTCCGCGGCATCGATACCAAGTTCAACGAGCTTTCGATGGTTGACCTCGAAGCCCATCTGGAGCGGAAAACCGTCAGCGTTATCACGCAGCAGCTCAAAGGCATCCCACATCTTGTCGTAATCAAAATAGGGATCACGGCAGTGAGGAGTGCAAACGATTCTGGTTACACCGGCCCGCTTGGCAGCCTCGAGCATCGCCAAGCTCTCATCGAGATCGGCGGCGCCGTCGTCTACACCCGGCAAGATATGGCAATGAATGTCACGCATAGGTCAGCCTTAATCAACTAAACGTTTGCTCGGTTGGTGAAGATGCCCTTTTTGGAAGTCCCCTGATCGTCGGAGCCCTTCTTAACCTTCTTACCGTCCTTGGTGTAGTAGGAGTAGTAGTACTCGCTGGTCTCGGTCTCGCAGTAGTTCATGACGGTACCGATGAGCTTGACCTTCTCGGACTTCTTAAGTTGGCCGATAGCGTTGAGCGCCTCCTCGCGCTTGGTGAAGTCCTCGCGCACCACGAACAGCGTGCCGTCAGTCAGACTGGCAATCTCGGCAGCATCGATGAAGGTGCCGACCGGAGGAGCGTCGAAGATGACGTACTGGAACTTGGCAGACAGTGCCTTTACCAGCTTGGCAAAGCGGTGAGAGACGATGATGTCGGCAGGATTGGGAATATGCGGCTCGGCATCGAGGAAGTAGAAGTTCTTCTGACCCGTCTCGACAATTGCCTGGTCAATGGAGATCTGCTCGGAAAGGACCGCATAGAGTCCGCCGCGCGAACGAACGCCGAGCATATCGGAAAGGGACCTGCGGCGCATATCGGCCTCGACCAGGAGCACGGACTTGCCGCTCGTGGCGATTGCCTGGGCAAGGTTAATGGAAACCGTAGACTTGCCCTCGTTGGGAATCGAGGAGGTAACGGTGATGGTGCGAATGGGGTCGTCCACGCTCGCAAAGCGGATGTTGGCCAGAAGGGTCTTGGCGGCATTCTGTACAACGAGCTTATCGGTGTTCTTTGCCTTAGCCATGCCTATTTACCACCTTTCATAGCCGGAATTCGGCCAACAACGGGAATGCCCAGGAGCTCTTCTGCCTCTTCGGCACCGCGGATGCGGGTATTGAGCATGTCTGCCAAAACGACATAGGCGACTGCGATAAAGATACCGGCGAGGAACGCGACGGCAATATACAGCGTGCGCTTGGGGCCGCTAGGGGCTTCGGGGGTCTTAGCCTCGTCGATAACGTTGATGCTCTGGGCAGCGCCGACGTTCTGAGCGACCGTACTCACCGAGCTAGCTATGGCCTTTGCGACCTCAGCCGTCTCCTTGGCATCGGTGCCGGTAACCGAAAGCGTAATGACACGCGTGGTGGTCTCGGAGGAAACAGACACCTTGTAGTCATCCAGATCGGTGAGGCCCAGTTCCTTGGCGGCGCCGCTCTTAACGCTATCGCTATCCAGCAGCGTGGCGATATCGTTGGAAAGCATCTGGCTCGCCGAGAGATCGTTGTAGCTCATCTGGCCGCTATCGTCGGTCTTGGCGAGAATGTACATGCTCGTCGTCGCGGTATAGGTGTTGTCCATCGCGGCGAAGGACACGATGCCCATGGCGATCGCGCAGACCACCGGAAGGGTGATGACCAGCTGAAGGTGCTTTTTGAGCAGCTGGAACAGTTCGAGAAGGGTCATGCAGCTTGCCTTTCATTTCCCCAGTTCGGATTGACAAAACTGTCCGTATGTTATCGCATCTTTTTACCGAGACCAAACTCTATACATAAGAAACAGGCTCTCCTGTAAAAATGTCGGAAGCAATCGTAAAATTGCACAACAACGCCGCACCCGAAAGTCAAATGCGGCGTCTACATCAATATCTATGTTGTATCGCTATGCGAATGGCTCGTCCTGCTGCATGGGAAACGTCACCGTAATGGTGGTTCCCACGCCCAACTCGCTCGACAGATCGAGCGTGGCGTGATGATACAGGGCCGCATGCTTGACAATGGCAAGCCCCAGACCGGTTCCGCCGCGTGCCTTGGACCTACTCTTGTCCACGCGATAGAACCGCTCAAATACCTTGCCCTGTTCTTCAGGCGCGATACCGATTCCCGTGTCGGCGACCGCGAGGAACGGATGGCCTTCGTGGTTGGTACCGCACTGCAGCGTAACCGTACCTCCGGGTCGATTGTAGCGGATGGCGTTGCTTGCCAGATTATAGATGAGCTCGTCGATCAAGCGCGACACGCCTTCGATGACCACAGGCTTGGTCTCATGACTTATCGTCACATTCGCCTGACGGGCGACCTGTTCAAGACGCTGCTCAACCGCGTAGATGGCACGCGAGAGCTCAATAGGCTCCGTGGACCCAATGGGCACCGCCTCGCCCTCAGTTGCACGCTCGGCCTCGTCCAAGTTAGACAGCGTAAGGATATCGTTGACAAGCGCTGCCAAGCGGCCCGCCTCACGATAGATGCGACCGCCAAAGTTGCGCAGGTCGTCCTCGCCCTCGACCATGCCGTTTGCGATGAGCTCGGCATAGCCCGAAATCGCCGTAAGCGGCGTCTTGAGCTCATGAGTGATATTCGCCGTGAACTCGCGGCGCATACGGTCGTTGTCCGCTAGCACCGCCATTTGGCGCTTGAGCTCCTGGCGCTGCGACTCGATACGCTCAAGCATGGGAACCATCTCGGCATAGGCGTGCTCATAGCTACGGCGTGGGTGGTCCAAATCCACCTCTTGCAACGGCGCGATGATGGCACGGGACTCGCGGCGCGCCATAAAAAACGAGAGTACCGCACCCGCTGCCGCGATAAGCAGCATCGGCGCCACCATCGACAGCAAAATCGCCGCAACGCCAGGCTGGGCCTGCGCCAAGCGGACAACCTGGCCGTTATCAAGGGCGACGGCGCGATACAGCATAATCTCGTCGAGCGTAGAGCTTGCGCGCTCCGCGGAACCCAAACCACTCTTAAAGGCCTCGATGACCTCGGGGCGATCGCCATGGTTGGGCAGTGTAGAAGGCGACGCCTCGTTGTCGTAGGCAACCGATCCATCCTTGTTAATCAGCGTGATGCGCAAGTCCTCGCGATCAAGGCTACGCAAGAACGGGATGGGCTCCTGCTGCTCGTCGAGGGCGGCAGCAATGAGCTCGGTTTCCTGCGCCAGATTGGCACTCGTGGCATCCGCCAAAGTGTTTTGCACAAAGAACGCACCCAACACCGTAAACGCCACGATAACCGCCATGGCGCAGACAAAGATCGTCACAAAAACGCGGTGCGACAGCGTATGTTTTCCCTGGGGGGCGAAGACCACGGGTTACTCCTCCGATGCGGTGGCCGCGGTGACGTCACCTTCGGCACCATCACCGGCAGAAGGCTCGGCCAAGCGGTAGCCCACGCCGCGCACGGTCTCGATGGCGCTGGCATGCTCGCCCAGTTTTTGGCGAAGCGTCTGCACGTGCACGTCAACAGTGCGCGAACCGCCGTCGAAGTCCCAGCCCCACACGCTCTGCAGCAACGACTCGCGGGTAAAGACCACGCCGGGCTTGCGCATGAGGTACTCGAGCAGGTCGAACTCGCGCAGGGTGAGCTTAAGCGACTCGCCGGCAACGGTCACCTCGCGATGGCTGGGCGAAAGCACGATGTCGCCCACGCTGAGCACATCGCTCGCCTGCTTGACCATTCCGCCGCGACGCAGCAGTGCGCGGCAGCGGCTCGCAAGCTCCATGAGCGAGAAGGGTTTAGTCAGGTAATCGTCGGCACCGCCATCGAGCGCCATCACCTTGTCGAGCTCGGTGTCCTTGGCGGTAAGCATCATGATGGGCACCGTCGCCGTCAGGCGGTCGGCGCGGAGGCGGCGCATAATCGCCAAACCATCGGTATCGGGCAGCATGATATCGAGCAGCACAGCATCGGGCACCCGTCGCGCCACGGCGGCCTTAAACTCGCCGTCGCACGAAAAGCCCTCGGCCTCGATTCCCTGCTTGCGCAGCGCATAGACCGTCAGACCCCTGATGTTGTCATCGTCCTCGACGTAATAGATCATGTTGAACCCCTTTGCGGCCGACATGACCGCATCTTAACCCTAAAGGTGCCTGTACTAGATGGTATCAGCCAAAACGGCCCGTCAAATAATCCGCCGTGCGCGGATCGATCGGGTTTTTGAAGAGCTGGGCAGTGGGCGCATGCTCCACCAGCTCGCCCAGCAAAAAGAACGCGACCGAGTCGGAGATGCGCGCAGCCTGCTGCATGTTGTGCGTAACGACCACCAGCGTGCAGGTCTCCCTGAGCTCGCAGGCCAGCTGCTCCACCACCAGCGTCGATACGGGGTCGAGCGCCGAGGTCGGTTCGTCCATCAGCAGAATGTCGGGCTGCACGGCCAGCGCACGGGCGATGCACAGACGCTGCTGCTGGCCGCCCGAAAGGCCCAGACCCGATTCTTTGAGCTTGTCCTTGACCTCGTCCCACAGAGCGGCGCGTCGCAGGGAGTCTTCGACCAGCTCGTCGAGCACGACGCGGTCGCGCACTCCCATTCCGCGAGGACCGTAGGCGACGTTGTCGTAGATGCTCATGGGAAACGGGTTGGGGCGCTGAAACACCATGCCCACACGCTGACGCAGGCGGCAGATGTCGTAGTCGCCCAGGATATCCTGGCCGTCGAGTGCGATCTTGCCCTCGATGCGACAGTCCTTGATGCCGTCGTTCATGCGGTTAAAGCAGCGCAGCAACGTGGACTTTCCGCAGCCCGAAGGCCCGATAAACGAGGTGATCTGCTTGTCGCGAATCTTGATATTCACGTCCTTGAGCGCATGATGGTCGCCATAGAACAGGTCGAGGCCCTCGACATCGATGCGCGTCGGCGAGGCGGCAAGATCCTCTGCCGTGGGGCGAGTCGCATCCCCAACCTCGCGCTCGTGCGCGGCCTCGGCCTGCGCTTTCATGAGTTCTTCAAGCTCCGTGGGCTCCACAGCCGCAGCAGCCGTCATACCGCATACCTCCACATCGATATCAATTCAGCAGTATCGATAGTAGAAATCGCGGCTCATATGCACGTGAGCGCATTGTCAAGTGTTTGTAAGGGCACGCTGACTATGCGGCGGGCAGCTCGATGGTGAATATCGTGTGTTCGGGCGTCGATTCACATGCAACGGTACCGCCGTGTGCCGCGATGATCTCCTTGGCAATAGCAAGGCCCAGACCGGCACCACCGCGATTGGTCGCACGCGCCGCATCCAGGCGATAGAACTTCTCAAAGATCACCTTGAGCTTTGCCTCAGGGATGGGATCGCCCTGATTGATAAAGCGCACGCGCACGCCACCGTCGTCCCGGCGTCTGGCCTCAATCGTGATAGTCGAGCCCTCATAGCTATAGGCGACGGCGTTTTTCATGATGTTGTTGAACACGCGAGCCATCTTGTCGCCATCCACGAGCACCGTCAGGTCCTCGCAAATATCAACTTGGGCTTCCTTATGTTGCTCGTTGAGGATGGGATAGAACTCGTCAGCCACCTGAGCCAGCAGCAACCCCAGATCAACATAGCCGCGCGTGAGCACGATATCGTGGAAGTCAAAGCGCGTGATATCGAAGAACTCTTCGATGAGTGCATCGAGCCGGTGCGCCTTGTCGAGAGCCACGCCCGTAAAGTGCGCACGTTGCTCAACCGGCAGCTCAGGAGCCTCTTGCAGCAGCGAAAGATAGCCCACCACACTGGCAAGCGGGGTGCGTAGGTCATGTGCCAAGTACGTGACCAGATCGTCCTTGCGATGCGACTCGTCACGCAGAGCTTGCTGCACCTTGCGCTCACGGTCACGCACGCGGTTAAGGGCGCCCTCGACCTCCAAGAAGTCGCCGTCGATGTTGTCCCAGGTGTCGGGGTGATCGATCAGGCGATCTTGAATACGAGCGGCCAGCACACAATCGGCATGCTGCTCGCCCTGCTCGTAGCCCTGGTAGTACAGGGCGCGGCCGCACAAGAACAGCACGCACGCGGCAAGCGCCAGCACAAAGCCAAGCATGTTGAATACAAAGCCGGCATCGAACAGCACCGGCCCTTCGATGCCGCCGAGCGCCATGGCGCCAATCGCCAACGTCATGGCCCACGCGGCGCCGCCAATCACCATGCAGCGGCGCACGATCTCAAATCGATCGATCAGCAAAAAGCCAGCAAGCAGCACCGTCAAGATTCCGGCGATGTTGTCGATGCCAATCAGCAGCAGGCTCAGCAAAAAGAGCAGCACCGTTGCAAGCGCGCGGTTGTCGACGACCGACCTCACGTATTCAAAGAGCCGATCGGGCACCTCGAACGCTTGCCTATCGTCTTTTGTCATATCAAGATCCTCACAAGCGAAAAGCGTTATTCGATGATGTAGCCGACGCCCCAGACGTTTTTGATAAAGCGTGGCTTTTGTGCGTCGTCGCCGATTTTTTCGCGCAAGTGGCGAATGTGCACCATCACCGTATTGTTGGAGCCGGGCATAAAATCCTCGCTCCACACCGCGCGGAACAGGTCCTCCACGGCCACCACGCTGCCGCGATGCTCGACCAGATACAGCAAGATTGAATACTCGGTGGGTGTGAGGCGTACCGGTGCACCGTCCACCGTTACGGAACGAGCATCGCGGTTGATCTCCAAGCCGTCGAGCTGGAGGGTCGGCGACTCGGCCGCCTGTGCGCGGCTACCGTAGCTGGTGTAGCGGCGAAGCTGAGCGTGCACGCGCGCGATGAGCTCCAGAGGACGAAACGGCTTAACCACGTAATCGTCCGCGCCAAGCGAAAGGCCCTCGATCTTGTCTTGCTGGGCATCGCGCGCCGTCAGCATGATCACGGGATAGGTATGGCTGGAACGGATCGAACGCAGCAGCTCAAAGCCATCGATATCGGGCAGCATGACATCCAGCAGCGCCAGATCGAACTCCTGCTCCAAGATTGCCTTGGCAGCATCGGCCCCGCTATAGGCAATCTGGACATCAAAGCCCTCTTTTGTAAGGTAGATACCAACCAAGTCGGCGATGGCCTTTTCGTCATCAACTACCAAAATGCGCTCGTTCATGCGTGCTCCTCTCGCGCTCCATTATGCCCGAGGGGGCGCCCGTCACACACAACAAGCGTGGGTGATTAAGTCGGCCTTAAGCACCCCTTGATTATCGACTTTATCCGAACACCTCCCACATTCATCCGCACATGTGCGGA
>CAJLLN010000041.1:0-12084 GCA_905207495.1 uncultured Collinsella sp. | reverse complement strand
CATCGATCTCGATGACCTCGATGAGCCTGCAGCCATCACCGCATCGATTGATGCCCAAGATCGCATCGCCACCGGCGACCTTCCGGACGCCTCGCTCGAGGTTGATGTCCCCATGGCTGATTACTCGGGCCACGAGGACATGTGGGCCGCCGCCACCGCGATTCTGGATGAGATTGACGAGCCTGCTCCTGTTGCAGCCCCCGCTCCCGTCGCTGCCCCTCAGCCTGCTGCCCCCGCCTATGTCGGCCGTCACAGCGCTGTGTTCCCCGAGGATACTGCCCGTATCTCGCGCGAGAGCATCGAGCGGGCCGAGGCTATTGCCGCCGGCATTATGGAAAACCGTCGTCACGAGCGCGTCAATCAGATCCTCGAGGAAGAGATCGAGCGCCTGCAGTCCTCAACCGCCAAGCGTACGGGCCGTGCCTATCTGAGCGTTATCGAGGGCGGTACCGCCAGCTTCGCGCCGCTCCGCGCGGAGGCATAACTTCTGCATGGTTAAGATCAATCGAAAATGGGCGGTTGTAACCTGCCTGATGGCGCTCTTGATCTGGGGTAATTCGCTGGTTCCCGGCTCGGGGTCGGGCTCGCTGAGCCTGACGGTCATGGAAGCTATCCGTGGTTTCCTGCACGGCGTGGGACTTCCATATGAATGGGTGACCAACTTTGTTGTTCGCAAGTGCGCGCATTTTACCGAGTATATGGTGCTCGGCATCCTGGCAACGCACGCCTTTGATTTTGAGGGCCGGCGCACCTTTGACGTGCTGTTGCCCACGGCGGTGTTCCTGCTGCTGATTCCTTCGATCGACGAGACGATTCAGCTCTTTGTGCCGGGACGCGCCGGCATGATCACCGATGTGATGATCGACTGCTGTGGAGCGGCAACGGGCGTTGTGCTCCGATATCTACTACGATCGCTCATATGTGCCAAAAAGGCCGCCTAGGACGAATGTTTGGTCCTAGGCGGCCTTTTATATTTGAGGCTTATATGGGGCGTGGTGGCGTCGTTCCGTAGGTTGGATTTGCCGGGCGCGCCACGCCCTGTGGGTGCGTCTGTTACTGAAGCGCCTGCGCGCCCAGGGCAAGGCAGCCCATGATGCCCTGCTTGCCCTCGAGGCTATTGTTGACAATATAGGTGTCGATGTCGTTGACCTCGGGCGTGACGATATAGCCGTTGAGCATTTCGGCACACTTTTTGCGTGCGAGCGGCACGATGGGGGTGTGGTCGGCCACGCCGCCGCCGATGATGATTTTTTGCGGTGCGTAGCACAGCGTGTAGGTCATGAGCGCCTGTGCCAGATAACCGGCGAGCAGGTCCATGGCCTCCGGGTCATCGGCACCGTCTCCGGCGCTCTTGCCATCCCAGCGCTTTTTGACGCCGGGGCCGGCGATGAGGCCCTCGAGGCAGTTGTCATGGAAGGGGCAAGCGCTATGCTCGCCGATGGTGTCGCGCGGGTCGCGCGTGACCAGGATGTGGCCGGCCTCGGGATGCATCATGCCGTGCACGAGCTTACCGCCCGAGAGCACGCCAGCGCCCACACCGGTACCGATCGTCAGGTACACCACGTCGGTGAGGCCCTGCGCGCAGCCAAAGGTGACCTCGCCCAGGCAGGCGACGTTGACGTCGGTGTCGTAGCCGCAGGGAATATTGAGCTCGTTTTGGATAGTGCCCAGCAGGTCAAAGTAGCGCCATGCCGTTTTGGGTGTCTCCAGGATCTTGCCGTATTGGGGCGAAGCGGGGTTGACTGCGGTGGGGCCAAATGCGCCGATGCCCAGCGCGGCGATGCCCTTGTTCGCAAACCATGCGTTGACGGCCTCAACGGTCTCCTGCGGGGTCGTGGTCGCGATCTGCTCACGCTCCAGGACCGTACCGTCTGCATAGCCCGTGGCGCAGACCATCTTGGTGCCGCCGGCCTCGAGCGCTCCGATAAGCTGCTGTTCTGCCATAGTATTCCTCTCTCTGGGACGAGTTGCTCCGTGACTAAAGTATAGGGCTCTAAACCATTTAAGAAAGCGCTATAAAAAGAAGCCTCGCAACGTGGCGGGCGGTGCGAGGCTTCTTTGGTTGCTTTAGTTGCCGGGCCGTCCTTACCCGCGCGGCTTGATTTTATCACGTAGCGACTTGAGGTTCTCCAGTGCCGCGTTAAGCGTCTCGTCCCGCTTGGCAAAGTGGAAACGAATCAGATGGTTGACGGGCTCGCGGAAGAAGCTCGAGCCGGGCACGGTGCCCACGCCCACCTTGGATGCGAGGTCCTCGCAGAATTCGAGGTCGCTGTCATAGCCAAACTCAGAGATGTCCATCATGACGTAGTAGGCGCCCTGCGGCACGTTATGCTCAAGACCGATGCTATCGAGCCCCTGGCAGAACAGGTCGCGTTTGGCGGTGTAGAGGTCGAGGACCTCATCGTAATAGCTGTCGTCGAAGTTGAGGGCGGTGACAACGGCTTCCTGCAGGGGAGCGGCGGCACCCACGGTGAGAAAGTCGTGGACCTTCTTGATACGCTCGGTGATCTGGGACGGAGCGATGGTGTAGCCCAAGCGCCAACCGGTGATGGAGTAGGTCTTAGACAGCGAGCTGCAGCTGATGGTTCGCTCGAACATGCCGGGCAGCGTGGCCATATAGACGTGCTCGTGGGGCGCGTAGACGATGTGCTCGTATACCTCGTCGGTAATGCAGTAGGCGTCGTACTTTTTGCAGAGGTCGGCGATGAAGGTGAGCTCCTCGCGCGTAAAGACCTTGCCGCAAGGGTTAGAAGGGTTGCACAGGACGATGGCCTTGGGGTCGTTGTCGCGGAAGGCAGCCTCGAGCGCCTCGCGGTCAAAGTCGAATGTGGGCGGGTTGAGCGGCACATAGATGGGCTCGGCACCCGAGAGAATGGTGTCAGCGCCGTAGTTCTCGTAGAACGGCGAGAAGATGACGACCTTGTCTCCGGGGTTCGCGACCGTCATCATGGCGGCCATCATGGCCTCGGTGGAGCCGCAGGTGACCACGATGTTCTCGTTGGGGTTTACCGGCATGCCCATAAAGTGCTCCTGTTTGGCGGCGAGCGCCTCGCGCATGGCCTGGGAGCCCCAGGTAATGGAGTACTGGTGATAGAGCGGCTTGGGGTCGCTGGCGATGGCGCTGAGGCTATCGAGCAGCTGCGCCGGGGGATCGAAGTCGGGGAAGCCCTGCGAGAGATTGACAGCGCCGTACTTATTGGAGATGCGTGTCATGCGGCGGATGACCGAATCGGTAAACGTTGCCGTGCGGTTGGAGAGTTCTTTCATGACGGTCCTTTCGAGGATTTGCAGTGGGGCAAGTTTACTCCTATGAAACCGGTGGGATTTGCTCGAAATGGTCTCGAAAAACTCTTTTCAAAATTCTTGAAAATTGGGGCTTGCATCGCGTGGCGTTCCTTGCAATAATAGTCGAGCGCGAAGCGCACAGGACACGGTGGGTGTAGCTCAGTTGGCTAGAGCGACGGGTTGTGGTCCCGTAGGTCGAGGGTTCGAGTCCCTTTACCCACCCCAGTTCTTGCTTTGTGTTGATATCGGGTCGTTAGCTCAGTTGGTAGAGCAGGGGACTCTTAATCCCAAGGTCCAGGGTTCGACCCCCTGACGGCCCACCAAAGCATGTTAAAGCGACTGGCTTAGGCTGGTCGCTTTTTTGTTAACCTCGCATGGGGTCGAGCCCGAAAGGGCGCGGCCGCTTTCACAGATTGAGTCTACCCTGGGGATCGGTGAAACCGTCAGTACCCTCCTTGAGTTTCTTCTCGTCTTCCTTCACGCGACGCTCGAGCTTTTTTGTATCCTCGGCAGGCGGTAGGTTCTCGGGAACAATTCCGCGGTCGATGAGGCTGCCACGCACGCTCGTGTTGTTCTCGACGTGTTCTTGTTTGATCTGGTCCAGACCGTACAAGTCGTGTTCCTCGGCGTTGAAGGCCGTCATCGAGTTCGTGAGGTCCTTTGCTTTGATGAGAACATCGGCTAGCTTGTCCGCCAATGCAGCACTCTTGGGCACACCAAGCTGCCGCTTCATGTCCGCCGTGCTTCTGCCGCCGAATAACGCCTCATCGCCCTTCGACTTGATGATCGCGAATCCTTTGGAGTCCACGCCTCGTTTGAACGCAATGCCCGAGAGCTGTTTCTCTGAATCGGATAGCGAGTGGCGCGCCTGCAAGCGCTGAATCTCTGCGAAGCGCTGCTCTATGAGCTCCTGACGGCGTGTCTGCACGGCGAAGTACGCCTGTGCGAGTGCGATCTCTGGCTTGTTTGAATCTCCGTTCTGTGCGATTAAATAGCATGCATAGCGCGTAAGTTTGTAGTCTTTAACCGCGCGAGCGGCGACACCGGCAGTTACCATTTTCGTGGTGTCACGAAAATGGGAATCAACTGGAGTTTTGTTTGTTTCGCACGAGACTTTTGCCCTCTTAACAACTTCGGCGAAGTTCTCCCATCGAGTGTACCCCATGGGTTCCATTAAATCGCGTGCGAGCCAATACTCAACGCCGTCTTCCACATGGGCGTAGCTGTCAAGTTCGACACGCCATTTCTCGATATCCCTGCTGTCCATATCTCTTCCTTTCTGTTCGTTTGTCTACGTGGACTATGTCGACTCCGTATTCAGAATGAGTATATTTGCCCGCGCGGACACGAATGGGCCCTGTGTCGCTTTGAGCTCACGGGACCCATTAATATCGAGAAGTTGTGTTCTGCTCTGGAGGGGTGCTCGGCTTAGTCTGCTCGATAGTGCGAACCCAAGCTTTCAGTTCGCTTGCGCATGGCTTTGACCATTTCCTGTGCTAGTCGAATCTGCGATTGCAGGCGGGCGAGGGCTGCGATCTCGCTGTCATCGGCATGCGGCTTGCTCAGCGCCATGGCCTTGTCTTGCAGGCTTTCAAGCTGTTGCAGGGCCTCGGATAGGCCTGTTTCGGTCCTGTTGATCATGCAATAGGTGCTCATCGTGTGCCTAAGGCTGTGTGTCAGGCGATCGGCATCTGTTGTGGCAATGCCGTACTGGGGGAGGGTGATATCCGCCTTCAGGGCCGCCTCAGGCTCTTTCTGCGCTGTGAGGGCTGCCGATGCGCCCGCGATACGTCCGAATACGATGCCGTTGGCGCTTGACAAGCCACCAATGCGGTCGGCGCCGTGCATGCCGCCTGTCGCCTCGCCGCAAGCGTAGAGGCCCTCAACGCCCGTGTACGCGGTCTTATCGATCTTGATGCCGCCGTTAGCGGCGTGGGCATACATCGCAACGCGCATCTCGTCAGTCGGGGCGATGCCGTGCTCGTCTTGCAGCCAGGTGGCAAAGGTCTGCACAAACTCTGGGGCATCCTCGCGGGGGAAGTCGTAGCGGAGCGCCAGGCCTTCGGCGCCTGCCTGATCGATGGCAAGATCGATAGCGCGGGAGGCCAAGCGTGACGTGAAAGGACCATATCCAGAGCGCTGCTCGAGCAGGTCGTCCAGCTTGTCGTCGGCAATATCTGCCGGCTGGTCTACATGTACGTAGCGCCAGGTTTTTTCGTTGAAGACCAAGTTACGCTTGGGCTCGATGAAGCCGGGCATCATCTGCATGAACTCTATATTAGTGAGTGTTGCGCCATGCGCCAGCGCGATGGCCTGCGAGGAGCTGAGCACATCAGCCGACGTAAGGCTGCGCTCGAACAGGCCGCCTGTGCCACCGGCTGCGATGATCGTGGCCTTGGCAGCAAAGGGCACGATTCGATTTTCGGTGAGGTCGTAGAGCACGGTTCCGGTTATTCTGCCGTTCGTGTCCTCAACAAGGTCGATAAGCTCATGGCGGGGGAGCAGGCGAATGCCGAGCGACTCGATCCGGGTCGTCAGAGCGTCCTCAAGGGGCTTGCGGGTGAGGCCGCGCCACATGCGCGTCTTGTGGTCAAAGCAGGGGATAAATTGCTTTTGTTGAGCACTCTTGGCGCTTTGCGGACGCTGGAGCTCAACGCCCAGGTCTTGCTCGAGCCAGTCAATCGCTTGGGGAATGCCGTGGACGAACGTTTGGACGAGTTCGGGGTCGGCGACACCGCCGCCGACGGTCTGGATGGTGTCGATGAGGTCCTGCTCGTCGTCTTCGTCGACGGGACCGATGAGGCCGAGGCCCCAGGTACCCGGGAAGAAGCTCGATCCACTCATGGTCTTGCCGGCGCTTGCCACAGTGACGGTTGCACCCGTGCGTGCCGCTTCGATGGCGGCACAAAGGCCCGCAATGCCAGATCCAATTACCAGTACATCAGTCGATTCCATCGGATTCCTTTCTCGTCCGGCGCATTGTCGCACGGGTGATCGGCAATGGGGCCGCAAAGACCCGTCAAATCGGTAAAGGGCAAATATGGCAGGTGGGCGTCATGGACGCTCTGACGCTCCATCTCTTCACATCTCGTATTTCGCCCCAGCTGATATATCGGCATTAGATACCCTGCGCCAGCGCAAACAAAAAGAGCCGCTACCTCGAAAGGTAGCGGCTCCAAAGCTCAACTATCTGAGCATCGCGCGGGCGCGATTAGGCCTTGAGGGCCTCCTCGACGGCGACAGCGCAGGCGACGGTGGCACCGACCATGGGGTTGTTGCCCATGCCGATGAGACCCATCATGTCAACGTGCGCAGGCACGGAGGAAGAACCGGCGAACTGGGCGTCGGAGTGCATACGGCCCATGGTGTCGGTCATGCCGTAAGAGGCAGGGCCGGCGCCCATGTTGTCCGGGTGCAGGGTACGACCAGTGCCGCCACCAGAAGCGACGGAGAAGTACTTCTTGCCAGCCTCGAGGCGCTCCTTCTTGTAGGTGCCAGCGACGGGGTGCTGGAAGCGCGTGGGGTTGGTGGAGTTACCGGTAATCGAGATGTCGACGTTCTCGTGCCACATGATGGCAACGCCCTCGCGGACGTCGTCGGCGCCGTAGCAGTTGACGGCGGCGCGGGGACCATCGGAGTAGGGGATGGTCTCGACGACCTTGAGCTCGCCCGTGAAGTAGTCGAACTGGGTCTTCACGTAGGTGAAGCCGTTGATGCGGGCGATGATCTGAGCAGCGTCCTTGCCCAGACCGTTGAGGATGACGCGCAGCGGCTTCTTGCGAGCCTTGTTGGCGTTCAGAGCCAGGCCGATAGCACCCTCAGCGGCAGCGAAGGACTCGTGACCGGCCAGGAAGGCGAAGCACTCGGTGTCGTCGGAGAGCAGCATAGCGCCCAGGTTGCCGTGGCCCAGACCGACCTTGCGGTCCTCGGCGACGGAGCCGGGAACGGTGAAGGCCTGGATGCCCTCGCCGATGATGGCGGCAGCCTCAGAAGCGGACTTGGCGCCACGCTTGACAGCGAGAGCGCAACCGAGGGTGTAGGCCCACTCGGCGTTCTGGAAGGCGATGGACTGGGTGTTGTTGACGATCTCACGCGGGTTGAAGCCCTTGTCGGTGCAGATCTGCAGAGCTTCCTCGAGGGAGGCGATGCCGTTGTCGGCGAGGCACTTGTTGATCTTGTCAGCGCGGCGCTCGTAACCTTCGAACGTAACAGTCATAGTTATTTCCCTCCCTTTCTACTCGTGAACCGGGAACACGCTGGCGACGGAGTGAGTCTCCTCGTCGGTGCGCGGGTCGATGTACTTGGCAGCGTTCTCCCACTGACCATAGTGGCCCATAGCGCCAGCAATGGCCTCCTCGGGGGTCTTACCGGCCTTGACGGCGTCGGTGAACTTGCCGAGGTTCAGGAACTCGAATGCGATGATCTCGTTCTTGTCGTTAAGAGCCATGCGGGTGACGTAGCCCTGAGCGAGCTCGAGGTAACGAGCGCCCTTGGCCTTGGTGCCGAACATGGTGCCGACCTGAGAGCGAAGGCCCTTGCCGAGGTCGTCGAGGGAGGCGCCCACGGGCAGGCCGCCCTCGGAGAACGCGGTCTGGCTGCGGCCGTAGACGATCTGCAGGAAGATCTCGCGCATAGCAACGTTGATGGCGTCGCAGACGAGGTCGGTGTTGAGGGCCTCGAGGATGGTCTTACCGGGAAGGATCTCGGAAGCCATGGCGGCAGAGTGGGTCATACCCGAGCAGCCGATGGTCTCAACGAGGGCCTCCTCGATGATGCCGTCCTTGACGTTCAGCGTGAGCTTGCAGGCGCCCTGCTGAGGTGCGCACCAACCCACACCGTGCGTAAGACCGGAGATGTCGGAAATCTCCTTAGCCTGGACCCACTTGCCCTCCTCGGGGATGGGTGCGGGGCCGTGGTATGCACCCTTGGCAACGGGGCACATGTTCTCCACTTCCTGTGAGTACTGCATGCCTCTCCTCTCTATCGTGTTGGCGTCCCGTCTGGGGGTCGTGGCTGGCGATTGCCGGGCGACCCTTCGAAAGGGACATGACATGCAGCCCCTATAATACCGCGAAATGCACGGAATATTCGGCGAACGGCTCAGTTTTCGTAGCGAGAAGTCCGGAAGTTTTAATTGAAACGGTTTAACTCTATGTTCTGTGGTCGTGAGCTTCCGTAGAGGGGGTCCGTCTTGGGCAAGCTTTTGGTCCGCTCTTGCAAGCGTTGCAGTGGTTGACCTGTTGCAACGGTGCCGTTCGCCGCCTGTTTGCTGCCTTTGGCCGCGCGAGCGTATTGTTTTGCGTGAATGTTTTGATGGCACGCTTCAATCGTGCTGTATTGGATGGTAAGCAGATCCCGGCGAAGGGAGCGCCATGCAGCGCGTTTGGAGAACGGTTACCGGCTTTTACCATGTCCGTGCTCGCGGTGTGGGCAAGCAGCTCATCTTTGAGGGCGATGAAGACCGGTGGGAGTTTTTGGAGCTGATGCGCGAGTGCTGCTGCGAGGAGGGTGTGACGGTTATCGCCTGGTGCCTTATGGGCAATCACGTGCATTTGGTGCTTACAGATTACGAGGACAGGATGAGCGCGGCGATGCACCGGTTGCTTTTGACGTACGCGCGGCGGTTCAATAAACGCACGGGGCGCACAGGGCATCTGTTCCAGAACCGTTTTGACCGGCGCTCGCTCGATACCGACTGGCAGGTGATGGAGGCTATTCGCTCCGTACACGCTGATCCGCAGGAGGCGGGCGTTAGCCTAATAGAGCGTTATCCCTGGAGTAGCTTTGCGGAGCATTTGTGCGCTTACGACGGTGACGCGGCCGATGTCGCGAGGGGATTTTCTGATCCTTCTTGCGTGCTTGAGCTTTTTGGTTCTGCCGAGGGCTTTATTGCCTATTCGCTTTCGGCGCCCGACGGCAGTGAGCCAGCGCTGTGCGATATGAAAGAGACGGAGTGGGAACGCCACGCCTTTGCCAACAAGTTGGCGAAGCGCCTCGGGGTTCCGCTCAATGGGGTTAAAACTGCACCGCCGGCGCAGCGCGATACCGTTATTGTTGGATTGAACAATGCCGGCTTTACGGTGCGCCAGATTGAGCGGTATACCGGGATTGGCAAAAGTACCGTCTCTCGTATCGTGCGCGCCCGCGCGCGAACGGCGATGCGGGCTGGCGGAAACGTGATGTAAGGTCGCCTGTTCACCGCAGCTGGGGTCGTCCATACGCCGCAACCAGCATTCAAAAGCTTGGTACGGTAACTGCACTTCTTAATATGCATAGAACAATCGTCATCTTGCATAAAATAACAGCTCAGTCCGGGTTTGCCCGTGCCTACCCCAGTCTGCGCCGTGCAAAAAACGGAGTTTTCATCATCGTGGTGCTGTCGGCACTGCCACAATCTTGCAACATACGGGTCCCGAAGCTATTTATGCCTTCCGATGCGCCTCCGAAGCGCATGTATGTGATCCCTGAGACCGCGATGCTTGTTCTAAAACACAATATATATGCGCCTGGAGACGTTGATTAACGCTTTCGATGCGTATACATACAGCTTGGCGTGCTGAATACTCGCAAAAATGCACGTCGCACCCTATGGGACCCGTCTGCGGCAGGCGCGAAGCGAGTCCGAGCTCAGCAGAACGGGGCTTGGCGCATTGCTTGGCGGGCCCGAGGCCCTGCCGCAGGCCTTTGGTGCTGTGGAAAACGCCCGTGTTCGCGTCTGGCCGTGTGGTAAACGACAGACGGGGCGCCGGACGCGCTGATTTTGTGCGTTCGTGCTCATTAGGAAAAACAGAGCCGCCCGTATCGGGCGGCTCGGCAATCAAAAACCTTGGATTCGGAGCATACGCTACTGGTTAGCTTGCCCCTCGAGCATGCCGTCGAGGGTGCGCCAGGCGAGCTCGGCGCACTTGACGCGGGCGGGCATGTGCGAGATGTCCTGGAGCTGGGCGGCTTCGTCCAGGTCTTCCAGGTCCTCCTCGGAGAGCTGGACGCCGCGGATCATGGCGAGGAAGAGCTCTGCCAGGCGGTGAGCTTCCTCGACGGTCTCGCCGGTGATGAGGTCGGCCATGATGTCGGCACTGGCCTGACTGATGGCGCAGCCGTGGCCGGTAAAGGAGGCCTCCTCGATCACGCCGTTCTCGACGCGCAGCTGCAAGGTGAGCTCGTCGCCGCAGCTGGGGTTGATGCCGTCGTGCTCGTGCGTGGGAGCATCCATCTCGTACTTGTAGTCGGGGTGCGAGTTGTGCTCCATAAATGTGGTGGAGGTGTACAGATTACCCATTGAACGTGCTCCAAACGTGATGCAGGCCGGCGATGAACTTGTCAATGTCGGCCTTGTCGTTGTAGAAGGCCACGCTGGCGCGGCAGCAGGCAAGGTTCTCGACGCCCAGCCAGGTGAGCAGCGGCTGTGCACAGTGGTGACCGGCGCGGATGCAGACGCCGTCCATGTCCATGATGCTCGCGACGTCGTGCGGGTGGATGCCGCGGACGTTAAAGCTCACAACGCCGTGGTGGTTGTCCCAATAGATGGAGCCGATGATCTGGACAAAGTCGAGCTGCATGAGCTCGCCCATCAGGTAGTGGACGAGTGCCTGCTCGCGTGCCTGGATGTTCTCGTAACCCACCGTGTTGACCAGGTAGTCGAGTGCCGCACCCGTGGCGAAGATGCCGGCGGCGTCCTGTGTGCCGGCCTCGAATTTCTCGGGAACGGGCGCCCAGACGGCGTCCTGCTCGGTAACAGAGTCGATCATCTCGCCGCCGGTGAGCATGGGCGGCATGGCGTTGAGCAGGTCCATCTTGCCCCACAGCACGCCGATGCCCATGGGGCCCATAGCCTTGTGTGCGCTAAAGGCAAAGAAGTCGGCGCCCAGGTCGGCCACATCGACCGGCATGTGCGGCAGCGACTGCGCACCGTCGACGACCAGGTAGCCGCCATACTTGTGCACGAGCTTGCCGAGGTTCTTGACTGGGTTCTCGACTCCCAACACGTTGGAGACCTGACCCACGGCCAGAATCTTGGTCTTGGGACCAACCTTGGCAAGAACCTCCTCGGTGGTGAGCTGACCGGTCTTGGTGGGGTAGAGGTAGACGAGCTTGGCGCCGGTCTCGCGGCAGACCTGCTGCCACGGAATCAGGTTGGAGTGGTGCTCCATGATGGTGATGACGACCTCGTCGCCCGGCTCGAGGACTGTGGGTGCAAAGCTCTTGGCGACCAGGTTGAGCGACTCGCTCGTGTTGCGGGTGAAGACGACCTCGTTGGCCTGGGCAGCGCCGATGAGGTCGGCGATCTGCTGGCGCACCTTCGCGATAGCCTCAGTGGCCTCGACGGACAGCGAGTACAGGCCGCGCAGAGGGTTGGCGTTCATGCGCTGGTAGAAGTCGCGCTCGGCGTCGAGCACACAGGCAGGACGCTGCGCGGTAGCGGCACTATCGAGGAAGGCGATCTCGGGGTGCTGCTGGAACAGCGGGAACTGCGCCTTGTAGGGATTAGTCTCGATGTCGACGGTAGGCCAGCCGCGCGAGGCCTCGTCGCTGGCGTCGAGCTCCATAGGCTCCGGTGCGGTACAGGTGTCGCATTTAACGTGCTCGGTGTCGATCATGCGAGCTCCTCTTCAAAGTTGTCGATCAGGTTGTTGCCCAGGCGGACGACGGCGGCGCGGGTGCGCTCGTCGGTGGCGGAAAGTGCGGCGTCCTCCAGCTTGGCGCGGACGAACAGGTCCTCGGCGGCGTTTTGGTCAAGGCCGCGGCAGGCGAGGTAGAACAGTTGCTCGTCGCGGACGTGGCCGATGGTGGCTCCGTGGT
>CAJLLN010000040.1:0-12117 GCA_905207495.1 uncultured Collinsella sp. | reverse complement strand
CCACATGAACCGCCATGATCTCGATGCCGTCTGCGCCGATCGGCCCGTGATGGTTGTCCATATTTCGGTGCATATGGGATATGTGAACAGCATCGGCCTCGAACGCCTTGGCATCACTGCCGATACGAAGATCCCCGGCGGCGAGGTCGTCCTTGACGGGAACGGCGTGCCCACCGGCCTGCTGTTGGAAAACGCCATCATCGAGGCATCGGGCCGTTTGCCCGTCCCCACGGAAGAGCAGGTTCGCGAAAGCCTCGCCCGCGCCATCGCCGAGTTCACCCCGGTCTACATGTGCGCCAACCAGGTCGACTACGCCAACTGCAAGGCCGTCTTCGAGAACGACGAGAACGTCACCGTCGTCGAGATGACCACCGACGACGCCTGGTTCCGCGACACCGCCGCCACCTACGTCATCGACGGCAAGGGCGGGAAGCGCGCCAACCACTGGCACTTCAACGCCTACGGCGGCCTCGTCGACGGCCTCTACTTCCCGTGGGACAAGGACGAGCAGATCGCCCTCAAGATGGCCGAGCTCTCCGGCTGCCGCCGCTACCGCCCCGACGACATGATCCTCGAGGGCGGCTCCATCACCGTCGACGGCGAGGGCACCCTCGTCGTGACCGACCAGTGCCTCCTGTCCCCGGGCCGCACCTGCTCCGCGGTGCTCGAGGAGGAGGATGACCCCGAGTCCATCTGGCCCAAGTACCGCAAGAAGTTCGAGCCCTGGAGCGAGGAGCTCCGCGCCTACATGGACGAGCACCTCAAGGACTACCTGGGCGTCGAGAAGGTCATCTGGGTCAAGGAGGGCATCGACCCCGAGGAGACCAACGGCCACATCGACGACGTCGCCACGTTCATCGCCCCGGGCGTCATGGCCTGCATCTGGACCGACGACCCCGACTACCCGTTCTACGAGCAGTGCCACGCCGCCTACGAGACCCTCTCCAACGCCGTCGACGCCAAGGGCCGCAAGCTGAAGGTCTACAAGCTCTGCATGCCCGTGAAGCCGCTGTATATGGACCAGGCCTCCTGCGACACCATCGACGCCGACGAGAACGCCGAGCCGCGCGTCCCCGACGAGCCGCTGATCGCCTCCTACATGAACTACCTCGTGACCAACCACGGCGTCATCGTCCCGCAGTACGGCGACGAGAACGACCGGCTGGCCGTCGACACGCTCCAGGAGATCTACGACGAGGTCTGGGGCGAGGGCGTCTACAAGTGCGTCGGCGTTCAGTCCGAGCAGGTCGTCTTCGGCGGCGGAAATATCCACTGCATTACGCAGCAGGAACCCTCGGCGTAACTGTCTGTCTTCCCGAGGCACCCCATCTCGCCGCTCAAACCGTCGCTCGCGTACCAAAGTACGCTTCGCTCCTCTTTCGCGGCGACCTGGGGCACCTCGGAGACCCAGCCGGCCAATCGGACGGGGGCTGCCTGGTTGACCGGCTGGGTTTTCTTCGGGCACTCCGTTGCCTCCACATCGGAGTGCCCCTTTTTCTTTGATTGAATACGCGTCTGGCCTGGGACCTATCGCGGGTTAGGCCTATTGTTCGCTTGGATATCCCAGGTCAGACGCGTATCCAATTGCCGAAAGTTCCCGGTCGTATACGCGGCCGTCTTGATCGGAGTATCTTTGTACCAGCGTATTGTCATCTTCACCCGCCTGTTCCGCGAGCGTTGGTCCAACAATTGCATCCTCTCTTCTCTATGGGATGGCACCTGCACCGGTGACGCGGCCTGTAACCCTACCTTGGGTTGCGCCTTCGGTACAGATGCCATCCTTTTTGCTGTAGGGGGAGCGTGCCATGGCAGGTAAAAAGTTCTCCCTGTTCGAGGTCATCCTCTCGGTTATCTGCGTCGTGTTTACCATCGAGGCGGCTGCTCCGGCATCTGCCATGGGCAACGTGCAGTTCTTCTGGTGGATCTTCCTCATCATTACGTTTTTGCTTCCCTATGGCCTGGTGGTGGCCGAGCTCGGTACGGCGTTCGATTCCGAGGGCGGCCTGTACGATTGGGTCCGCCTGGGCTTGGGCGACCGTTGGGGCGCCCGCTGCTCCTGGTGCTACTGGGTCAACTTTCCACTGTGGGTTGCAAGTATCGCCTGTATGTTCCCCAGTGTCATCAATGCGGTATGGGGCATCGAATTTTCGCTTGGGGTCCGAATTGCCATCGAGCTTGCCTTTGTGTGGGGCGTCACGGTCATGGCGATGCACCCGGTGGCCGAGGCCGATTGGGTCATGGATGGCGGCGCTGTCATCAAAGTACTCATTACGGCTGTGGTAGGAATCGTCGGCATTTGGTTTGCTTACAATAACGGCTTTGCCAACGACATGTCGTTTAAGACCTTCATTCCAGACTTGGGCGACACCAATTCGTTGACGTACCTATCGATTATCCTATTCAACTTTATGGGCTTCGAAGTGGTCGCGACCTTTGCCAGTACGATGAAAAACCCATCGCGCGATATCCCCAAGGCGGTTATCGCTGGTGGCGTTGCCATTGCGGCAATCTACATTATCTGCGGCATCGGCATTGGAGCCGCGGTTCCCACCGAGCAGCTTTCGCTCGATTCGGGCATTGTGGACGCGGTCACCGCCATGTTGGGGCGCAGCCATCCGCTGACGATGGTCGTGGGCGTGGCCTTTTTGGTGACGCTGTTCGCCAACATGATCTGCTGGAGCTTTGGCGTTAACAACGTGGCGAGCTATGCCGCGCGTCATGGCAATATGCCGCGTCCCTTTGCGCTGGTGTCCAAGAAGACCGGCATGCCCAATGGCTCGGCAATCATTAACGGTTGTTTTGCCAGCCTGGTACTACTGCTTCAGATTCCGCTGGGCGAGGGCTCCGACGTCTTTTGGGTTTTCTTCTCGATGAACGTCGTCTTCCTGCTTATGAGCTATATCCCGATGTTCCCAGCGTTTTGGCGCCTGCGCAAATATGACGATCGCCCGCGCGTGTTCCGCGCGCCCTTCGAGGGCAAGGTGCTTGCGGTGGCACTTGCGATTCCCGTGGTGGAGCTTGTGCTTTCGATTGTCGCTACGATTGTGCCGCTCAACGGCTCGTCCGCCGAAATGACAAAGTTGCCCATTCTCATGGGTGTGGTGATCGCCGTGTTGCTGGGCGAGGTTTCGCGCCTCATATCGCGCCGCGGCCGCAGTGTCGATAATCCCGGCGTTGGTGCAAGGGGGACAGGTTTCTTTGCACCAAAACAGTAACGCCGCGAGCTGCGCGGCGCTTGCTGCATCTTGGATTACCGCTCGCGGTGCTCGGGGTCAGAAGCGAGTTTAGGCGCAAAGTAGGGGACGTGTCCCAGGTAAGGGCAGCTGTCCGTACGTTCGTCGACAAGACAGGGGACATCGTCGTAGGTGAGTGAGTCGCTCAGGCGGGCGATGGCCTTGGCGGCAGGAGCGACGAGCATCTTGAGCGGTGCGATAGGCGCCATGGCATCTCCTTTTCTTCATGCGACCCGTGTTCTGGCGCGAATGTATACGTCGCCAGTCTAGCATCCCGTCGCGGAGAGTTCAAAACCAACACAAATGCGACGGCTATTACTGCGCTGTTTCCAACGTCTCAATCTGTAACGTCTAACTTAATAAATCGCCTCTACTTGTTACAGATTGAGATAAACCGCCGGAGCGGGCCGTTTTCCTTCTGAACCACCACATAAGTGCCTGTTCCTTCCGTAGAGGTTTGGGTGTCGTATCGGCGTTCACCCAGATAAAACCTACCAAAATCACCCCGTCTACTCTTTGAGCCAGAGTCGACACTAATTCAAATGGCGAAATCAAAGGGCGTTCTCCGTATGGAGGGTGCCCTTTTTCATCGCAGGATGTTTTGCGCGGCAGCCATAAGACCCAGTCGGTTGCTGACGCCGAGCTTGCGATAGATGGCGTTGACGTGCTTCTTTACGGTTGACTCGCTTATGAATAGCTCGTTTGCCATCTGTTTGTTCGTTTTGCCGTCGAGCATGAGCCGCATGACTTCGGCTTCGCGCGGTTGGACGTTATGTTCTGTAATGAAAGCATTCAGCTGGTTTGTGTCTTCGGTCTGGGTGAGTTTAATGCCCCGAGGATAGAGGTTGGCGAGCGCGAGGCTCGCGTGCCGAGCGATTTCGAGCAGGATTGCGAGCTCGGTGTCGGTGAAGTCTCCGGCCGTGCGTTCGCGAAACAGGGCGATGCTTCCTAGCGGGCTGTCGTTGTGCGCGAGCGTGGCCGTACAGCCAAAGTAGACGCCCTGCGGTTCCATCCATTTGCGATAGATGGGCGTGGCATCGCGTCGTTCGACGTCGACGAGGTCGAGGTCGCGGTAAACGCCGACCTTATGTAGGTCAAAGCTCCATGTTGTATAGTCCATCGCGGCGTAGCGGTTGTAGTAGTCGCTCAGTGCGCGGTCGTCCATTCCGCTGCTTGCGGGGTGGACGTAGCGTGGGGCATCACTGCCCGCCGCCTCGATCAGGTCGAACATGGCGATCCGATGGGGCACGAGCCCTGTCGTTCCCTCGAGGGTCTCTTTTTGCAGCTTATCAATACCGTGTGATGCGTGGATTGCAAGCGCGAGCTCGTTGAGAGCAGTCCAGGTCGTACTGTCCAACTCAATAGTCTGCTGTTTATTGCATGGGGGCATAGGGCGTCCTTTCCATTGTGGAACCCAGTATGTCATGTTCTCGGCCTGAATAGAACTTTAGGTCAGCGAATGGTATACCGTCGGTCGCCGAAAGGGGCTCGAGGGACCATTGAGAACATCTCGGTGCGGCCGCATCATGGTCTCGTCAAGCAAAAGCACCGAGATTTAGGAGCTTGAAATGAAGACAATCTACGAGAGTGAATCCACGCCTAAGAAGGACGGGTTCTATATGCCCGGTGAGTATGAGGAGCAGGAGCGCACCTGGATTCTATGGCCGCACCGCTCCGACGTGTGGCGCTGCGGCGCCAAGCCGGCGCAGAAGGTCTTCACCGAGATCATCAGGACCGTTGCACGCTTTCAGCCCATCACTGTGGGCGTCAACACCGAAGACTTCCCCGCGGTGTGTGAGATCTTCGACGGCGTTGAGAACGTGCGCGTTATCCACATGGAGTACAACGACAGCTGGATTCGCGACCCCGGCCCGGCATTCCTCGTTAATGACAATGGTGAGGTGGCCCTTTCGCACTTCCATTTTAATGCTTACGGCGGTTTCATTGACGGCCTGTATTTCCCGTGGGACAAGGACGCTTCCATTGGCCTGCAGGTGGCACAGCTTGAGCAGGTTAACCGTTATCGTCCCGAGGATTACATCCTCGAGGGCGGCTCGTTCAACTGTGATGGTCAAGGCACCGTCGTGACCACCGAGATGTGTCTGCTCAACGAGGACCGCAACCCGCAGTACACCAAGGAGCAGATTGAGGAGAAGCTCTCTGAGTATCTCGGTATCGAGAAGGTTATCTGGATCAAGGACGGAATCGATCCGTACGAAACGAACGGCCATGTGGACGACGTCGCATGCTTTAGTGCGCCCGGCGAAGTCTGCTGCATGTGGACCGACGATCCCAACCACAAGTTCTACAAGGAGTGCCAGGAGGCGTACAAGACGCTCTCCGAGGCCACGGATGCCAAGGGTCGCAAGCTCAAGATCCACAAGGTGATCATGCCTGCGACATCGGTATATATGACCGAAGAAGAGGCCAGCACGATCGATCCCGTCGAAGGCGTGCTGCCGCGTACTCCCGAGGACGCTTTCGAACCGAGCTATCTCAATTTCCTGCCCATTAACGGTGCGGTGCTTGTACCGCAGTTCGGCGATCCCAATGACGCCCAGGCGCTCAAGGATATCCAAGCTGCTTATCCGGACCGCGAAGTCATCGGTATCATGACCCGTGAAGTTATCTACGGCGGCGGCAACATCCACTGCATCACCCAGCAGCAGCCTAAGGCGCGCTGTAAATAGCAGTTCCATGGTGAACAGCGCTTGATTGTCCGCACGCGAAAGTCCGCCGACTTCAATGGTCGGCGGACTTTTTGTGTGGTGGTTTCAGCTGAACGGCGGGCCGTGCGGCTTGGATGTGCGGGCTAATCCTGCGTGTCGCCTCCGTACATGTAGACGATAAAGCCGTCGCCGGTGTCCTGGCTGTGATCTTCTAGGATGCGCTTCATGTTGAGGTGCTCGTAGAACTGCCAGTCGGAGTTGCAGTCGCTCATCAGGAAGAACTTGGTGCAGCCTGCCTTGGCGAGCTCAGCGCGCGCAAGGTCGATGAGCTCGCGGCCGAGTCCCTTGCCCTGCCACTCGGGCGCAATGATGATCAGGTTGAGCTGGCCCTGGGCATACTCGTTGCCCGTGGCGGCAAAGCGGTCGGCCGTGGCCTTTTCACGACTGTCGCCAAAGAGCGAGCCCTCGAGCTTGGCATCGGCGGTCTTTGCCATCTCGGTTGCCTGGATAAACAGCTCGTCGTAACAGGGCTCCCAGGTGGGATTGGTACGCGGCTTGCCGTCCTCGAAGATGCCGATGCAGCAGGCGGCGATAATGCGGCCCTCGGCCTCGACGACGAGTGCGATGGGGGAACGCTGCAGCTGCATGGCGATGTTAAAGCGTGCGCAGAAATCGGCGGCTTCGATGTCGCCGCGGTTGCGCAGCGTGTTGCACCACAGCTGGTTGTAGATGGCGGCGATGCCGGTCAGGTCATCAAGCGTGGCGGCGCGCAGGGCTACGTTCTCAAGGCTCATGGAGGCTCCTTCCAAGTTGGGTCAGGCCATCTATGAGTGTGACATGGACGCAGGACGGCCGCATCGACCATTCGGCAGACGAGCCTCGATTCCTCGGGGACGGAGGGTTCCAAGAGAGAATGAGAGTGGATTATCGGACGCCCGCTCGACGAGAGTGGATAATCTCCCACTTTTAGCGCTGATATAGGCCAAAACGGGAGATTATCCACTCTCATTCTGGGTAGTCGTTGGGGACGTTCTTAAACGACTAGTCAAACAAGAACGTCCCCAACGACTACCATCGCCGAGACCATGGCCGGCCTCTCCGGCACCCGCAGCACAGGCTAGTTTCGCCCATGCGCTGGGGTGGGGGATATGCGTCTTCCACCCTTCCTTTCTTTGGCTGGATTTTGCGCTGAAGACGGCGATCTGCATGTCTTTGGCGTAAAGTTTATCCGTAGCACATATCAATAAGCGAAAGGCCCGGTAGTGAGTGCGTTCTACTTCTTCTACGGAATCACGTTCGTCTTGGTTTGCATGGTGGCGGTGTGCGTATCGGTATGCGCATACCTCGTCTCACATCGAACAAGCTACTTGACGGTCTCGGCCTTCTTTTTCTTCGACATGCTCGAAAGCGCCATCGTATTCCTCGATGAGTATCAGGGCAGTAAGATGATGGCAGATATCCTCAGCAGCCAATTTCCCATGACTCACCCCATAACGAAACTCGTCCTATCGATTGGAATCATGGCGAGCATGTGGGCATTTGCATTGGCGATCGTAAACAAGACGAGCCGGCTTCACATGCTCGTGCCCTGCATCGTCTTTTCTGCTTTCGAGGCCATGTCGCTTGTTTTGCAGCCCGATTCAATCAAACAACTCGCATTTTATGCGTTGCGCTCCTTGTTCATGTTCGTGGCGTTTGGCATGATTTTCGTCTGCTACCGCAAAAGCAAGCCGTTGGCGCGAAAGAGCTTCTATGCACGCTACGGCAGGTTTCTTATTGTGATGGCTGTGTTGACGGTGTTTGTTCTGATTGAGGATGTACGCGTTCTCGGGCTGAATATTGGGCGGATCGAAGTCATTGATTACCTGTATTTTGCCTACGGCAGAAACATCCCAGAGAACATCATGAGCGTGGTGGCCGCGATATACACCGTTCGTGCGGCGTCGCGGATCTTGTCGTTGCGCTTTTCTGCTCCGCCCACAACGTCTGGCACCTCTGCCAAGCAGATTGCGGAGGTCCGCTTCTCGGCATTCTGCGACCAGCACGATATCTCCGCGCGTGAACGCGAAGTGCTCGACCTTCTGCTCGATGGCCAGGATAACCGCGCCATAGCGAATGAATTGTTTATCTCTGTCGGCACGGTCAAATCGCATGTTCACACGATATTCCGTAAATGCGGTGTCTCATCGCGGTCCGAGCTTCTTCAGAGCTTTTGGGCAGGTTAAAGGCAGGGTTATAGGGGATATAAGCCTCCGCTTACGGCAATAACCCCGTTTGTGCAGACAAGTTTATACCCGGGGGTGCTATTCAGGTGATAGCAAGCGTCGCGAAAGCGCGGCGATGTCAACAGAAAGGTGGGTTATATGAAGACCTCTATCCCCCCCGTTTCACGTAGAAGCTTTCTCGGCCTGAGTACGTTGGGCGCCGCGGCTGTTGCGGTGGGTGCCGCCGGTTGCGCCAACAATTCTTCAAATGCCGGAAGCACCGGCAGCGCGAGTTCCGATAAGGCATCCATCGTCTTTCGTAACGGCACGATTCAGACGATGGTCAAAGAGGGCGACACCGCGGCCGCCCTGGCTGTCTCGGGCAACAAGATCGTATATGTAGGCGAAGACTCCGGTGTTGACGAGTACATCGATGACAACACGCGCGTCATCGATCTTGATGGCGGTATGGTGATCCCCGGCTTTATGGACGGGCATATCCACGCTCCGGGCAACTGGGTGACCGCGCTGTACGAGATCGATCTTACCAAGGCTACCACGATCGATGAGTATAAGAAGGCGGTCAGTGATTTTGTAACCAAGCATCCCGATGATGAGGCTTACGTTGGCGGCTCGTTCATGATCAACGCCTTCGAGCAAGAGGATGGCACCAATCCCGGCCCCAACAAGTCCATCCTCGATGAGATCTGCTCCGATAAGCCCATCTTGCTGACCGATGTTTCCCATCATTCGGTGTGGGTCAACAGCCGTGCGCTCGAGCTTGCGGGCATCGATAACGATACCCCCAATCCCACGGGCGGCATTATCACCCGCGATGCAAACGGCGAGGCGACTGGCTACTTGATCGATTCTGCTACCGAATTGGTGAGGGAGGTTGTCTCCGTCGAGCATACGCACAAGGAGCTTGAGAACGCTATCGACAAGTACCAGCAGGTGGCTACGAAATACGGCATCACCGGCATTACCAACATAAGCGTCGTGGGAAAGTCTACGGCAGAGGATTGCCAGTTCTATACTGACCTTGAGAAAGATGGCAAGCTTAACCTGCGCATGCGAGTACTTCCTACCATTGTGCCCGGCATGACGGCTAAAGAGGCCCTTAAAACCGTGAAGGACCTCAAGAAGTTCGATAGCAACATGATCTCTACCGGTACGGTCAAGATCTACTCCGATGGCGTTACCGAGGGCGGCAGCGCCGTGATGCTCGAGCCATATACCTCCGCCGCCGGTAAGGGCGATAACTGGTACGGCGAGTCCGTCTGGGATAAGCAGGAGTTCAGCGACATGGTGGCCGCCCTCGACAAAGAGGGTGTTCAGATTCATGTTCACGCGATCGGCGACGGCGCCGTCCACAATACACTCGATGCCTACGAGCGCTGCGTCAAGGAGAACGGCGAGCGCGATGATCGCCGCAACACCATGACGCATGTGTGCGCAATCACCGACGAGGACATCCAGCGCGTCGCCGATCTCGACATCGTGTGCGCGCTGCAGTTCCTGTGGATGTATCACGATTCTTTGTGCGACCTCGAGATCGCCTTTGTGGGCGAGGATCGCGCCATGAAGTTCTACCCCGTCAAGAACATGCTCGAGGCCGGCTGCTTTATCTCCGGTGCGAGCGATGGCCCGGTCACCGGCTATGCGCCGCTCGAGGAGATCGAGGTGGCCGTTACGCGCAACAGCCCGTATCCCGAGGAGGAGGACACCGATATGTACCGTTGGCCCGAGCAGGCCATCACGGCATATCAGGCGCTCGAGGCATATACCAAAAACGTTGCCTTCGAGAACTACATGGAGGATAAAATCGGTACGCTCGAGGTGGGCAAGCTCGCCGATCTCACGGTGCTCGACCAAGACATCCTTAATTGCGATCCCAAGAAGATCTCCGATACCAAGGTCCTGTTCACTGTCTCCGATGGCCGTATCGTATACGAGGGATAATCGGTCGATCGAGGTGAAGGGCGGACGGTCTGTTCGGCAGAACACTCGGTTGCCGGCCGTCGTCGCGATTTAGTGCAGGCCGCCGCGGATGCGTGAGCGTCCGCGGCGGCGCTTTTTTGCAGCGTCGGCCGGTTACGGCGTTTGGTAAAACGCCGTAACCTACACCCGCTCCGCGATTTCGTGGATGAGGTAATCGGTCTTTTCCCAGCCCAGGCACGGGTCGGTGATCGACTTGCCAAAGACGCCGCCGTCGACCGGCTGGTTGCCGTCCTCCAGATAAGACTCGATCATAAAGCCCTTGACGAGCTTGGAGATGGATTCGTTGCGGCGGCAGCTGTCGAGCACCTCCTTGCAAATGCGATACTGCTCCAGCGGACGTTTACCCGAGTTGTCGTGGTTGCAGTCGATGACCGCTGCCGGGTTGGCATAGCCGGCGTGCTCGGTATAGCGCTCGGCCAGGCGTTCCAGGTGTTCGTAGTGGTAGTTGGGGTAGGTGCGCCCATCGAGACCGATGTAGCCACGCATGACGGCGTGTGCAAGCGGGTTGCCGTCGCACTCGACTTCCCAGTTGCGGAAGATGAAGCTCTGGTGTGCCTGCGCGGCGTAAATGGAGTTGAGCATAACGGTGGTAGAGCCGGCAGTGGGATTCTTCATGCCGACGGGTACCGAAATGCCGCTCGACACAAGGCGATGCTCCTGGTTCTCGACCGAGCGTGCACCCACGGCAACATAGCTCAGCAGGTCAACGAGGTACTGGTAGTTTGACGGATAGAGCATCTCGTCGGCGGTGAAGAAGCCCGTTTCCTCAATAACGCGCAGGTGCATATGGCGGATGGCCTTGACGCCTTCGAGCAGGTCGTCGGGAGCCTCAGGGTTGGGGTTGTGCAGCAGGCCTTTGTAGCCGGTGCCCTTGGTGCGCGGCTTATTGGTGTAGACGCGCGGAATGATGATGAGCTTGTCCTTGACCTCTTCGGCGGTCTTGGCCAGCCGGTTCATGTACTCAAGTACCGAGTCCTCGCGGTCGGCAGAGCACGGGCCGATGATGAGCACCTTGCGTGCGTCCTCGCCGGTAAAGACTTTGGCGACCTCGGCGTCGAATGCCTGCTTTTTGGCGGTAAGCTCGGCAGAAAGCGGCATTTCCTCGCGGATCTCCATGGGGATCGGCAGCCTGCGTTTGAATTCCATGGCCATAGGAGTCTCCTCAATCTATAGAAAGAGCAATAAGCGTATTGTCGAATGCACGGCATTATCCGCTGTCGCACGCTAAAGTGCAAGTCCTTGTCACCCCGAAACCTGCCAAAAAAGGACAGGTTTATTTTGGCAGGTTTTATCTGGGCAAACGTCAGCTGGCCCTGGAATGGAATGATGCCATGTGGCCTGGGAGGGGCTGTCAATCAGGTCGTAGGGGAGGCGGTTCGAGGGCCGCAAAACAAAAACGGGAGCGCAGGTTGTCCTGCGCCCCCGTTCTCGGGCGTTATCCGCTCCCTGCGGCCGAATCTACGCCGCTTCGTCGAACTGCGAGTTGTACAGGTCGGCGTAGAAGCCGCCTTGGGCGAGCAGCTCGTCGTGTGTGCCCTTCTCGACGATGTCGCCGTCGCGGATCACCAAGATTACGTCGGCGTTACGGATCGTGGACAGGCGGTGCGCGATGACAAAGCTGGTACGGCCCTGCATCAGCGCATCCATGGCGCGCTGGATGAGCTCCTCGGTGCGGGTATCGACGTTGGAGGTCGCTTCGTCCAGAATCAGCGCCGGGCGGTCGGCCAAAATGGCACGGGCGATGGTCACGAGCTGGCGCTGACCCTGCGACAGGTTAGTGCCCTCCTCGTTAATCATAAAGTCGTAGCCGCCGGCGAGCGTATGGATAAAGTGATCGCAGCGTGCGGCGCGTGCTGCGGCCTCGACCTCGGCATCGCTTGCATCGGGGCGTCCGTAGCGGATGTTCTCGCGGATGGTGCCGTTAAACAGCCACGTATCCTGCAGCACCATGGCAAACTCGCCGCGCAGCGCCGCGCGGTCCCAGTCGCGCACGTCGACGCCCTCGACGCG
>CAJLLN010000039.1:0-12126 GCA_905207495.1 uncultured Collinsella sp. | reverse complement strand
CGTGTCCGATAACGTCGAGCGTCACCGGCGCCTCGCCAGATGCCTGCGCCAAGTCCGCCGAGCGCACGGCATATCCGTCCATAGCGCTGTTGGCAAACGGCGAGATGTCGATATCGGCCACCGCGTCCTCGGCCAAGGGAAGACCGGCGGCCTGCCACACGGGAATCTCGATGAGATCCGTCGGAGCAACGTGCGACAGGACAATCGACTGCGCGTCCTCCAGTGGAATGAGTTTCTCTGCCATATGCACCTCTTAATGCCACGGCGCACAACAGGGGCGCCGATTCTTTATGCTTTTCTCAGTATAATCCCCCGATGCACGGCCGCGACTCGGCCTGTACCCGCAAATACACCTGTCGGTTGCAGGCCGCGAAACAGAATGGAAACCAACCCACCGGCTCGTCGCGTTTACCGCGTTTTATAATGCTTGCGTTGCAACCTAAAAGAGGAACGTATGGCTCATAACGACAAAACCGAAAGCGCAAACAAAACGCAGGATCATTCCCAGCCGCTCGACGACGGCGGCTTTTTCTCCCTGAACGACGTCATCATGGCAGGCAGACATCAGCTCACTCGCTCCGAGCATCTCTTAGCTGCCGACACGCGCCGCAACGTCCGCAACCTACTCGTGAGCGCCAAGTTGCTCGTGCTCGTCGTCACCGTATCGCTCGCCATGGGCGTTGCCGCTTGGGCGTTTTTGGCCTCGTTGAATATCGCGACTGACTATCGCGAGCACCATGCGTGGATTTACGCGCTGCTTCCCGTTGTGGGCGTTGCCACCGCATGGGTGTACAAAAACCACGGTCTTGCCGCCAAACGCGGTAACAACCTGGTCATCGACTCCGCTCTGGGCACACGCCTCATCCATATGCGCATGGCCGTCCTCACCTTCGTCTGCTCCACGCTCACGCACCTCACCGGCGGATCGGCCGGTCGTGAGGGAGCTGCGGTGCAGATTGGCGGCACCATCGCCAGCAACATCTCGAGCCTCGCCCACCTCAAAAAGCATGACCACCACGACCTCATGCTCGCCGGCATCTCGTCGGCCTTTGGCGCCGTATTCGGTTCGCCCCTTGCCGGAGCTTTCTTTGGCATGGAGATGTGCTTTATCGGCAAGATCGACTACACCGCGGGCATCTACTGCCTGGTCGCCTCGTTTACCGGCTACTTTACATCACTCGCCCTGGGTACCGAGTACGAAGCGAATGTCATCGCCAGCGTTCCCAACATGACACCACGGACGGTTGTCATCGTTGTTATCAGCGCCATTATCTTCGGTCTGACGGCACGCCTCTTTGCCTGGTCAGTTCGAACCGTCAAGAGCCTGTACGGTCGCTTTATCACCAATTACCTCGTTCGCGCACTCATAGGCGCACTCGTGGTTTTGGCCGCCTATGCCCTTCTCGACGCCTGGGACTACGCCGGCCTTTCCACGTGGCTTTCCGGCGCCGGATTTGCCGGCAACACCACCCTGGCAGACGCAGCCATCAAGTTGGTCGTCACAGCGCTTACCCTGGGTGCGGGCTTCCAAGGCGGCGAGGTCACGCCCCTGTTTGGCATCGGTGCGGCGCTCGGCGGCTGGATCGGTTGCCTCGTCGGAATCGACCCCAGTTTTCTGGCGGCTCTCGGCATGCTCGGCGTGTTCTGTGCCGGCCTCAACGTGCCCATCACCACCTGCATGATGGCCATCGACCTGTTCCACGGCACGGCAGCCGGGTTCTTTGTCATCGTGGCCTTTATCAGCTACCTAACTGCCGGACACCGCGGCGTGTACCCCGCCCAGCGCATCATCTCGCCCAAGCGCCGTTCGCTTATTGTGGATGAGGGCGGTACGGTAGCGGATGCTATCGAGCGCCACAACGACCTGATAGAGTAGACGCTAGTATTCGCCGTGCAGCCACAATCGGGGGCAATTCGACCTGAGCGCGACCGCACTGCCATGTCACACGCCGGGAGTCGCCCCATGCACGCAACTGATTTTGGTCGCACGCTCATCATCGCCAACCCAGCCGCCCAGTCGGGTGCGGCGCGCGAAGTTGCCGAGCGCCTGCAGCGCTTTTTGGACATGACTGCACGCGCATCCCTGTTTGACCTGGTGCTTACCGAGCACATGGGACACGCCAAAGAGCTGGCCGCCCAGGCAACGGACTATCGCACCGTTATCGCACTCGGCGGCGACGGCGTGATCCACGAGGTCGTCAACGGGCTTATGACGCAAAAGGAGGACGCCCGCCCCGCTCTTGCCGTCCTGCCCGTGGGCTCCGGCAACGATTTTGCCCAGACGCTCGGCATCGACGATTTCTCCGGCAAGGATTTTGGCGCGCTGCTCACCTGCGAGCTGCAGCGTCAGGACATCGGGCGCATTCGCTCTTGGAGCCCTGCGAGCGGCAGCGGCGAGGCTACCGTTGAGTACTTCGACCAGACGCTTTCGATCGGCATCGATGCCGCCATCGGCCTGGGCACCACCGAGCTGCGCAAAAAGACCGGCTTGACGGGCGCTGCGCTCTACACCCTCTCGGGACTTGAGCAGTTTGGCCTACGCTATCGCAACTACCCCATGACGGTGAGCTTTGACGGGGCGCCCGCCGAGCGCGTGAGGGCGATCATCATGGCGATTCAGCTGGGCCCTACCTATGGCTCGGGCTATCGCATCTGCCCCGACGCCGACCCCTGTGACAGTATGTTCGACGTCTGCTACGCCTGCGGCCCCGTTCCGCGCGCGGTCGCACTTCCCATGTTCCTTTCGGCCAAAGATGGCCACCACACCAAGCTGCCACCGGTTCGCATGCGCCGCTGTCGCCATGCCGAGCTTACCTTTGAGGAGCCCGACTACCCCATCCAGGCCGACGGCGAGCCCATCGTCGCCTCGCGCATCGAGGTCGACATCCTTCCCGCCGTCCTCGAGGTCTGGCGCCCCACCCGCTAACCACCCCTAAGTTGCGGTGAAATAGGGACTGTTTATGCAGCTAAAGCCGCAAAACAGTCCCTATTTCACCGCAACTTGTGAGAAGGCTATTCGTCGCTGCCTGGTTTGCGACGGTTGGCCTTTTTAATGGCGTTGAAGTGTTTGTCGTTGAGTCTGCGCTGGCGAGAGCGCTGAGGCACTTTGGTCTTGACGCGACGGCGCGGTGGACGCCCGCGACGCTCAAGCTCTGCCCTCAGCTTACGCAAACAGCAGCTGCGATTCTGAAACTGACTACGGCTCTCGCGTGCCGTCACGACAATCCCCGTGGGTCCATGTTTCATGCGCACCGCAGAGTCCGTCGTGTTCACGCCCTGCCCGCCCGGACCCGTCGCGCGAAACACCTGCACCTCGCAATCGCGCGCCAGCTCCTCGACCGACATCTCGGCAAAACACGCATACTCGCGCCAGCCCATCTTGTTCTCATCCATATCAGCACCTCCCCCCATACAAAAAATGTGACAAAGGGACAGTCCCTTTGTCACATCGCATACCAATCGCTTGTGTTGCGCGCTTAGGCGAAGGTAATCTCGCCGTTCTCGCAGTCCATTTCGGCAATACGGGCCAGGCTCTCGACGCGGAAGCCACGCGCGCGGAGCTTATCGCCGCCGCCCTGGAAGCCCTTCTCCACGGCAATGCCAATGCCGGCAACCTCGGCGCCCGCGGCCTCGCAGATCTTGATAAGACCCTCGAGCGCGCAACCGTTGGCCAGGAAGTCGTCGATAATCAGGACCTTATCGCCCTCGGACAGGAAACGCTTACCCACGATAACCGGGTACTCCTTCTGCTTGGTAAAGGAATAGATGGTCGTGGCATACTGCTCGCCGTCGAGGTTGATGGACTGGGCCTTCTTGGCAAAGACCACCGGCACGCCGCCAAAATGCTGAGCCGCGATGCAGGCCATACCAATGCCCGAAGCCTCGATCGTCAGGATCTTGTTGATCTCGACACCCTCGAACAGACGGGCCCACTCGGCACCCATGTGGTCGAACAGCTCAACGTCGCACTGGTGGTTGAGGAAGGCATCAACCTTAAGGACGTTACCGGCCTTTACGATGCCATCATGGCGAATACGATCCTCAAGCTCCTGCATGGCGCAACCCCTTCTCGCGGCAACGATACCGCGCGATTAATAAACGTTGTTCGATAGTCTACCACGGACCGACCCCCGCCCGCCCCACAAGCCACATCGCACCATAAAGCTGCAAGACCAGTAGATAGGCCCGATTCGTGGCAGACAGCCTCCCAACACGCTAATGGCGGACGCGTATCCTCACCAAACGCACCATGGCAAGCACAAAGCCCGCGGCGGCCACAGCCATGAGCACGTAGAACACCGAACGGAAACCAAACAGGAACACATCCGGACGACCTGCAACAAAACTGGTCACGGCCTCGCCCATCGCCACGCTCATCTGCCCATACAGGATATGCGACGCCACCGTAATACCGAGTGCCATGCCGGCGTAGCGCGCCAAACTGCCCAAGCTGCCCGCAAAGCCGAGCGCTTCGCGCGGAGCCGAACCCATATACAGCGAGTTGTTGGGGCTCTGGAAGATCGACGTGCCGCACGACATAAATGCGACGCAGCACACGATCACAGGGATAGAAGAGTGCTCGTTGAGCGTGCTTACCGCAAAGAGACCGCACACATACACGCCCAGGCCGACCGCCGTGGGGCCCTCGCAGCCGACACGGTCCGAAACCGTACCCGAAAGCGGGCCGATAAAGGCATTCACCATCGGCAGCGCCAAAAAGAGCAGTCCAGAGATATCAGAACCAAAGCCGTGGGCATCCTGAAAATAGAACGGCAGGATAAACTCGGATGCGCCAATACCAACGAACACGATGAGCATGCAGGCAAGGTTGATGGTAAAGGCCGAATTTGCAAAGCAGCGACGAGTGGCCTCGGCAAGGGACATGGGACGGTCGCCGGCCTCCGGCTTAACATGCGGCAACGTGTAGAGCCCCACGATAAACGAGATGACGCCAATGGGCAGGTTGATGAGGAAGATGCTCTCCCAGGGAAAGCTTGCCACCAGCATGCCACCGAGCACGGGGCCACACATCATGCCGAGGGCCACGAAGGTCGCGAGAATACCCATGGCACGGCCTCGTTCGCGCGCCGGAAACGACTCGGTGATGATACCCATGTTGTTGGCCATGGCCGCCGCGCAACCGACACCCTGAACAATGCGTGCCAGGATAAGAACCTCGAGCGAGGACGAAAGGCCGCACAGCAGCGAACCGACCGAAAAGACGATGACGCCCAGCTGGAACACATTCACCTTGCCGCGCACGTCGCCCAGACGGCCAAACGGCAACATAGCCACGCATGTCGCAAGCAGATACACCGAGCTTACCAGCTGAATGCGATCGAGGCCCACGCCCAGCTCCTTTTGCATCACGGGCAGCGCCACGGTCACGACGGTCGAATCCAGACACACCATAAACGTCATGATGAGCACGGTAAACAGAATCGCCCACTTGTTCTTTCCATGGGTGTCGCCCTCTAGGGCAATGTGCTCGCGGCGCAGCTGCTCTGCAGTTTTCTCCATATCCATCCTTTCGAGTGGCCCAACGCAAAAAAACGGGGCCCCAATCGCATGCAAACAGCCGCAATTGGGGTCCCGCCTACGGAATCGGAACGAAAGGTCGCCGAAGCTTTCTGCCAGCATCGGCGCCTCGCACGAACGCTAGCCTAGCACTGCTCGAGCGCCTGCTCAAGGTCGGCAATCAGATCGGCCGTATCCTCGAGGCCGCACGACAGGCGCACCATGTCGGCGGAGATACCGCAGGCGATGAGCTCCTCATCGTTCATCTGGCGGTGCGTAGCGTTAGCGGGATGCAGGCAGCAGGTGCGGGCGTCGGCCACATGCGTGGCGATCTGGGCGAGCTTGAGGCTCTTCATAAAGGTCTCGGCCGCCGCGCGACCACCATTAAAGCCAAAGCTCACAACGCCGCAGGTACCGTTTGGCATGTACTTCTGAGCGAGGTCATAGTACTTGTCGCCCTCCAGGCCCGGATAGCTCACGAAGCGCACCTTGGGATGACTCTGCAGGAACTTGGCAACGGCCAGGCCGTTCTCGCAATGACGCGGCATGCGCACATGCAGGCTCTCGAGCGAGCTGTTCAAGAAGAACGCCGCCTGCGGGTTCTGCATGGGGCCAAGATCGCGCATGAGCTGCGCGGTGGCCTTGGTAATGAAGGCGCCCTCGCGACCGAACTTCTCGGCATAGGTCACGCCATGGTAGCTCTCGTCAGGCGTGGTGAGACCCGGGAACTTGTCCGCATGGGCCATCCAGTCAAACTGGCCGTGGTCGACGATCACGCCGCCCAGGTAGGCAGCATGTCCATCCATGTACTTGGTGGTGGAGTGCGTAACGATGTCGGCGCCCCACTCAAAGGGACGGCACATCACGGGCGTCGGGAAGGTGTTGTCGACCATCAGCGGCACGCCGTGGTCATGTGCGGCCTTGGCAAAGCGCTCAATATCGAGCACGGCAAGGGCGGGATTTGCGATCGTCTCGCCAAAGACGAGCTTTGTGTTGGGCTCAAAGGCTGCCTCGAGCTCCTCATCGGTGCAGTCGGGGGCGACGAACGTGCAGGTCAGACCCATGCGCTCCATAGTATGGGCGAGCAGGTTATACGTACCGCCGTAAATGGCAGAGCTAGCGACCACATGATCGCCGGCACCGGCCACGTTAAAGATCGCGAGGAAGTTCGCAGCCATGCCCGAGCTCGTGAGCATCGCGGCGGTGCCTCCCTCCATCTCGCAGATCTTGGCGGCAACCAGATCGCACGTGGGGTTCTGCAGGCGGCTGTAGAAGTAGCCCGACTCCTCCAGGTCAAACAGCTTGCCCATATGCTCCGACGTGTCGTACTTCCACGTGGTGGACTGGTAGATGGGCACCTGGCGCGGCTCGGCATCTCCCGGGTGATAGCCGCCTTGAACACATGTAGTACCGATGGTCTGCTCGCTCATATCTAGCTCCCTTGCCTGGGTTACGTTTCATTCGGTTCACGATACCGCTACCCTGCACCCCTCTCAACCCATCCCCAAGGTAGGTTATGGGACTAATTGATCAGGGGTATTTATCTCAAGCCTTGGGCATTTGCTCGATAGATAAAAACGAGGCATACATGAAGCTCTCGATGATTACATGCCCCGTCACGGGTACCATAGGCGAGTACACCGTGACCAAGGAGACAACGATGAAGCAAATCGATACTGCTCAGCTCGACACCGCCGCCTGCCAAGCTCAGGCTGCCGAATACCACGCCCAAGGCTTCAACTGCGCACAGGCCGTCGCCTGCACGCTCGCACCTGCCGTCGGGCTCGACCCCCAGACCGCCTTTACCCTCACCGAGGGCTTTGGCGCCGGCATGGGCGGCATGACCGAAACCTGCGGTGCCATCTCGGGCGCCGTGGCCATCATGGGCTTTGTGATGAGCGACGGCATGGAAAACCCCAAGACCAAGGGCCAGACCTACAAGCTGTCGCGCGAAATCGCCAAGCGTTTTGGCGAGAAGAACACGACGACCGTCTGCGGCACGCTCAAGGGCATCGGATCGGACAAGGGTCCGCTCCGCAGCTGTCCCGGTTGCATCGACGATGCCGTCGAAATCGCCTGCGATGTGCTAAAGAAGCTCGCCGAGTAAGCGGCAGCAACAGAAAAACGACGGCCGGCGCGCTTGGGATCCATCCAAAAGCACGCCGGCCGTCGCCGTTAAAACTCGGCAAATTCGGGAGCGCCGACCTCGATCTCTTCGCGCCCCGCCATAAGCTCGCGCATCTTAGCGCAAAACGGCTCCTGCTCCCCCGCTTTGAACACCAAATGAATCGTCACGGTATCCGCGAAATCGGTATCCGAAACCTTGGCACCCGAATCCTGCGCCAAATGAAGCACTTGCTCATACTGCGGATAGGCCACATGCACGTCAACAGGCACGACACTCGTCATCTCGACGATCTGCCCGGCCTCCTGAGCCGCGGCCACCGCCGTCTGCGTCGCCGCGGTATAGGCGCGCACCAAGCCACCGGGCCCTAACAGCGTGCCACCAAAATAGCGCGTCACCACGCAGCAAACATTTTTGAGCCCCGCGCCGCGCAGCACCTCGAGCGTCGGCATACCGCTCGTGCGGCTCGGCTCACCATCATCGCTCTGGCGCTCGCGTCCATCGACTAAAATCCACGCGGGAACATTGTGCCGAGCGTCGTAATGACGCTTGCGAACCATCTCGATAAAGGCATTCGCCTCGTCCTCGGACTCAATATGGACCAGCTGGGCAATAAACCGGCTCTTGCGGTCCACAAATTCGCCCGAAACCTCAATATTCGATTGCAGAGTAAAATAGCTGTCCAACAAAGCCCCTCAACAAAATAAAGCGCAGCAACAAACAGCCTCAATAATACGGCAAAGACAGCACCGTTGACCTCGCCAACAAGAACGGAAACGCCAATGATACCGTCACCAACAGCGAGAACCCGTCAGCGCGAGCAAGGTGCCTTGAAAGACAAGGGCATTGACCTTATGGTCATGCCCGAAGGCTTGAAAGGCAGATTGCCGCGCTGACGGGTTCGCAGCGTCAACAAAGTGCTGAGTGGGCCTATAAGCCGGGTTCTGTCGTGAACGGTCATTTATCTTGTCTGCACGTTACCGTGCAGCTCCACGCACGCTACCCGAACGCGGACCGGGCCGGCCCATAGCGTTCCTATTCGCGCTTGCTCCGGATGGGGCTTGCCAAGCCGCCGTGTTGCCACGACGCTGGTGGTCTCTTACACCACCGTTTCAGCTTTTCCCTTTACGCCTTGCGGCGCAGGTGGGAGTCTTCTTTTCTGCGGCGCTTTCCGTCGGATCACTCCGCCCGGCCGTTAGCCGGCATCCCGCCCTCTGGAGCCCGGACTTTCCTCACGCGTGCCGCAAGCAGCACATCGCGCGACCGTCTGGCCCACTCAGCAGTGCAAGAGTGTAGCACACCGTTGTCACAGGCAATGGCACAACACAAGCGTTCGACACGATAAACCAAGAACCACGCTATGCAGTACAATAGTATCGTCGATGGGCAACGTCGTCAGTCGAGACGCGACCGCGCTCCGCACCCCTCCGTCTACTCGGTGCGTTCCCGCCTCCTCCCCGAGGCGGGATGTCGGCATTTTTCATGTACCAACAACCCAATAGCCTGTGAACAGCCCGGGCAGCATTGCGCACGGACAGCATCGTGCACCACAGCAGCAAATGCAAAAAGGGACCCGTCCATTGCGGACGGATCCCTTAAAACAAGTGATCGTCAAACCGATTTACTCGGCGTCGGTCTCCTCGTCCTTCTTCTCGGAAGGCAGCGGGGTAACCTCGATCTCGACGCCCAGAGTCTCAGCAGCAGACTTCATGGACAGGGAGATACGACGACGGTCGAGGTCGATCTCCATGACCTTGACCTGAACCTTGTCGCCCACGTGGGTGACCTGAGAAGGCTGGTCGACGTGCTTGTTGGCCATCTCGGAGATGTGCACCAGGCCCTCGATGCCCTCGCCCAGGTCGACGAAAGCGCCGAACGGGACAAGCTTGGTCACAGTGCCCTCGACGATAGCGCCGACGGGGTACTTCTTGACCAGTGCGCGCCACGGATCCTCGGTGGTCTGCTTGAGACCCAGGGAGATGCGCTCGCGGTTGAGGTCGACGTCGAGAACCTCGACCTCGACCTCCTGGCCGACCTTGACAACCTCGGAAGGATGGTTGACGTGGTTCCAGGAGAGCTCGGAGATGTGGATGAGGCCGTCGATACCGCCGAGGTCGACGAAGGCGCCGAAGTCGACGATGGAGGAAACGGTGCCCTGGAGACGCATGCCAGACTTGAGCTTGGACAGGATCTCGGAGCGCTCGGCCTTACGGGACTCCTCGAGCACGACGCGACGGGAGAGGACGACGTTGTTGCGGTTGCGGTCCATCTCGATGACGCGGGCCTCGATGCGGGTGCCCATGTAGGAGGTGAGGTCCTTGACGCGACGGAGGTCGACGAGGGAAGCGGGCAGGAAGCCACGCAGGCCGATGTCGAGGATCAGGCCGCCCTTGACAACCTCGATAACCTCGCCCTCGACGTTCTCGCCGGAGTTGAACTTCTCCTCGATGCGGTTCCAAGCACGCTCGTACTCGGCACGCTTCTTGGACAGGACCAGACGACCGTCCTTGTCCTCCTTCTGAAGAACCAGGGCCTCGATGGGATCACCGAGTGCAACGATGTCTGCAGGGTTAGCGTCCTTGCGGATGGACAGCTCGCGGACCGGGATAACGCCCTCGGACTTGAATCCGATGTCAACGAGCACCTCGTCATGCTCGATCTTAACGACAGTGCCGTTAACGAGATCGCCCTCATCAAAGTCGGTAATCGTACCGTCGATGAGGTTGTTCATCTCCTCCTCGTTGACATCGTCAAGAGAGAAAATGGACGAGTTCTGAATCTCACTCAAAGGTGGACCCCTTTCGAACTACGGGGCCCCGATTGCTAGGACCTACAGAAGGGTGCGACAAGCACACAACGTTTAGGAACACTCGGGAGCCGACAGATACTAATGTGACGCTTATGCAATCACGTTCGTATAGGTTACGGGGAAATGAGTTCGATTTCAAGCGTGAACTGCGTTTTTTTACTCGTGTGGAGACTTTTTCGTAATCTTATGGACGACCGTCTCCACAACTTGACGATAAGCAGTTTGCCCATACGCCTTTGAGGTAAAGTATCCGGAGCCAACGATTCTGGAACGATTTTTCGAGAAAGGTGCCCGCGTGCTCAAAGCAGTCGTTTTCGATATGGACGAAACGCTTCTTAGCATCAACCTCAACGCGTTCATCCTTCGCTATTTTAAGGATGTCTCGTCGATGCTCGCGGATATCGGTCGCCGCAGCCACGGTGGCACGATGGCACGCCTCGGCACCATCTTGGTCGACCTCAACGCCAATCGCCGAAGCGGCACGGATAATCGCACCAATCTGGAGTTCTACCAAGAAGAGGTTGAGCGCCGGTGCGGCATTTGCCTCTCGGACCCACTTATCTACGAGGCGTTTACCTACTACGACCGCGAAGTTCTTCCGTACAAGAACGACGATGTCATCAACGCCCACGCCATGCCGGGCGCACACGCCGCGCTTCAGGCCGTACAGGACGCAGGACTGCGCTGCGCGCTCTTTACCAACCCCAGCTTTCCGCAGGGGGCCATCGAGTGCCGCATGGGTTGGGGCGATTTGGCCGACGCCCCCTTTGAGCTCGTCACGCACATGGGAAACACCACCCGCTGCAAGCCCGATGCCACCTACTATCTTGAACAGCTTCAGGTGATGGGACTCGAGCCGCACGAGGTCCTTATGGTGGGCAACGATCCCAAACGCGACTTCCCGTCCCCCGATTGCGGCATCCAAACCGCCTATGTGGGCCAGGGCAAGCCCAGCCGAGCCACCTGGCGCGGAACCATGGAAGACTTCGCCCGCGACTTTAACGCCGTAGTAGAAGCCTTCTACGAGCACCAAATAGCCGACGAACTGTCCTAGCACACTTGGGTTTTGCCGATCATGATGTTGAGGATCTCGACGTCGGTATCTTTCATACCGACACGGCCCACATAACCCATGCTGGCGATCGTCTGCTCGACGGTATCCTGAATGAGGCCCTCACCGGCACGGAAGCCGCGGCCCTGCATGGCCATATCGTGACCCAGAATCGCAGCGTCAACGGCTGCCGAAATCTTAGCCGCGCAACTCGCCTTGGCGCCATCGCATACAATGCCGCCCACGTTGCCGAGCGTGTTGGAGACCGTCGCGCCAATCTGCTCGCGCGTGCCGCCGCACAGCCAGGTAATCGCGGCTCCGGCACCGCACGCGGCGCAAATAGCACCGCAAAACGCCGAGAGCGCACCAATATAGCTCTTGATATGCACGGCGATCAGATCGGACAGCATCACGGCACGAACCAGGCGTTCATGGTCGCAGCGCAGGTACTCGGCATACTCCATAACAGGCAGCGCGCAAGTAATGCCCTGATTGCCCGAGCCGCACACAATGGCGACCGGCAGCGCGCAGCCGTTCATGCGGGCATCGGACCCGGCGGCGGCCCAGGCTTTGGCTTCCTGCTTGATATCGTCGCCGTAGTCCTCCCGTAGAATTTTGCCGATC
>CAJLLN010000038.1:0-12457 GCA_905207495.1 uncultured Collinsella sp. | reverse complement strand
GGCGCGCGAGGACCGCGCCAAGCTCGTCGCCATCACCGTGCTCACGAGCATGAATCAGGATGCCTTGAGCGAGATCGGCGTCGAGTCGCCCGTGGCCGAGGAGGCCGCCCGCCTGGCAAAGCTCGCTCAGGCCAACGGCATCGATGGCATCGTGTGCTCGCCGATGGAGGCTCACGACATGCGTGAACTGCTGGGTCCTGATGCTCTGATCGTGACTCCGGGTGTGCGTCCGGTGGGTGCCGCCCTTGGTGACCAGTCCCGCGTGGCGACGCCTTCCCAGGCTATCGAGCGTGGCGCAAGCCACATTGTGGTGGGCCGTCCCATCACCGGTGCCGACGATCCGGTTGCCGCCTTTGATGCCATCGTCGCCGAGCTGGTCGAAAACGTCGCGTAAAAGATTCCCCTAAGTCACCACTTTTGGGTCTTATTAGCACAAAATAGCCCCTGTGCCTGCGTAAACTTTCCCATCCTTTGTGTGGAATCGCAGGCCAGGGGCTTAACTTTGGGCGCAGTATATTGCACTTTTTGCGGGTATCGTCTAACCTATGGAGCCGCGATTGGGCATTTTGTACGTTCTACGTGCTAAAATGCAAATTATTGAATCAGATATAACCCAACTATTTGGAGGTTCGAATGGCACTCCCTCAGCTTACCGATGAGCAGCGCAAGCAGGCTCTTGAGAAGGCTGCTGCCGCACGTCACGCCCGCGCTGAGCTTCGCGAGCAGATCAAGAAGGGCGAGAAGTCCCTCGAGTCCGTGCTCAACTCCGATGACCCCATCGCTTCCCGCATGAAGGTTTCCACCCTCATCGAGTCTCTCCCTGGTTATGGCAAGGCCAAGGCCGCCAAGATCATGGAGGAGCTCGGTATCTCCGCTACCCGTCGCGTCCAGGGCCTCGGCGTCCGTCAGCGCGAGCAGCTCCTCGAGCAGCTGACCAAATAAGTGAGCGCTCAGGATTCCAAGCTCTTTGTGATTTCTGGACCGTCAGGCGCAGGCAAGGGTACGCTCGTCACTCGTGTGCGCGAGCGCCGCTCGAACCTGGGCCTGACGGTTTCGGCTACCACGCGAGCACCACGAAAAGGTGAGGTCGACGGCGTCAACTACTTTTTTCTGACGCGCGAGGAGTTCGACCGCCGCGTGGCAAACGGTGAGTTTGTTGAGTGGGCCGAGGTCCACGGTAACTGCTACGGCACGTTGGTGAGCGAGGTCACATCCAAGCTCGCCTCGGGCGCGTCTCTGATTTTGGAGATCGATGTCCAGGGCGCCCTGCAGGTGAAGGAACGTTTTCCCGAGGCCGTGCTGATCTTTATCAAGCCGCCTTCGCTTGAGGTACTCCGCGAGCGTCTAGTCGGTCGCGGTACCGAGACGCCCGAGACGATTGAGCTGCGTATGGCAAACGCCGCCGATGAGCTTGCCCTTGCCGACCGCTACGACGACGTCGTGGTTAATGACGATCTCGACCGCGCGACCGATGAGCTCGTTCGCGTTCTCGATATGCATGAAAGGATCTGAGGTCCGTGTCCGTTGTAAAGCCTTGCATTGACGATCTTCTGGAGAAGACCGATCACAACCGCTTCCTGCTCGCTTCGCTTGCCTCCAAGCGCGCCTGCGATATTAACAGCATGCTGCGTGGCCAGCACAACCGCGTGCTTGCCGTCCAGGATGTCGATGACATCACCATCGGGCTTTCCGGTGCCGATACCATTTCGATGGCTATGGACGAGATTGTCGACGGCGACATCTCTTACGACGAGGCCCGTTACGAGAAGGCGCTCGGCCACAAGGTTGCTGAAGCCTAAATGGCGGCTCGCGTCTGCCTGGTCCACTATCACGAGGTTGGACTGAAGGGTAAGAACCGCGCACATTTTGAGCATATCCTCATGGATAACATCAAGGCGGCCTTGGCCGCCTTTTCCGTGAATGCCGTGTCTCGAATTTCCGGTTATATCCTCGTGACCTTTAACGAGCATCAGGCCGACGAGGCGGCGCGTGTCATTCGCACCGTTCCCGGCGTTGCTCGTGTGTCTTTGGCGTATCACACCAATCGCGACCCTCAGGAGTACTGTGCCGCCGCCGTGAAGGCGCTGCGCGAGTTTGGTTCCTTCGATTCGTTTAAGGTGCACGCCAAGCGCTCCAATACCGATTATGAGCTCACCTCGATTGACATCAATCGTCAGGTGGGCGAGGTGCTGTGCGAGGCCTTCCCCGATAAAAAGGTTCAAATGCACGACCCCGATGCGATGGTGCACGTACTGGTGGTCCAGGGTAGCGTTTATGTGTACGCGCGCTCCGAGCGCGGCGTGGGCGGTCTGCCGGTGGGTTCTGCCGGCAAGGTCGTGACGCTGCTGTCGTCGGGTATTGATTCTCCGGTGGCAACCTGGATGCTCGCGCGTCGCGGCGCGGTGTGCGTGCCGGTACATTTCTCAGGTCGTCCGCAGACGCCCGACACGAGCGAGTATTTGGTGCAGGACATCATTCGTGCGCTTGAGCCGGGTGTCCAGATCGGCCGCCTGTACGTGGTGCCGTTTGGCGACTGCCAGCGTGAGATTTCGGTCACCTGTCCCAGCAACCTGCGCGTGATCATGTATCGCCGCATCATGTATTCGGTTGCCGAGCGTATCGCGCATATCGAGGGCGCCAAGGCCATCGTGACCGGCGAGTCGCTCGGTCAGGTTGCCTCCCAGACGCTCGAGAATATCATGGCCGTCAACGAGGCCGTGAAGATTCCCGTGTTCCGTCCGCTCATCGGGTCCGACAAGCAGGAGATCATTGCGCGCGCTCAGGAGATCGGCACGTTCGATATTTCCACCGAGGCGGCGCCCGACTGCTGCACGCTGTTTATGCCGCGTCGTCCCGAGACGCACGCCAAACTCGATGCCGTGCACGAGGCCTGGGAGCTGTTCGACCACGAGGAGATGATCGAGCGTCTGCTTAAGCAGACCGAGTACATTGACTTCTCCAGCAACACGTATAAGGCCCCTAAGACCTTAAAACGCAAACATTCGGAGCTTGCTCCGCGTGAGATTTACCAAGATCACGAGTAAATTTGTGCATAGACCGACGATGCGCCTGCATCGTCGGCCTTTTGCTATCTGGGCATTTTGCGGCTAAGTGTTCATTTGCTGACGTGTGCCTGAATAAATGGACAGATTTGTGCAAGGTTTTGGTCGGTTTTTGGTTTGACCGTTAAAACCGGTTTTGGAGCGTGGCTGTTGTGGAGCTCCTTTCCTGACACGATGGTGTTGGGAGGTTTTGCTATGGCGCAGCGCGAACAACACGAACGAGTCAAACGGATGGACCGCTTGGCGGACAAGCTGTTCGGTCATAAGGCAGTGGTGATGGCGATACTGGTCGTCATTGCGATGGCGAGTGGACTGGCGATGGCGAACCTTGGCGGCGGTGCCGGTGGCGTGTCGTTTGAGCGCACTGACGGTTCAGGCTCGTTGGTGGAGCCGGGATCCGGTGATGCCTCGAGCGGAAAGACATCCGAAGGTTCTTCGGCTAAGGCTTCTGCCGCGGCAGAGGTCTATGTCGATGTCGACGGCGCCGTTGTGTCGCCCGGTGTATATCGTCTCAAGGACGGCGCGCGGGTGGCTCAGGCGATTGATGCCGCCGGCGGGCTTACGCCCGAGGCAGACGTTACGGGGCTTAACCGGGCATCCAAGGTCACTGATGGACAAAAAATCCACGTTCCAACGGTGGGGGAGCAGCAGGCGTCCATTGCGGAAGCCGGTGTTGATGGTGGGGCTTCCGCATCATTGGGCGTGAGTGGCGCAACGGGCCTAGTCAACATCAATACGGCAAGCGCGGCAGAGCTGCAGACGCTCTCGGGCATCGGTCCCTCCATGGCGCAGTCGATTATCGATGAGCGGACAAAGAACGGTGCTTTTGCCTCGGTTGACGATCTGATGCGTGTGTCGGGAATCGGCGAGAAGAAGCTTGCCAAAATCAAAGATTGCATCTGCGTATGAGTGCGACCGAGCGCGAGCGTGTGATGCCACCGCGGCCCCTGCTTCCGTGGACGATGGCCTTGTGTGCCGGCATGTGCATGAGCTGCGCCTTGGTGCTCAACGTGGCCGCTGATGCGCTGCTGAGGGAGCGGGCGCCGGCGGTCGGGCTGCTATGGGCCATTCCCGTTGCGGCGGCGGTATTCGTTGTGCTGGCTCAATCTTGTGCGCGGCTTGCCCCTTTGAAGCGGTGGTTGTATGCCGCGTCCGTCGGTCTCGTGGCGGGAGCGGTCGTCTCGGCGTGGTGGGCTGTGGGTGCGCTCAGCGCCTCGAAGGCGCTCGACGGTCGAGCGGCAAGCGGCCTCGAGTTTATCGTGCAGGGCGATCCATCCATAAACGACGACGTGTATTCCTATACCTGCGAGGCACGCGCGGACGGTAAGAACTTGGCAACGGTTCGCCTATCGTGCGACCGCGAGCTCAAGGTCGGGGCGCACGTGCGTGTTATCGGTCGCGTTTCACGTTTTGAGAACGATGCGTATGGACGATCGCGCGTGCTCCGAGGCGAGGTGCGCAAGGTTAAAGTCGTTCGGATTGTGTCGGCCGATGAGGGCTCTCCGGGACCGCTGCTTCGGCTGCGAAATGGGCTGCTTGCGTCCATCGCGCCTGCGACCGACCCGGCGCGTGCGCTCATAGCCGGTGTCGTCTGCGGTCGTTCGGCCGAGCTACGCGCCCAGCCGGCGGGCGACTGGTTTTCGGTAACGGGAACGGCGCATCTTATCGCCGTCTCGGGCAGCCATTTGGCTATCGTGGGGTTTGTAATCGAGGGTTTATTGCAAAAGACTCGGTGCTCACGTGGTCTTCAGCGGGCGATATTGGCGATAACGCTTGTGGGCTACGCTGCCTTTACGGGCGCGTCTCCCTCGGCCGTGCGCGCGTGCTGCATGGTGTTCGCTACGCTTGTCGTAAACGGCGCGGGGCGTCGCCGGCACGGCGCATCGGCACTCTTCGTAACCATGTCCATCTTTGTGCTACTGCGACCGACGGTGCTGTTCGAGATGGGCTTTCAGCTTTCATGTGCCAGCGTCTTAGCCATTCTGTGCTTTTGCCCCTATGTGACCTACGCTTTGGGTGAGCTGGGTGTGTCATCGGGCGTTGCCAGCATGCTTTCCGTCACGCTGTGCTCGCAACTGGCGACTCTTCCCATTACCATTCCCGCCTTCGGCACGTTCTCGCTCATTGCTCCGTTGGCAAATGCGGTCATCGGTCCGGTGGTGAGCGTACTGCTTGCTGTGTCCATCGTGCTGGTTCCCCTTTCGCTCGTGGGACCGTTGCGGACTTGGGCGCTCGTTGTGCCCATGATTGCCGCCCGTTGCGCGCTGTTCTTCGAGCAGCTGTTTGCCGCCGTGCCTGGTGCATCTGTGAGTGTGCCGCCCGAAAGCATGTGGATTTACCTAGTGCCGTGTTTGCTGGCGGTTCTGTTGGTCTGGTGGCCGCGTCCCCGTGCACGTCCTATGGCGGTGGGGCTTGCATGCCTGGTGCTCTTGGCTGCGATTCCGTACGTCTACTGGGATCGATTCGCTCCGCCTTCGGTGACGGTGCTCGATGTGGGCCAGGCGGATGCGATTCTTATCCGCCAGGGCGACGCATTAGCACTCGTCGACTGCGGGCTCGATGGGCGCGTGGTAGCGGCGTTGGTTCGCAATAACGTGCACCATATCGATGCCGTCTTTGTGACGCATTGGGATGAGGATCACTGGGGTGGTCTACCTGCCGTGCTCGAACAGTTTTCGGTCGGAACGATTGCCGTGGCGGCGGATGCGTTGGAGGATGCTCCTGCCGAGGTATTGAATCGACCTGGCGTTGAGTATCGGCAGGTGCGCCGTGGGGATACGGTCGACATCGGCTCATTTTGTGCCCGCGTGATGTGGCCGTTCGAGTCCGTAGATGGCGAGGGAAATGAGGACTCGCTTGTCCTGCTACTCTCTTATGTTCAGGAAGGCAAGAGCCTGCGTATGCTCCTCACTGGTGATGCCGAGCTCGACCAAGAACGGGAATTCGTGCAGGAGGTGGGGGATATCGATGTCCTTAAACTTGGGCATCACGGCTCCAAGGTTTCAGTCGATGGTGAGTTGCTGGACGTCCTGAGACCCGAGCTTTCCCTCGCGAGCGCCGGCAAGGGGAATCGATACGGTCATCCGTCGGATGCCTGCATCGATACCGTTCAGGAAGCGGGCGGTGCGTTCGCATGCACCATCGAACACGGTGATATCACCATCAGCCCGACCGCAAAGGGCTTTGCGATGCGATGCCAGCGACCGTGACGACGTCGTTGGCGTGTGGTGGGCCCCTGGGCTAGAATGGCACGGAACGAATACGAAGGCCTGCGGGAGGGGAGCGTAATGTCCGAAACCGGTCTGCTGCCGGCATATCTGATCGTCGGTACCGACGGCGTCAAGCGCGATCACGCCGTCTCGCGTATGAAGGCGCGTCTGGAAAAGTCGGGAATGGTCGAGTTCAACCTCGACGAGCGCGATATGACCAAAGACCCCGATATCGAGTCGATTATCGGATCGCTTAACACCTTTCCGATGGGCAGCGAGTTTCGCTTGGTAATCCTTGATGGCTGCTCAAAGCTTGCTAAGGCGGTCTCGGAGCCGCTTGTCGAGTATTTGGCGAGTCCCAGCCCCACGACGGTCTGCCTCATCATCGCCGACTCGCTTGCCAAGAACACGCGCCTGTATAAGGCGATCGCCAAAATCGACAAGAAGGCCGTGATCGATTGCTCCGGCACCAAGCGCTGGGAGCTACCGCGCCGCGTGCAACAGATGGCGACGCAGCACGGCAAGTCGATCTCGACGGCGGCCGCCGAGGAGCTCGTCTCGCGTTCGGGTGAAAACACGCGCATGCTCGATAACGACTTGGCTAAGCTTGTCCAGATGGTCGAGGCGCCCCAGATTGAGCTTGCCGATGTGGAGCGCTGGATTGTACGTACGGCCGAGGTTCAACCCTGGGACTTTCTCAATGCAGTCTCGGCCCGTGACATGCGCCGCTCGCTCGAGCTCTTCAATCTACTGCCCGCCAAGAGCTACGTGTGGACGTACACATTGTTGTGCGGCCGCATTCGCGAGCTTATCGTTGCCAAGGCGCTCGATGCGCGCGGACAGGGTCGTGAGCTGGCCGCAACGCTCAAACTCCAGTCCTGGCAGGTCAAGAATCACCTGACCTGGGCACGTCGCTTTTCGATGGCAGAGCTCGTCGCAGCGCTCGAGGGTGCCGTTGATGTGGAGCTCGCGCTCAAGGGTTCGGCCGATTCTGAGACCGCGCTTTTGCTCTGGATTACGAACATCTTGAGAAAATCGTGATGATACCTGCCTATTTGACAAATTCGTTCTATCCCTTTGAGGGGGAGCGTGCTATAGTAGGCGCTTGCATGACCTCACCGTGTCTCAGAGGTGTCATACATTTTTTGCAAGGAACTCGAAAGGAACTCCAGAAGTGGCAAACATCAAGTCTCAGAAGAAGCGTATCCGCACCAATGAGGCAGCTCGCATGCGTAACAAGGCTGTCAAGTCCGAGCTCAAGACGCTGACCAAGCATGTCCAGTCCGCCGTCGCCGAGGGCGACGCCGAGAAGGCCCAGGCTGCCCTCAAGACCGTCACCAAGCGTCTCGACATGGCTGCCGCCAAGCATGTTATCCACAAGAATCAGGCTTCCAACCGCAAGTCCGGTCTTGCCAAGCTCGTGAACAGCATCAACGCCTAAGTTGTAAATTTCACACCAAACAGATTACGCGCATTAATGGAGCCTGTTTTATGGAACAGGCTCCATTTTTTGTACCGCTCGGGTAAGATAGTCCGCATGAATACTTCAATTGACATTTCCCACATCCGCAACTTCTCAATCGTTGCGCACATCGACCATGGCAAGTCCACGATCAGCGATCGCATCCTCGAGCTCACCCATACCGTCGACGAACGCGACATGGAGTCGCAGCTGCTCGACACCATGGATATCGAGCGCGAGCGCGGCATCACGATCAAGTCCAATGCCGTTCGCGTGTCTTATGACGCCGACGATGGCGAGACGTATCAGTTCAATTTGATCGATACGCCGGGCCACGTGGACTTTACCTATGAGGTCTCGCGCTCGCTGGCAGCCTGTGAGGGCGCGGTGCTCGTTGTCGACGCCACGCAGGGCGTCGAGGCGCAGACCGTCTCTAACGCGACGCTCGCCATGAACGCCAATCTGGACATTGTGCCGGCCATCAACAAGATCGACCTGCCCTCGGCCCATCCCGATGAGGTTAAGACCGAGATCGAGGATGACCTGGCGATCCCTGCCGATGATGCCGTGTGTGTCTCGGGCAAGACCGGCGAGGGCATCCACGATCTGCTGGAGTCCATTGTCTTTTTGATCTCTCCGCCCAAGGGCGATGCGAACGCGCCGCTCAAGGCACTCATTCTGGATTCATACTTCGACGAGTATCGTGGCGTCGTCGCCACGGTGCGCATCTTTGACGGCTCCATCAAAAAGGGCGATACCTTGCGCATGATGCAGGCAAAGGGCGACTTTTTGGTCGATGGCGTGGGCGTCAAGCGTCCCGCCGAGACCCCGGTTGACGCGCTGACGGTCGGCGAGGTCGGATACGTGGTCACGGGCCTGAAGGACCCCGAGGCCGTTCGCGTGGGCGATACCCTCACGTGGGCGTCGAATCCCTGCCCCGAGCCGCTTCCCGGCTACCGCGAGGCCAAGCCCATGGTCTATACGGGCCTGTTCCCGATCGATAACAAGGACTACGAGAACCTGCGCGACGCGCTCGATAAGCTGCACGTCAACGACCCGTCGTTGGTGTGGGAGCCCGAGACCTCGGTGGCGCTCGGTTTTGGCTTCCGCGTGGGCTTCCTGGGCCTGCTGCACATGGAAGTCGTCAAGGAACGCCTGGAGCGCGAGTTCAATCTTGACCTCATTGCCACGAGTCCATCGGTCGACTATCACGTCTACAAGACTGACGGCGAGATGATTGATGTCCGCAGCCCGCAGGATCTGCCCGAGGCTACGCGCATCGAGCGCATTGAGGAGCCCTACCTCAAGGCCAAGATTATCTGCCCGCCCGAGTATACGGGTGCCGTTATGCAGCTCGCTATCGAGCACCGCGGCATTACTACCGACATGATCCATCTCACGAGCAAGTCGGTCGAGCTGCGCTTCGATATGCCGCTTGCCGAGCTCATCTTGGATTTCTTTGACCAGCTCAAGAGCCGAACCAAGGGCTATGCCTCGCTCGACTACGAGTTCAACGAGTATCGTCCCTCCGAGCTCGTGAAGCTCGATATCTTGCTTTCGGGCGACGAGGTGGACGCGCTGTCGTTTATCGTCCACAAGGACAAGGCCTACGGTCTTGCCCGCGGCCTATGCGACAAGCTCAAGGAGATTATTCCGCGTCAGCTGTTCGAGGTGCCCATCCAGGGTGCTATCGGCAACAAGATCATTGCCCGCTCCACCGTCAAGGCGCGTCGCAAGGACGTGCTTGCTAAGTGCTACGGCGGCGATATTTCGCGTAAGCGTAAGCTGCTCGAGAAGCAGAAAGAGGGCAAGAAACGCATGAAGGCCATCGGCTCGGTCGAGGTCCCTCAGGAGGCCTTTATGGCGATCCTCAAGGTGGACGAGTAGGTCTATGGCGCTTTCCGAATATAGTCTGCGGTTGCTGGGCGCCTATGCCGAGCAGCCGTTCCTTATGGCTCCCCCGGCGGGCGTGACCGCCCCTGCCTACCGCATCATGTGCCGCCGCCGCGGTGCCAACCTTGCCTACAGCGAGATGGTGAGCGTGGCGGGCCTTGCCTATGCCAGCAACAAGACCTGGCGCCTGGTGCTACCGGCCGACGAGGAGCAGCAGATTTGCGTGCAGCTCTTTGGCTCCAAGCCCGATCAGTTTGCGAGCGCCGTCGCCGCCGTCGAGGAGCGTGTGGGCGATCGCCTGTCGCTCATCGATATCAACATGGCCTGTCCTGCCCGAAAGGTTGTCACCAAGGGCGAGGGCTCTGCCCTTATGCGCACGCCCGATTTGGCCGAGAAGATCGTCGAGGCGGCGGTGGGCGCGGCGCATGTGCCCGTGACCGTAAAGATCCGCAAGGGCTTTTATGCCGAGGACCGTAATGCCGCGACGTTTGCCCAGATGCTCGAAGGCGCCGGTGCCGCCGCGGTGGCGGTGCATGGCCGCTGCGCCACGCAGCTCTATACGGGCCAGGCCGATTGGTCGGTCGTCGATGAGGTTGCCGACGCTGTCGAGATTCCCGTTATCGGTTCGGGCGATGTGTTCTCGGCCGAGGACGCTGCTGAGCATCTGCGCAGCTCGGGTGCCAGCGCGGTGTTTATCGCGCGCGGCATCTACGGCAATCCGTGGGTGTTCGGTGATGCTCGCGCCCTTGCGCTCGATGGCACGCCGGTGCCGGCGTGCAGCTCCGTCGAGCGCTTAGACGCCCTGCGTGAACACCTAACGCTGACGCATGAGCTCCTGCCGCTCATGTCGCGTGCCCGCACGTACGCAAGCTGGTACTTAAAAGGCATGCCCCATGCCGCCGCTTGGCGTGCCCATGTGGTGCGCTGCTCCACGTATGAGGAGTTCATGGCGCTGGTCGATGAGATCGAGCACGATGTGGTGGCCTGCGAGGCTGCCCTTGCCGCCGGCGAATCGGTGCCCCCTCATCCGCTGGAGGCTTAAGGGTGGCCGTTACCGCGCTGTACGTGCATGTGCCGTTTTGCGCCCAAAAGTGCCGGTACTGCGACTTTGACTCGCGCAGTTTTGCTCCGTACGAACTGACCGCTGCGCTCGATGCCTATTTTGAGCAGTTGTTCGCGCGCCTCGATGCTTTTGGCAAAGCTGGGGCCCTTAACCAGATCCGCACCGTCTATGTTGGCGGCGGTACGCCGTTGCTGGCGGGGGAGCGCTTGGTGGAGCTGGCGCGGCGTATTCGTGCGTCGTGCGCCCCCGTTGAGTTTACCTGCGAGGCTAATCCTGAGTCGCTGACCGCCGAGCTTGCCGCTGCGCTTGCCAAGGTTGGTGTCACACGCGTCTCTCTGGGCGTCCAAACGCTCGATAACACCGAACTTACCGCCATCGGCCGTATTCACGATGCCGATCGGGCGCTCGCTGCTATCGCGACGGTCAAGAACGCTGGGCTTGACGCGTCGTGCGACCTAATGTGCGGACTTCCCGGGCAGACCGCAGTGAGTTGGAAGCGCACGCTCGATGGCGTGCTGGCGGCGGTTCCGCATCATGTGTCGGTCTATCCGCTCACGCTTGAGGAGGGGACTCCCCTTTATCGCATGGCGTGCCGCGACGAGTCGCTCGAGCCTGATGAGGATTTTCAGGCCGCATGCATGGACGTGGCACGCGAGCTCCTGGGTGCCGCCGGCTATCACCCGTATGAGGTGGCGAGCTACGCGCTCGACGGCTATGAGTGCGCCCATAACATTGCCTACTGGACCGGACGGGGCTACCTGGGCCTGGGTCGTTCTGCCGCGGGCATGCTCGACGCCGAGGATTTCGACCGTCTTGCGGGTTTGTTCCCCGGCGTGTCTTCTCGAGGCGATGCGTACCGCGTGCGTCTGGTGCAACGTGACGATGACGCGACGGCGTTCGAGGCCGAATATCTCTCGCAGCGCGAGGCCGCGGCCGAAGACCTGATGCTTGCTTGCCGCATGACGCGCGGTGTTGCGTCCGACCTGTTGGTTCGTGCGGCTTGCGTTATCCCAACGGGCGAGCTGACAGCTGCTTGCGATCGCGCGCTCGAGTTGGGCCTTGCCACTTGGGTGCCCGAGACGCTCGGGGTCCATGAGGGACCCTTCACTTCGGCAGATGTCGTCGCGGGCCATGTTCGAGCACGTCTGGCGCCGACACACCTGGGCTGGCTCGATGGAAATGTTCTGTTCGAGCTGTTTTGGGATCTAGCCTAGGCCGCTCGGGTAGAATTACCGGAATATATACGCTGCTGTGAGCAGGAGGTTGCCGCACATGGCGACGATGAACGAAAAAGATTACTACGAGATTCTGGGTGTCTCCAAGGACGCCACCTCGCGTGATATTCAAAAGGCCTTCCAGCAAAAGGCCCGCAAGCTCCATCCGGACGTCAACAAAGAGCCGGATGCCGAGGAAAAGTTTAAAGAGGTTTCCGAGGCCTACGCCGTGCTTTCGGACGAGCAGAAGCGTGCGCGCTACGACGCCATGCGCTCGGGCAATCCCTTCGCTGGCGCTCCTACGGCTTCGCCCTATGGCGGCGGCTACGCCGGTAGCGCAGGCTATGGTAATCCCTTTGACGGCGGTTTCCCCTTCGGGGGCGCCTGGGGCCAGCCCCGTCGCGGCCAGGCAGCCTACAACCCCGAGAGTGGCGCCAATGTGGTCGTCGATATCAAACTCGACGCCAAGGAGGCCAAGGGCGGTGCCCGCAAGACCGTCCGCTACACGCGTTTCGATACGTGCGGACATTGCGGCGGCTCGGGTTCTGTCTCCT
>CAJLLN010000037.1:0-12796 GCA_905207495.1 uncultured Collinsella sp. | reverse complement strand
GCCGGGCCGACTCACTTCGGATCGGGCGCTACACCAACTTTCTCGACACTACCAACTCGGCGAACGGGTGAGCGGTCAAGGGTAGGTTTTAAGGCATGTCCCAAAAATCTACTTGAGGAGGAAGTCGGGGAGGGGAATGGTACGGGCCTCGCGATGCTTGGGATCGGCGATGTGGTCGGCGGGATAGCCACAGACGAGCATGTGATAGGGATAGACGCCCTTGGACAGATTGAACTGCTCTTGTGCCACCTCTGGCTTAAAATGGCATACCCAGCACGTTCCTAGGCCCTGCTCGGTAGCCTCCATCATCATCTGATCACACACGATGGACGTATCGATTTCACTGGAATTCATCTGATCATACGGGCGCACCCAAGCATCATCGGTAACGCTGCAAATAAGGAAGACAAGCGGAGCCCCAAAGATAGACCCATCACGAGCAAACCGAGGCTGACAAGCAGCAGCCTTCTCCAGAAGCTCAGGCGTATCCAACACCATCACACGGGTTGGATGATTATTACAAGCAGAAGGAGCAATACGCCCAGCCTCAACAATGGCATCCACCACAGCCTGCTCCACAGCCCGAGCCTCAAATTCACGACAAGAATACCGACCCCGAGCCAAATCCAAATAACTCACAACCAAGCCCTCCAAATTCAACGAATCAACCCAAAGTAAAACAAAGGGTACCCAAAGCCCCATCCAGCCAAACGTTTAAGGCGGTCCCAAAGTTCCCCATCGGGCTCAAAGGCCCTGCCAACAAAAGCCCCATCGCTTTCAAAGTATCAGCCAAAGTTCCCAATGGTGGTACGTAAGGCGAAGGGCCGGCCGCGGTTTACTTTCGAACGACTCTGCAAAGCAGCCGGAGTGAGAAAGCAAACCGCGGCCGGCCCTTCGCCGCCGGGACACGTACCCCCAATTAACTGTTCTTCATGACAATCGAATCCACAACATCGGCCACATTCTCGCAGCAGTCGGCGCAGTACTCCAGGAAGGCGTAGACGTCACGCCAAGCGATGACCTCGAGCGGGTCCTTGCCGTTAACGTGCAGGTTGCGCATGGCGTTGATGTAGAGCTCGTCGGCCTCGGACTCGATGGTGTTGATCTGGATGACCAGCTCGCGCAGCGTTTTGGACTTGCGGTAGTTGGGCAGCTCGACCATCAGGTCCTTCATGGCGCGGCAGGCGTCGGTCACCTTGTGGGCGATCACGATGGCGTCGGGATGGATGCCCTGAATGTTGGTGAAGTAGACGCGCTGCACGACGCCCTCGATACGATCGAGCACGGTGTCGAGCGAGCAGCTCATCAGGTCCAGATCCTCGCGCTCAAGCGGGGTGATAAAGGCGGTGAGCAAGGCGTCTTCGAGCTCATGGTGCTTCTTGTCTGCCGCATGCTCAATCGCATGCATCTTATTGAGCATGTCGTGGATCTGCGCGGGGTCAAAGTTCTCAAAAATCTTGGTGAGCAGCTCTGCGGCCTGGACGGCGAGGTCGGCGCAAGCGACGTAGTTGTCAAAGTAGAACGAATCGGGTTTCTTTGCCATGGGTGGGTCCTTTCGAGGCGAAGACGGGTGGGCGAAGTGTTGCGGTCCGGATGGACGCTCGGTTTGATTAGAGGAACATCATGAACAGCTTGGCCATGACAAAGCTGATGAGTCCGCAGGCAGGGAAGGTGAAGAACCAGGTGAACATCATGTCCTTGACGACGCCAAAGTTGATGGCCGAAAGGCGCTTGACGGCACCGACACCCATAATGGCGCAGGTTTTGATGTGCGTGGAGGACACGGGGATGCCGGTAAGGGTGGCAAGCAGCAGGTTCGCGGCGCCCGCGAGGTCGGCGGAGAAGCCCTGATACTTCTCGAGTTTAACCATGCTCTGGCCGACGGACTTGATGATGCGCTCGCCGCCCACGCTGGTGCCGATACCCATGGTGGCCGAGCACAGCAGCATAATCCAGATGGGGATGCCTGCATCGCCGACGCTCGTCTGGCCGCTGGCAAAGGCCACGCCTAAAAAGAGCACGCCGATGAACTTCTGTCCATCCTGCGCGCCGTGCATAAAGCTCATGGCCGCAGCGCTCGCGATCTGAGCGTATTTAAAGAAGACATTGGCACGTCGCCTGTTGGCGGCGGCGAAAAGAATCGAGACGAGCTTGCACAGGACCCAGCCCATGACAAAGCCCAGGCCGATGGAGAGTGCCAGGCCGTAGATGACCTTCATCCACTCGTGGACGTTGACGCTGCTCGCACCGCCGAGGGCGATGGCGGCACCGGTCAGGCCGGCGATAAGGCTGTGGCTTTGCGAGGTGGGGATGCCAAAACGCGACGCTGTGGCGCCGTAGACGACGATGGAGAACAGCGCCGCGCATAGGCAGGCGAGCGCCATGGTGCTGTTTCCGCCAAAGTCGACGATATGTGAGATGGTGTTGGCGACGCTCGCGTTAAAGTGCGTCATGATGAGCACGCCGAGGAAGTTGAATGCGGCGCTCATGAGAATGGCGGCGCGGGCGGGCATGCAACGCGTAGTGACGCAGGTCGCGATGGCGTTGGGCGCGTCGGTCCATCCATTGACGAAGATGGCGCCCAACGCGAGGATCACGGTGACGGCAAGGACTGGGTTCGACACAATTTGGCCGAGGAAGGTTGAGAACGTTACGTCCATATATGGGCTTTCTCGAAGTTTGCAGACACGTTACAAAAACATGATAAATCGTATCACCTCCTGCGGGTCTCTTTACCGAGTTCTGATGGGAGAAGTGAACTTTTTGGCACTAAAATTGAATATTAGCCCTGTTGACCGCGGGTGTTCTTTTTGCTAACACGCCATGCGGACACGTGCGATTACTACGACACTCCAAAACCACAGTCTGTTCGCTTTACAACATGCAAACATGCGTTCGATAATAGGAGGCATGGAATATCGACAGACAGACGGCAAAACTCGGCGCGTACACAAGCAGTATGTGGACGTCGTGGCTCGCATCCTCGCGGGCGGACAAGTCGTGCCGGTCACCGTCTGCTGGGTCGACGGTCGTTGCTTTACGATTGACGAGATTGTCTCGACCACTGGGTTTGGCCTGACGGTTCACGGCATCCGTACGGCAACCTATAAGGTGCGTTTTGGCGGGCACGCGACCGAGTTGTATCTGGAGGACCAGACGCGCGAACGACCAGATGGTTCGCAGGCCCATCTGATGCGTTGGTGGGTGTGGGCATTCGACCGTACGCTCGAGGGCGAGCGCCGTGGGTAAGGACGTACGGCATTCGGGTACAATGACAGGAATCTTGTCACCTGCTGCGCCGTCTTTCACGGCACTTTTTGAAAGGACGAACCTATGAACGATATCCAGGGCTATCAGAACGGCCCCGTCGAGAGCGGCGCAAGCCGCGCCAAGGAGATGTCGCCGCGCGCGTACAACCTTGTCATGTCTGCCCTGATTTTTTTGGGCTTTTGCGCCATGGGCGTCGGTGCTTACTTTACGAGCACCATGTCGTTTGCGCGCATGATGATGAGCGGCGCCGCTTTGCCGCTGGTCTTTGGCTCATTTATTTTGACCATCGTCGGCATGGTCATGATGTCGGCCGCCGCCAGCAAGCAGTCCGTGGGCCTGTCCCTTGTGGGCTACGTAATCTTTGCGAGCACCTTTGGCCTGACCGCGTCGTTTGGCCTTGCCAACTACGACCTGCCCACCATCAACACTGCCTTTATCGCCACGGCCGCCATCACCTTTGTCTTTGGCGCCTTGGGCGTGACGTTCCCCAAGTTTTTCCAGCGCGTATATGGCATCGGTTTTGGCATTCTGCTCGCTACTATTCTGGTTGAGATCGTGCTGATGTTCATGGGCGTCTCACAGACCATCACCGACCTGATCGTGATCGTGGTGTTCGCCGGCTTTATTGGCTACGACACCTATGTTGCCACGACGGTGCCGCCTACGCTGCCCAACGCCGTGCTTATGGCCTCTAACCTGTTCGTGGATATTATCAACGTGTTCCTGCGCATTCTGAACATCCTCGGCCGTCGCGACTAGTGGCGAATTGCGGCGGTGCTTGCCGTGCGTGCAAATCGATGCGAAAGGCGGTCCTTCGGGGCCGTCTTTTTTGTACGCGGCGGGGTATCATGGATGGGAAAAGCCGATAGCGGCAGAGACCGAGAAAGGTGACCACTTATGGCAGACGTCGACAACAGGAACCGTAACCGCAGGTCCAACCGAGCGGGTCAGCCCAATCCCAAGCGCGAGGCCCGTGCCAAGGCCGCCGAGCGTCACGTGGCAACTGTGTCCGAAGCGTGCGCCAAGGATATCGAGCGTTCGCTTGCCGGTGTTCGCGAGTTTGACGGTATGCCTGCCGGCTTTGTCTCGGCGATGAAGGCCAAGGTTCAGAGTGCTGTGGCCACCGAAGAACAGGTTGCCGAGGACGTCGAGGGCGCGGAGGCTGCCGAGGTCGAGGCAGCGCTCGAGCCCGTCGAGGAGCCTGCCGAGGAAATCGCCGAAGCTGAGTCCGCGCCTGCTGAGGAGCCCGCTCCGGTTCTGCCCGAGGTCACCGTGCTCGATGCCTCCACCACGCAGGCCATCTTGGACAACGGTCGTGGCTATGCGCAGTTCTGCGACATGGCCGTGCTCGCCTTTGCCTCGTTCACCAATCCGGGCGGTGGCTATATTCAGGGTTATCTGAGCCAGGAGGCCACGCTGTGCGCCGATTCGTATCTGTACAACGTTCTCGATAAGCAGCGCAAATGGTACGGCGAGAACCGTCGCCGCAACATCAACTGCGAGCTTTACCGAAACCGTGCGCTGGTGGTGCCTGCGGTGCGCTTCGACCGCAACCACGTGCATGCATACGCCGACGTGATCGTGGCCGCCGCGCCCAACGTTAAGCGCGCCCGCCAGGAGTATCGCGTGAGCGACGATGCTCTGCTGGATGCCCTGCGCGACCGCATTCGCTTTGTGCTTGCCATCTGCGACGAGCTAGGTCGCGAGAAGCTCGTGCTGGGCGCTTGGGGCTGCGACAACAACGGCTTTGACGCAGAGGCCGTGGCCGAGCTCTTCCGCAAGGAGCTCGCGTCGGGCGACTTTAAGGTCAAGCAAGTCTTCTTTGCCGTGCCTTCTACGCGCTGGGATGAGGATTTTGCCAAGTTCGAGCACGTGCTGGCAAACTTCCCCGAGCGCAACGAGGAGTCCTATGCCCAGGTTGCCGCTCGCGCTGCGGCAGCTCGCGCCGCCGAGCAGATCCAAGCTGCTACCGAGGATGATGAGGACGAGGACGACTGGCGCAAGTACCTGTAATCGGTACGTGCTGACAGATGGGTCGAGCCGGCGGGAGAGGCTGCTTCCGTCGGTTTTTTACTGAGCGAGGGGCTTACGATGAAAAACGTTCTATGCTTTGGCGACAGCAACACCTATGGTTACGATCCGGCGGGCATGCGCGACGGCACCGCGGTGCGCTATGCGCAGGATGTGCGCTGGTGCGGCGTGGCCCAACGTGACTTAGGCGAGGGCTGGCATGTAATTGAAGAAGGCCTCAACGGCCGCACGACGGTACGCGACGACATGTGCCATCTGAACACCAATCTTAACGGCATCCGCGCACTGCCGATGCTGCTCGAGGCCCATAAGCCGCTGGATGCGATCGTTATTATGCTGGGAACCAACGATTGCAAGACGGTCTTTGGTGTGACGGCCTCCGATATTGCCCGTGGCACCATGGCGCTGATTCGCGCGGTGCGTGCATTTCCCTGGACCAATGCTGCACCCTGCCCGCGTATTCTGCTGATGGCACCTATCAAGATCAAGCCGCAAATCGCCGATGTATATATGACCGATTTTGACGAGCGTTCCGTCGAGGCCTCGGAGCATTTTGCTGAATACTATGCGCACGTAGCCGAGCAGTTTGGCTGCGACTTTTTGAATGCAGCGGAGTTTGCCGAGCCGGGCGATATCGACTATCTGCATATGATGCCCGAAAGCCATGAGAGCCTGGGTCACGCCGTGGCGGCCAAGCTCCAAGAGATGCTCGGAGAGTAGCGCGACCCCAAGCCACCGCAAAGGGGACGGGCGCCTTTGCGGTGGCTTTGGACTGCGAATCTTAATACTGCCACATGTGGTTGACGGGGCCGGAGCCTTTGCCCATGTTCAGGCCGGCGGCCAGAGCGCCTGTCAGGTAGGCCTTGCCGGCGTTGACGGCATCGGCAAGATCCATACCCTGGGCCAGCGCGCAGGCAATGGCGGACGAGAGCGTGCAGCCGGTGCCGTGTGTGTTATTGGTATCGATGCGCTTGTGGCGGAACCACGTGGTGAGTGGATCTCCCAGATGGTTGCCCTCGTCATCGAGTGGCGCGGGTTCGGCCAGTACATCGTTGGCCTCGTTGACAAGATGCCCACCCTTAACGAGGGATGCGCAACCAAAGCGGCGGGTGAGGAGCATGGCAACATTTTGCTGCGTGCGCTCGGAGTCGACCTCGTAGTCGAGCAGGGCCATGGCCTCGGGAATATTGGGCGTGATAACCGTCGCCAGCGGGAACAGGCGGCGGGTGAGCGCCTCGGCGGCATCTTCGGCAATCAGCCGTGCGCCCGAGGTGGCTACCATGACGGGGTCGACGACGATATTTTGTGCGTCCCAGGCACTCAGGCGGTCGGCGATAACCTCGATAATCTCGACAGAAGAAACCATGCCGATCTTGACGGCGCTCGGGCGGATATCGTCAAAAACGGCGTCAATTTGCGCGCCTACGATATCTGGCGAGATATCCTGTACGGCGGTGACGCCCAGGGTGTTCTGTGCGGTGATAGCGGTGATGGCCGTCTCGGCATACAGACGGTGCGCCGTGATGGTCTTGATGTCGGCCTGAATGCCGGCACCACCGCTGGAATCGGATCCTGCGATGGATAGAACGGCGGGTACCTTACTGCGATCCATGTTCGCTCCCTTGTTCGGTCGGATTCAAATGGGTCTTTAAGCCAGCATTATAAAGTTGCCCGGGCCGGCTGTATGCCGATCCCGGGCGGGCGGTGCAATCTTTACGCAAACGTAAGCAAATGTTCACACGTCAACAATTGACGAACACCTTGTGGCCGTTTGTGGCTCCGGTGACGAGTTAGTCCTCCATGCCGAGGTCGATCGTGGTGCCCTCGAAGATCTTGTTGACGGTGCGGACGGCGCACATCTTGCCGCACATGGTGCAGGTGCCCTCGGTGGCGGCGGGGGATTCCTCGTAGCGCTTCTTGCCCGTAACCGGGTCGAGCGCGCACTTCCACATGGCGTCCCAGTCGAGCTTGCGGCGCGCCTGGCCCATCTTGTCGTCCATGTCGCGGGCGTGGGGCACCTTCTTGGCGATGTCGGCGGCGTGTGCGGCAATCTTAGTGGCCATAAGGCCGTCGAGCACATCCTGGGCGTTGGGCAGGCACAGGTGCTCGGCGGGCGTCACGTAGCACAGGAAGTCGGCGCCCGAGCTCGCGGAGATGGCGCCGCCGATGGCTGCGGTGATGTGGTCGTAGCCCACACCGATATCGGTCACCAGCGGCCCCAGCACATAGAACGGGGCGTTGTGGCACAGGCGCTTCTGCAGCTTCATATTGGCGGCGATCTCGTCGAGCGCCATGTGACCCGGACCCTCGACCATAACCTGGACGCCGGCGGCCCAGGCGCGCTTGCACAGCTTGCCCAACTCAATCATCTCGGCGGTCTCGGTGGCATCGTTGGAGTCGTAGAGGCAGCCCGGGCGGCAAGAGTCGCCGAGCGAGATCGTCACGTCGTACTCGTGGCAGATCTCGAGCAGCTCGTCAAAGTACTCGTAGAAGGGGTTCTCGTTACCGGTGACCTCCATCCAGCCAAACAGCAGCGAGCCGCCGCGGCTGACGATGTTCATCAGGCGGCCGGTTTCCTTAAAGGTCTTGGTGACCGACTTGTTGATGCCACAGTGGATGGTCATAAAGTCCACGCCGTCCTCGGCGTGCGCGCGCACGACCTCGAACAGGTCGTCCTTGGTAAGCTTGACCAGCGGCTTCTCCATGTAGCCGATGGCGTCGTACATGGGGACGGTGCCCACCATGAGCGGCGTCTCGTCGATGAGCTGCTGGCGGAACTGACGTGTCTTGCCCGAGTTGGAGAGGTCCATGATGGCGTCGGCGCCAAAGTCCTCGGCAATCTTGACCTTCTTCCATTCCTCGGCGGCATCGGCCTTGTCGCCCGAGATGCCCAGGTTGACGTTGACCTTGGTGGACAGGCCCTCACCGACACCAAAGGCGCGCATGCCCTTTTTGATGTGCACGATGTTGGCGGGAATGGCGATGCGGCCGTCGGCCACGCGCTCGCGGATGTACTCGGGGTCGCGATGCTCGCGCTCGGCGACTTCCTTCATCTGCGGCGTAATCTGCCCGGCGCGGGCGAAGTCGATTTGCGTGACGAGCTTGGGCTCGGTCTGTGTGCTCATTGGCACGGCTCCCTTCGTTGGCATTACCCATATCAGGTTTGCGGGTCAGGGCGGGCGCGCCCAATCTCAGCCTGCCGTCCTGTCCTGCAAGCTCCCCGTTTATGTAATGGGCTCAAGTATAGCCTGAATGGGTACGATTGGGCCAACGAGCGTGCCTGTGGGGAGGCGAACATGGAAGACAAGCATCTATATCGGGAGACGCAATGGGATGTATCGGCCGAGGAAAGCCGTGCGCACCATGGGTTGGTCGCGATTGGTTTTGCGGTACTTGCCGTGCTGGTGATTGCCTTTTGTATCTGGACGTTTGGCGGTCGCGGCGGCGCTGCCTGGGAGTTCGAGGCTGATGATAGCCTACCGATCATGACGGTGAAGGTCTCTAGCGGTAACACGGTGGCAGCTCCCGGCGACTATTGGTATCCGTGCGATGGATTTGTCCAGCTGCAGCTGAGCGGTGGTTCCATTCCTGGTGAAGAGATCGAGCGCGTGACCTTCGATGCGTCGCTTAAGACGCTGTCAGTCGAGCTCAAAGATAAAGGGGATGTGCCTACGACGATGGATATCGCGCTGACGGAATGGCGCCTGGAGCCCCCGTCGGGCGTCAAGGTGTCCGAGGTGGAGCATGTCAAGATTACCTATCAGGACGGCTCGACAAATGAAATTGCCAAAGCCGACGGCTTGGCGGAATAGACGCCGTGCCTAGGTAGCACATTTAAAAGTAGCGGTGGTCCTACAAGGCCTGTTCGTTCAGGAAGACCAAAGTATTTTTATTTGAAAGCTCGGGAAAGTGACGATAACCAACGTCGAACGCGGTGAGTCCGCTTACATCCTCGAGCTCGTTTTCTGCCATCCACCGCACCATGGAGCCGCGCGCCTTTTTGCTGGCGGTCGAGCGCTGGATGGGCTTGCCGTTGCGGATGCCTTCGCCAAAGAGGCATGTGACGACCGTGGCATCGGTGGTGAGGCGGGGTAGAACGGCTTTGGCGTATTCCGCGCTGGCGAGGTTGACGATCGTAGCGTTGGAGCCTGCCGGAGCGATAGCCCGTGCGAGCATGTCGCCCCAAAACGCGTAGAGGTCTCGGGCACCGTCGACGGCAAGCTTCGCGCCCATCTCCAGCCGATACGGTTCAACGGCATGAAAGGGGCGCACGCATCCGTAGAGTCCCGAGAGGATCCAGAGATGGTCTTGCAGCCATGCGAGCTGCGCGGAATCCATCACCTCGGGCGCCATGCTTTGGTATTGGATGCCGTGGTAGGACATGACGGCAGGGGAGATTCGACGCGCGATATCGGGATCGGCGAGGTCGGCATCGCTCAGGACGGGCATAAATTCGTGAAGCGTATCCAGGCACGTTGTAAGCAGCCTGTCGCTCACATTCCAAAGGGCCTGCAGGCCGCCGCTGCCTTCATTCCGCTCGATATCTAGCAGTGCGCGGTGGAGGCGAGCTGTCTCGCGCACAAAGGGTGGAATGCCCAGGACTTCAAAAGCATCTTGGGCCGCGCACATTTGCTTGGCGGGCGAAATGATGACCTGCAGCATGGACTCTCCTCTGCCAAAAAAGAAGTTGCGGTGGAATACGGTCTGTTTTGGCCGTGTATGGGCCAGTTTAGTCCGTATTTCACCGCAACTGATGAAGGGTTGGTTAGGCGCGCTCGAGGAAGGCCTTGTAGCCGCGATAGGCCTCGTAGATATCGGCCTTGTTGGCGACCTCCCACAGGGCGTGCATGGACAGGACGGCAACACCGGAATCGATGACGTTCATGCCGTACTTGGCCATGATGTAGGCGATGGTGCCGCCGCCGCCTGCGTTGACGCGGCCGAGCTCGCAGGTCTGGAAGTCCACGCCGGCCTCGTCCATGATGTCGCGGACGAGGGCCACGTACTCGGCGTCGGCGTCGTTGGAGCCGCCCTTGCCACGGCTGCCCGTGTACTTGTTGAAGCACAGGCCGCGACCCATGAAGGCTGCGTTCTTGGTCTCGAACTTGCCGGCGTAGCCCGGGTCGAAGCCGGCGGACACGTCGGAGGAGAGCATGCGGCTGTGGGCGAGTGCACGGCGCAGGGCCAGCGGGCTATCCTCGCCGGCGAGCGTCATGATCTCGGCGACGGTGTTCTCGAAGAAGCGGCTCGTCATGCCGGTGGCACCCACGGAGCCAATCTCCTCCTTGTCGACGATGAGTGTGATGCTCGTGCGCTCCACGTTGGCGACGTTTATCTGGGCGAGCATGGACGGATAGGCGCAGACACGGTCGTCATGGCCATAGCCCAGAATCATGGAGCGGTCGAGGCCCATGTCGCGGGCCGGGCCGGCGGGCACGACCTCGATCTCGGCGGAGAGGAAGTCCTCCTCCTCGACGTCGTACTGCTCCTTGAGGATATCCAGGAACATCTGCTTGACGGGCTCCTTGGGAGCGTCCTTGTCGTCCTCGTCAAACTTGACGGGGCGGCCGCCCACGATCACGTCGAGGATCTCGGCATCGACGGCATCCTTGGCGGGCTTGGCCATCTGCTCGCTCGAGAGGTGGATCAGCAGGTCGGAGATGGTAAAGACCGGGTCGTCCGCCTTGTCGCCGATGTTGATGTCGACGGTGGTGCCGTCCTTTTTGCAGATGACGCCTACGAGTGCGAGCGGGGAAGCGACCCAGTGGTAGCTCTTGACGCCGCCATAGTAGTGCGTGTCGAGATAGGCCATGTCGCCGGCCTCGAAAGCGGGGTTCTGCTTAAGGTCCAGGCGCGGCGAGTCCACGTGGGCGCCCAGGATGTTAAAGCCCTGCTCGAGCGGGGCGGTGCCCAGGTTGACGAGCATAAGGTCCTTGCCGTGGTTGGCGGCGTACACCTTGTCGCCTGCCTTGAGCGCGCGGCCCTCGGCGATCACGGTCTCCAGATTGACGTAGCCCGCCTCCTCGGCCATCTTGATACCGGTCTTGACGCACAGGCGCTCGGTCTTGTTCTCGCTCAAAAACTGCTTATAGCCGCGGCAAAGCTCCTCGAGCTCCTCGATCTGCTGTGGCGTGTACTTTTTCCATGCGCAGGGACGCTCCATGACGCAGGCTCCTTTCGGATCGATCGTGCTGGTTGATGTACCGTGAGCCATCGTATCACGCGCGGGCTCACGGTGGCGGGGGAGCTTGATGTGCGGTGGCCGCGGGGCGGGGAGCGTGTAAACTGGAGTGAGCAAACCGTGCCCAGCCCAAAGCGAGGTATTCAATATGTCTGACAAGCGCCGTACCTTTGCCGTCATCGACGGTAACTCGCTCATGCACCGCGCCTTCCACGCCGTGCCGCCCACCATGAACGCGCCGGACGGTCGTCCCACCAACGCGATCTTCGGCTTCCTGAACATGTTCCTCAAGATGATCGATGCCTTTAACCCCGACGGCGTGGTCGTGGCGTTTGACAAGGGCAAGCCGCGCGTGCGCATGGAGATGCTGCCGCAGTACAAGGCTCAGCGCCCGCCCATGGACCCCGATCTGCACGCGCAGTTTCCCATGATTAAGGAGCTGCTCGCCGCGCTCAACGTGCCGATTTTGCAGTCCGAGGGCTGGGAAGGCGATGACATCCTGGGCACTATGGCGCGCCTGGGCGAGCAGGCCGGCTGTGACATGCTGCTGGTGACCGGTGACCGCGATATGTATCAGCTCGTGACCGAGCACGTCAACGTGGTCTCGACCCGCAAGGGCCTGTCCGACGTGGCGATCATGACGCCCGAGAGCGTGGACGATCTGTATCACGGCATCACGCCGGCGCTCGTGCCCGACTTTTATGGTCTGAAGGGCGACACGTCCGATAACATCCCCGGCGTGCCGGGCATCGGCCCCAAAAAGGCGAGCGCGCTCATTGCGCAGTACGGTAGCCTGGACGAGGTCATCGCGCATGCTGACGAGGTCAAGGGCAAGATGGGCGAGAACCTGCGTGCGCACATCGATGACGCTCTGCTGAGCCGCAAGGTCGCGACCATCCGCACCGATGCGCCCGTTGAACTCGATTTTGAGGCGACGTCCTTCCCGGCGTATTCTGCCGATGAGGTTTCCGCGGCGCTGGGCACGCTTGGTATCACCGCCATGCAGAACCGTTTCTTGGCGCTGATCGGTGGCGAGGGCGGGGCTGCTGCTGCCTCCAGTGTGTTTGAGATGCCTGCGATGGTTCGCGCAGCCGCGGGCGATGCTGACGCGCTTGGTGCCGTTGCGGCTGAGATTTCCCGCGCGATTGATGCCGGCGAGTGGGTCGCCGCCGTGGTGGACGACGACAAGGAAGAGGGCGCGCTCTTTGGGCTGACACGCACGCTGTGGCTGGCGACGTCCAAGGGCCTGTTCGCGCTCGAGGAGGGCGACGGCGGTGCGGCGGCTGAGGTTGAAGGCTTTAACTTCGCCCACGG
>CAJLLN010000036.1:0-12875 GCA_905207495.1 uncultured Collinsella sp. | reverse complement strand
CCGCCTGCGGCACGGATGTCGGCCGGGATGCGCTCGAGAGCCATGACGGCGCAGGCGCCTGCCTCCTCGGCGATGCGTGCCTGCTCGGGCGTGGTGACGTCCATGATGACGCCGCCCTTGAGCATCTGCGCGAGCTCGCGATTGAGTTTGACGCGATCGGCCTTGCTGGTCTGTTCTGCCATGGTTGCTCCCTTGGTTGGCATGTGCATTGCTTGACGGAACATCCTATCGGGGAGCTGGGTATGGCGAAATACTCAGATTTCGAGATAATGACAAGGTCAGACTAATACCAGATTGAATGACTTAATAAGGTCAGGTGATAGGCTCATGCTTGACTACAATTTGGAAAAACGCGGCGGAGCATCGCTCTATGAGTATGTTTACCAGCAAATTCGAGATGATATCGTTGCTGGACGCATTGCGGCGGGGGAGCATCTTCCGTCTAAGCGTGCCTTTGCCAGCCATATGGGAATCAGTGTCATTACCATCGAGAATGCATATAGCCAGTTACTTGCCGAGGGCTATATTTGCTCAAAGCCGCGTCGTGGCTACTACGCTTGTGAGCTTCCGGATGCACCGGTTTTGCCTTTGGCTGAGACAGAGTTTGATCGAGATTCCGCTCCTGCGGGTCTTAACGCACATGATGTTGATGGACGGGTCGAGCAATTCGACGCACTTTCTCCTTCCACTTTGGAGGCGGCGCGGCTTTGGCAAAGCGCACTGCGGGCGACGCTGGCATCCGAAGACGAGCGCGAAATCTTCTCACCCGCACCGGCACAGGGCACCGCTCGGCTACGACGCGCAATTGCTCATCATCTGCGTGGGACAAGGGGTATGAATGTCGACCCCAACAACATCGTTATCGGTGCGGGCGCCCAGCTGCTCGATACCATGTTGGTTCAGTTGCTTGGAGCCGACAAGGTGTATGCCGTTGAGGATCCGGGCTATTTGCGTCTGACGCGCATCTATCAGGCTATGGGTTGCAAAGTTCGACATATCCCGTTGGATGATGAGGGCGTGGACTTGAGCACTCTGCAGAAAAGCGGGACCGATGTCCTTCACCTGATGCCGTCCCATCAGTATCCGACCGGCCTTGTGACGAGCATTGCGCGTCGCTATGCGCTTCTGAGCTGGGCCGCCGAGCGACCAGGTCGGTATCTCATCGAAGATGACTTTGATTGTGAGTTTCGCCTTGCCGGGAAGCCGATTCCCGCGCTCGCGTCGATTGATGCCGCCCAGTCGGTTATCTACACCAACACGTTTTCGAAGAGCCTTTCATCGGCGTTGCGTCTAGCGTACATGGTGCTGCCCGATGAGCTAATGGAGCGGTTTAGGCGCAACCTTGGTTTCTACGCCTCGTCGGTGAGCTCTGTTGATCAGGTCGCTTTGGCGCGTTTGCTGGAATCGGGTGATTACGAGCGACATGTGAACCGCGTGCGCGTTCGTGCTCGCGAGGCGCGTGATGGCCTGATGGCGCTTGTGCGGAAGGTATTTCCGGCAGGAGAGGTCTCGATCGAGCATGCAGACGCGGGCCTTTACTGTATCGTGGTTGCGGAGCGTGGAACGGGCGGAAGCTCTTTTGCGCGGGCTCTCACGCGCTCGGGTATTCCGTTTATCGATATCAGTGACTGTTATTGGTGTGCCGATGGCGCATCTGTCCCTGAAAACTCAACTCAAATTCTTGTCCAGTATGACGACCTGAGTCCGGAAGTGCTTAATACCTTGGAATTGCAGCTAATGGGGGCGCTCTGCAATCTAAGTGAGTAGACTTTTGGCGCTTTGGCGACCGGGTCGTTTTGAAACAAGCTATCTACCTGTGGTTTTGAGAAGCAGGATGACTGGCCTGCTCGGGATGTTCAAAGAAGTCTACTCACTTGCCGCGCAAAGCTTCTGCATGAGAAAAAATGGGGTTTTCAACAGGGCTTCGTCCAGCTCTCGGCAAGCTTTTGGCCAGTTGGGGAGGGCTGTTGAAAACTTGGCAGTCCGTTCGGCGCCATTTTTGGTGCGTTCGCGCCAATGCGTGACTGACTGGGTTGAAATTCGTGTTTTCCTGTGCCTATGAAGGATCTACTTTGTGACATATCGGCTTTTAGGTACTGGCGTTTGCCTCCTCAAGTCCGCGCTTTGTGTCCGCCGCTTCCACGGCCGGAAGAAGACCGGCAGCGATATGACCTCGCCCGCAACCCGACGGCTGCGGTTGTGCTCGGCTTTCCGTTGTATACATTGGTCCGGACGAGAAACAAGCGGACTTGTCCTGCCAGCATTAGGCAGCGGCTGTTTCTTGGTGAGCTCCCCAGGGAATCCGTGCTGGAAACGGAGCATGGGTTTTTGGTTACGTCTCCTCTACTGACGACATTCATCATGTCGCGGCATCTGACGGATCTTCAGCTTCTTTTGGTATTGGCGGAGATGTGTGGCTTGTTTGCGGTGTGTGCCCTGCCGGCGGCACTTGAGGCGGAGCTTTCGCGTGCAATTGATTCGGGCGCGATTTCGACAACGGTCGGTTGGGTGCGCTGCCCGTCCGAGGACGGCACCGCCTCAAATTTATGGCGTCGAGACGCTTTGGTTTTGGGCGGAGACCTTGACCGTTTTTGTTCAGATGTTTGCGGGATGCGTTACGGCAATAGATTTATGGCGGTATCGCAACTCGTTCCATTGGGTGCCGCGTCGCCTTTTGAGGTCGAGGCGTATTTGTTGCTTGGACTGCCGCGAGCCCTGGGAGGCGAAGGTTTTTGCGGCATAGAGCTTAATGTTGAAGTGATGCTAAGCACAAGTGCTCGAGCGATTGTGGGAAAGTCCCGTGTATATATCGACTTACTTCTTTCTTCGCCGGACGGCAGGCGACAGGTGGCCATTGAATGTCAGGGAAAGGCCTCGCACGGGCGCGCAGGGGATGGCTTGCGCGATGCTGACCGCATGACGGCCCTTCAGACCATGGGCTACGATGTGCTTCTCCTGACACACAGACAGATATCCGATGAGGATAGATTCCGCGCGATCGTTAAGGCCGTATACAGGATGCTCGATGCTGAATATCGTGATAAAAGCTCGGATGAGCAACGGGCTGAGGCATTACTCCGGTCTGAACTATTCGTTGACTGGACAAAATTGGGAGTAATCGACGGAAAGATGCCCGTTAGACGCAAAATAGCTCGATCGTGGACGGTTGCGGAACTAAGTGAGTAGACTTTTGGCTTGATGGCGACCAGGCCGTTTTGCGACAAGTCATTTACCTGCGACTTTATGAAGCAATATGGATGGCGTGCTCGGCAAGTTCCAAAAAGTCTACTCACTTAGTTTTTGACGAGAAACCGATGCCGAAGGCGGTCCTATTTCAGGGCGTTAACGAGTCCTCGAGACACAAAAAGGCCCGAACCAATACGGTCCGGGCCTCATCGAGCTAGAGGTTATGTCTCAGGCGGTTGGCTTAGCCAAAGTAGCGCTTGAGCAGGCCGGCGAAAGCCTTGCCGTGGCGGGCCTCGTCGCGAGCCATCTCGTGCACGGTGTCGTGGATGGCATCGAGGCCAGCGGCCTTGGCGCGCTTGGCAAGATCGGTCTTGCCGGCGGTGGCGCCGTTCTCGGCCTCAACGCGCATCTCAAGGTTCTTCTTGGTGGAGTCGGTCACGACCTCGCCCAGGAGCTCAGCGAACTTGGCAGCGTGCTCGGCCTCCTCGTGGGCAGCCTTCTCCCAGTACAGGCCGATCTCGGGGTAGCCCTCGCGATGAGCGACGCGAGCCATGGCCAGGTACATACCGACCTCGGAGCACTCACCCTCAAAGTTGGCGCGCAGGTCGGCAACGATGTCCTCGGAGACGCCCTCCATCTTGGCGACGCCCACGACGTGCTCGGCAGCCCACTCGAGCTGGCCCTCCTCCTGCTTCAGGAAACGAGATCCGGGAACGCCGCACTGGGGGCACTTAAAATCCTCGGGCAGCTGGTCGCCGTCGAACTCTTCCACATAACCGCAAACGGGGCAAACAAACTTCATGATTCGATCCTTTCGATCGATGGCGATTGTGCGCTCGTCCGGTCCCGTAAGGGCCCTCTCCGGACGTGCGTCTTGACGTGTTCTATTATCCATAAATGCAACCAAATGTGAAGCCTATTAGGAATGATTTTTAATAAAACAATTTTGAGATATGAAGATGTTGATTGATTAACGATTGGCAGGCCGTCTTTGATCGCCGCTGAGTACAATCGGTCGAGCAAATGTTGACCAATCAACAAATGAAGGAGTTTCCTTTATGCATCTAGCCCGTCGTGCCTGGTGCCGAACATATCAGACGGTTTTTCGCATTGCATTGCCGATCCTGCCCTATACCGAGCCGCGCATTTTAGAGCATGCCGAGGATGTGCCCGCGGTGCTTCAAAAGCGCTCGATCCAGAAGGTCCTTATCGTGACGGATCCCGGCATTGCCCGTCTGGGGCTCACGGCACCGCTCGAGTGTGCGCTCGCGTCCAAGGGAATCGGCGTTACGGTCTATGCCGAAACGCGTGCGAACCCCACGGTCTCAAACGTGGAGGAAGCGGCGTCCCTGTATCGAGAGCGCGCCTGCCAGGCCATTATCGGCTTTGGCGGTGGCTCGGCCATGGACTGTGCCAAGGGCGTGGGAGCACGTATCGCGCAGCCAAACAAGCCCATCAACAAGATGCGCGGGCTGCTGCGGATTCATCGTCGTCTGCCGCTGCTCATCGCCGTTCCCACCACGGCAGGCACGGGAAGCGAGGTCACGCTTGCGGCGGTAATTACCGATGACGAGACGCACTACAAGTACCCCATTAACGACTTTGTGCTTATCCCGCGCTTTGCGGTGCACGACCCCGAGTTTACGCGCGGTCTGCCCGCCTCCATTACGGGGCAGACGGGCATGGACGCCCTGACGCATGCCGTCGAGGCGTTTATCGGGCGAAGTACTACGCCCTATACGCGCAAGACGGCGCGACAGGCGGTGCAGCTCATCCACGACAATTTGCTCGAGGCCTATGAACATGGCGACGACATGCGTGCGCGTCGGAATATGCTTTCGGCGGCGTATAAGGCGGGTGTTGCCTTTACGCGCTCCTATGTTGGATACGTTCATGCCATCGCACACAGCCTGGGCGGGCGTTACGGGATTCCGCACGGCTTGGCCAACGCTATCATCCTGCCGCATATGCTTCGCGCCTATGGCGAAGCTGCTGCTCCTAAGCTCGCCGATCTCGCCCGCATGGCCGGCATCGCGCCGGTGACCGCGCAGGACAGCCTGGCGGCCGAGGCCTTTATCGATTGGGCCGATCGAATGAACGCCGCCTTGGACATTCCCAAATATGTGGCGGGCATTCGCCGCTCCGACATTCCGCAGATGGCGGCACATGCCGATGCCGAGGCCAATCCGCTGTACCCCGTTCCGCTTTTGATGGCCCGATTGGAGCTCGAGCATATGTACGAGGTCGTCGCGGGTGGTATGTTTGAGGACGAGAACTAGGAGGGTCCATGAACACCGAGGAAATTGCGCGCATCGTCGGCGATCAGCGCGCCTACTTTAAGACGCACGCCACGTTTGATGTCGATGCTCGACGTCGTGCGCTCGTGCGCCTGCGCGATGCGGTGCGGGCCCACGAGGCCGATATTGCCCATGCGCTCAAGACCGATTTGGGAAAGTCGCATGACGAGGCATATATGTGCGAGATCGGCACGTCGCTTTCCGAGATTCGTCATCAGATCGCTCACGTGGCTCGATGGAGTCGTCCGCGCCTGCGTCCGTGTGACCTTGCCAACGCCGTGAGTGTGTGCAAAACGCAAGCCGTGCCCTATGGCGTCACGCTCATCATGGCTCCGTGGAACTACCCGTTTTTGCTAACACTCGAGCCGCTCGCCGGGGCCCTTGCCGCGGGCAATACCGTGGTTATCAAGCCGAGCGCCTATGCTCCGGCATCGAGCGCGGTGCTCAAGCAAATTTGCGAAGAGGCGTTCGATCCGCGCCTGGTGACGGTTGTCGAGGGCGGGCGCGTCGAGAACGAGGCGCTGCTCGATGAGTGCTGGGACAAGATCTTCTTTACCGGTAGCGTTCCGGTCGGCAAGCTCGTCATGGAGCGCGCAAGTAAAAACCTTACGCCCGTGACGCTTGAGCTGGGCGGAAAGAGTCCCTGCATCGTGGATGCGACGGCAAACTTGAAGGTCGCGGCACGGCGTATCGCCTTTGGTAAATGGCTCAACGTGGGGCAGACTTGCGTGGCGCCCGACTACCTGCTGGTCGATACGCGCGTGCATGACGAGCTGCTGGGCCTCATCAAGGAGGAAGTCCGCCGTATGTTTGGCGAGCATCCGCTCGACAACGAGGACTACGGGCATATCGTCAACGCCAAGCATTTTGCGCGCGTGCGTGGGCTGATCGATCCCGATAAGGTTGTGCTTGGAGGTACCGCGCGCGAGACTTCGCTCAAGATCGAGCCGACGATTTTGGACGGCGTGACCCCCGATGACGCCGTGATGCAGGAGGAGATTTTCGGCCCTATCTTGCCGGTGCTGACGTTTGAGAGCCTAGACGAGGCCGAGACGTTTATTACGGATCGTCCGACGCCGCTGGCCCTGTATATCTTTAGCCAGGACCGCGAGGTCCAGCAGCGCTTTGTGCGCTATGTGCCCTTTGGCGGCGGCTGTGTCAACGACACGATCATGCACTTGGCTACGAGCCATATGGGCTTTGGCGGCATGGGCGCGAGCGGCATGGGGCAGTACCATGGCCGCGAAAGCTTCGATACGTTTAGCCACAAGAAGAGCATCGTGAACAAGGCAACCTGGCTGGACGTGCCATTCCGCTACGCTCCTTACGCAAGCTGGAAGCACAAATTCGTGCGCATGTTTGTGCATTAGAAAAGGGCGCAGGTAATACGAACAAGTGTTCCTATTACCTGCATTTTGCGTTAGACTACTGTTATGGAGCACGGATGGGCCAACTCCCTTTAGAAGGGATTTGGTATGAACGTAAGCGATGTTATTTCGTTATTAGCGTTGTTGATCGCGGCTATCGAACTCGGCCTATTTATCGGCCGAATGAAATAGCCGCCCCCGCGTAAGCGAAGACGGCCACTTCTCACGATGAAAACGTGTATCGGAGTTGGCAAGACCCGCGGCAACGGGTGCCATCCGTGTTCCTATCTTATCTGCAAGCGTTCTGTCGCGCAAGCGTTGAGGCAAACGATTGAAGGACGCAGACAGGATGTATTTGTGTCCGCACGGGCTCGTAAACTTCTCAGTAAGGTTAAGCGCCGGTTTATCCGGCCGTTAGGGGAGTTGCCATGTACGAGCCTTCACGTGTTCTTCTGTCGTTTCATATTGCAGGATTTCAATATGCCGACGGCGCTTTTGTCCTAGGCGATCTTAAAGCGGGCGATAAGCTGACGCTGTGTGCCGAGCGCGATAATCCCCATGACCCCGAGGCAGTTGCGATCTACTATGGCAAGACCAAACTTGGCTACGTTCCGGGAAACGAGGTCGGCCCACTGTCCTTGATGATGTATTACGGCCACGAGGACGTATTTGAGGCCCGCGTGCAACAGGTTGCTCCCGAGCGCAGCCCGTGGCACCAGGTGCGCGTTGGCCTCTATGTGGTGGATGCTCGCTAGTCGGCAAGGGAGGCGGCCATGTTTGATGACGACGACCTATTCGATTTGACAGACGATTCGTTTGAATGGGATCTGCTGCTCGACGACGATGAGCTGGAGCAGGACCGTAAGATGCGGCAGGACAAGAAAACTCAGGGTGACGCTTCGAACAAGCAGGACAAGCGCCGCCGCGGACTGTTCGGCGGGCTCTTTGGATAACCGCCGCATCGCTGCGTCTGTATACTTAGCACGAGTTGAACACGTTGCGAAATGAGGACAGAGACGATGATGTGGTTTACCGCCGACCTGCACCTGGGCGACACGAATATCCTGCACGACATGGATCGACCGTTTGATTCGGTCGAGGAGATGAACCGTAAGGTCGTCGATGCCATCAATGAGTGCGTGGCGGCGGACGACCGCCTCTATATCCTGGGAGACTTTACGTATCGCTTGCCCATGGCGGAGGCGGTGCGCCTGCGCGAGCGCATCGAATGCCAGAACGTGACACTCATCCGTGGCAACCATGACGGCGACTGGGAAGATTCCGGCGCACCGCAGATTTGGGAAGACGTGCGCGATTACCTGGAGATTGCTCCCGGCTATGCCAAGGGCCATCGTCTGGTTATGAGCCACTACCCCATGCTCAGTTGGAATGGCAAGGCGCGTGGCGCCATCATGCTGCACGGGCATATCCACAGCAGGGGAGACCGCACCAACGCGCGCAACCGCGATCGCGAGCGCCCCATCTTTCGTTACGATGTCGGTCTCGATGCCAACGACTACAAGCCCGTAAGCCGAGACCAGATCTTGAGCTTCTTTGGACTGTAGCTGCAAGTGCAGGTAGAATGAACGCGCCGTGTGGATGGTCTGCACGGCGTGTTTTAGTAGGAGCGATGATTCCATGAGGGCTGTCCAGCGCATTAACCACAACGCTGCCATCTGCGAAGACGGCGCGGGGCGCCAGCTCATCGCGTTGGGTCGCGGTATCGGCTTTGGCGATATGCCGCACGATGTCGATTTGGATGTCGTCACCCGCACCTTTTACGGTATCGATTCCAAGTACCTGGCGTTTATCGACGAAGTTGATCCCGAGGTGCTGGAGTTTTCCGCCCAGCTGGCCGATATCGCAACTGGGCAACTTTCGTACGAATTGAGTCCTAATCTGCCCATTACGCTGGCAGATCATATCCAGTTTGCCATTAAGCGCGCCCGCGAACATATGGTGGTGTCGTTGCCGCTCAAGCGCGATCTGGAGCAGCTGCATCCTATTGAGTATCGATTGGGCGAGCTAGCCGTTCGCGGCATTAAGAAAACTTTTGCCATTCGCATGCCCCAGAGTGAGGCCGCGGGCATTGCCATGTCGATTATCAATGCGGCGATTAAGCCGAGTGAGCGGCGTGTGCTTGCCGAACAGCACGAGGAGCATCTGCTCGACATGACGGTTGCAATTATTCAAGAAGAGTTGGGTGTGACGGTCGACCGCTCGTCGTTTGCCTTTACTCGCTTTGCCACCCATGTGCGCTATCTGCTCGACCGCGTGGCAAAGAAAGAGCCGATTGATACCGAGAACTCAGGTCTCTACGACGTGCTCGTGGAACAGTATCCGGCGGCATCGCGCTGTGCTCATCGTATCGACGATTTGATTCAAGAGGCCTTTGGCGAGTCATTGGCCCAAGAAGAGCTCGTCTATCTGATCATGCACGTGAATCGCGTGGCTCCCACCAGCCTGGATAGATAGGGGGTCTCTGGCGCCCCCTTTCCGTTATGGCGACCGTTTGCGGGCCGTTTGCTGCCGTTCATCGGTAATCTGAGCCGCAGCGAACGCATCTGCCGCATATACTCGCCGTGTGTTGGGTGTTACTCACGGCGCAGCTCCGAGAGGCACTACCGATTCTGCCGAGGTCATTATTGGGTCTCTGTCGGTTGTGCGCGGGGCTTTTTTCATGTCGATCCACCCGGGAATCACATGCAATGAAATCTCTTGCCAACGGATATCGCGTGCTGCGCAGGCGCGAGCGGAATCGTGCGTCTTGATGCTGTGAAGGCCCACAGACCTTTAGTTGGAAGAGAAGGGATTCGACATGGCTGTCGATAACAAGAAGATTGCCGAGGACGTGCTTGCTGCCGTCGGCGGCGCCTCCAATGTGACGAACGCGACGCACTGCATGACCCGTCTGCGTCTGAACCTTAAGGATCAGTCCATCCCCAATGACGATGAAGTTAAGAAGATCAAGGGTGTTCTGGGTGCCCAGTGGTCTGGCGGCCAGTATCAGGTCATCATCGGTCAGAACGTACCGAAGGTCTACGACGCCGCCATTGCGCTGGGAGTTAAGGGCGAAGGCTCCATTGACGAGAACCTCGATGGCGGCACCAAGGAGCCGCTGACGCTCAAGACTGCGGGCAACAAGATCCTCAACTATCTCTCCAAGACCATGGTCATGACGATCCCCATCATCATGGGTGCTGCCATGTTCCGTACCATCGCTGTGGTTTGCGGTGACGGCATGCTCGGTATTTGGTCTGCCGACTCCGACATCTACAACTTCTTCTACAGCTGGATTTATAACGCTGGCTATTATTTCCTTCCCGTTTATTTGGGTTGGGCTGCTGCGAAGCAGCTTGGCTGCAGCCAGCCACTCGGCATGATGCTCGGCGGTGTGCTCATTGCTCCTGAGTTCATGACGTTGGTCAACGCTGCGGCGGATTCGGGCGTAACGACCACCATGGTCTACGGCGTGCTGCCGGCCCAGCTGAACAACTATTCCTCCACCGTGCTTCCCATGGTTCTGTCTATGCCGGTGCTTATGGTCGTCGAGAAGTTCATGAAGAAGGTCGTTCCCGACATGCTCTCTACGGTGTTTGTACCCGTGGGCACCATGGCCGTTATGATCCCCGTTTCGTTGTGCGTGCTGGCTCCGATCGGCTCCATCCTGGGCAGCATGGTCGGCAACTTTATGTTCGGTCTCGGTAACGCCGGCGGCATTGTCACCATTCTCTCCCTCGTCGTCATTGCCGCACTTTGGGAGTTCCTGGTTATGACCGGTATGCACCAGGTCCTGCTTGCCCTTGGTATTGTGCAGCTGCTCACCCTGGGCTCCGACTCCTGCGTTATGGTCGCGGCCGGTATCTCTCAGTTCGCTACGTGGGGCATGGCCTTCGGTGCCTTCCTGCGCCTTAAGGAGACCGACGAGAAGGGCGCCATGCTCGGCTTCTCGCTCTCCGGTATCGTGGGCGGCGTGACGGAGCCCGCATTGTATGGCTGTGGCTTTAAGTACACTCGCTGCCTGGGCGCCATGGTTGCCGGCGGTGCTATCGGCGGTTTGATCGCAGCCCTCACCAATGTGACAACGTATGTTCTGGGCGCGACCAATATTCTGGGCGTCACCGGCTTTGTTGCCGGCGGAACGGCTAATCTCGTCTGGGGTTGCGTTGCATCGGGCGCTGCATTTGTTGCCGCCGCTGCCATCGCCTACCTCTTTGGCTTTAGCAAGGATCAGCTCGAGGAAGATGTTGATGCCGCTAAGGCTTAAGACATCTGTTTAGGTAGGATAATTACCTGGGGCACTTGGCTACACTCCAAGTGCCCGTTTCCATAGATTGGAGTCGTTGTGAAGCAATTGCTTATTCGTGCCGATGATCTTGGTTATTCGTACGCCGTTGACTTGGGGATCGCCCGTAGCGTCAACGAGGGCTTGGTGCGCTCAGCGGGCCTTATGCCAAATATGCCCGAGGCCGAGCGTGGGTGGTCGCTCGTGGCGGATGCCGATATTGCAGTGGGCCAGCATACCAACGTGTGCCTGGGCAAGCCGTGTGCCGACCCGGCGCTCATCCCGAGCATGCTCAACGAGAACGGCGAGTTCCATAGCAGCCGTACCTTCCGCGAGCATTTTAAGCGCGGCGAGGAGCTGATAGACTTCGACGAGGCCTGCATCGAGATTCGTGCGCAGCACGACCGCCTTGTCGAGATTGTGGGCCGCGAGCCCGATTACTTTGAGGCCCATGCCGTCATGAGCAAAAATCTTAACCGAGCGATCTCGACGGTTGCTCAGGAGCTGGGCCTTAAGGAGCAAAAGGCAAGCTTCGACCCGACGGCGGTGGTGCGTTGCGGAGATACCGACCTGCGCATGGTGATGCGCTCGATGGAACCGGGCTACGAGCCCAAAGAGGCAATCATGCAGACAGTTCGCGAGATGTCCGACGGCGAGACGGTCGTCTTTGTGTGTCACCCGGGCTATCTCGATCGTTTTATCCTTGAGAACAGCTCGCTTACGGTCGATCGTGCCAAGGAAGTCGATGCGTTGACCGATCCTGAGCTGCGCGCTTGGCTCGAGTCTCAACCCGATCTTCGCCTGATCGACTACCGCGACCTGTAAAGACCCAAACCACTACAAGGGAACAGGCACTTTTGTGGTGGTTCTGGCGCCGTTGCCATTATGGCGGCGGCGCTTTTTTTGTCCCTGCGGCGCGGTAGAGTATAGTCGGTTGAAATTTGCGTCCATCGAGGAGCTGCCATGAATGAGATCAGGTGCCCGCATTGTGGCGAAGTTTTTAAGGTCGATGCGTCCGGCTATGCGGATATCGTCAAGCAAGTACGCGATGCCGAGTTTTCGCGCGATCTGGATGAGCGTGTGAGGGCAGTCCAGCGCGAGGGCGAGCAGGCGCTGGAGCTTGAGCGCTCGCGTTCGACGGCTGCTTTGCAGGAGGCAGAGTCTCAGCGCAACGCTCAGCTCGTTGAGCAGAAGAACGCGGCGGCTCAGCAGCTGGCACAAGAGGTCGCCAAGCGCGATGCCGAGCTTGCCGAGTTGCGCGCCAAGCTCGAGGGCGCTGTCGCAGAGCGCGAGAGCGCAAGTCAGCGTGCGGCGGTTGAGGCCCGTGCCGATGCTCAGAAGGAGAATGCCGAGCTTCAGCGCGAGATCGACAATTTGCGTGCGCAGCTGGGACGCAAAGATGACGAAGCCAAGCTTGCCGAGTCGGCGGCGCGCAACGCTGCTCAAAACGACTTAGCTGCACGTGATGCTCAGATTGCCAAGCTGCAGGCCAGGCTTGCAGCGGCTGACAAGGCCCAGGAGATGGCGCTTGCCGCTGCCGCGGCAGAGTCGCAGCGTGAGCTCGATGCCGCTCGCAGCGAGGCCGAGCGCGTGCTTGCTGACTACCGCGCGACGGTACAAGAGAAGTTTTCCGCTGCAAAGGCTCAGTCCGAGCAAGAGGCCGAGGGCCTGCGTGCCCAACTGCGCGAGCAGGAACTGATGGCAAAAATGAACCTGTCAGAGGCGGTCGCCGCGGCGGAA
>CAJLLN010000035.1:0-13221 GCA_905207495.1 uncultured Collinsella sp. | reverse complement strand
CGCGGCAGGCGCCGGCCTCGTCGCCTACAGCGCCCGCCGCACAGCACTCGAAATCGACACCGCCAATGAGGTCAATTCGGATAGGCCTCGCTAGCTCCTAGTTGCTTTTACGAGAGAGGCCGACTCGGCTCATCGAACATCAAAATGGGCTGGTTCTGGATACCCAGAGCCAGCCCGTTGCGAATTAGATGTCGTCAGAGGAGTCGAGTTCTGCCTCGAGCTTGGCACGGCGTCTTTTCGCCGTGAAAAACGTTGCGCACAGGCCAGCAAACGTGGCCGCGAAAATCGTCGCACCGCAGAACACGCCCGTGGCCAGGTTCGCCAACCAAAAGACGCTTTCGAGCGGTACGATCTGCGCCTCAGCGATACAGCGCATTGCGGCAATAACAAGCGCGAACGCGGCGCCGCTAAGACCGCTGAGAAGCAGGAAATATCCAACAGGAAGATGCTCGGTTTGCCCAAAACGATTGGTATCGACATAGCCCTTCCGCGTTTGCAGTCCTGCACAAATCAACATCACGAGAACGAGCCACAAATACATGGCTGCCTCGAACGGCGTTGCAAAGCCATGCGGCATTTCACTGGCGTCGCTGTGAACCCACGCAACCTGTCGAGCTATAAACTGGTAGAAAAATATCATCAACATGCCAAACGAAAGCAGCACGAAACCAATCTTGTAGATCTTTGCGCTTTCCGCCTCCAGGCGCTCGTCCTTTGGGCCGGCATATTCACGCCACTTTTGCACGAGTTTTAAATCTTCAAATTTCATAGCGAACTCCTAAAGAGCGTCAGGGTCGACGTCGATCCCGTCTTCCCAAAACAGATCGTTCAACGTAACGCGTAGCGCTTTGCAGATCGCCACGCACAAATTGAGCGTGGGGTTGTAGCCGCCCGCCTCGATCAGGCCGATGGTCTGGCGCGTAACGCCTACGGCCTCGGCCAAGTCAGCTTGCGAAAGGCCAACCGCCGCGCGCGCCGCCTTCATGCGTAGGTTCTTTTTGCCCGGCATGGAGTTCCTTTCGTAGTAATGGACAGATATCCGTTGCAACATGACAGAAATATATTGCATATATCAGACAATGTCAACTATATCTGTCATTATGAAAACCATGTCTGTCATCACCATGCGGACATAACAATTTCCATTCGCTATTCAAACTTACTCGGACAGAACCGACTCGGTTTTGTCCGAGTAATCTCGAGCATAATCTGATTCATGCAATACAATTAACTCAGACAAAACCGAGTCGGAAGGAACCGAGTAAGTGGAATTCATTGGCAGGGAGCGTGAACTCACCCGTATTAAGAAAACGCTCAAAGTAACTGAGCAGCGCAATGTTCTCATTTACGGCAGGCGTCGCGTCGGAAAAAGTGAGCTCATCAAGCAGGCGCTAACCGATTTGTCGGACGTCGCAACGGTCTATTACGAGTGTCGCCAAACCTCCGAGGCAGACAACCTCGAGAGTCTGTCCGTCCTTGTTGCTGAAGCGCTGAGCTTTCCTCCGCTCGCCTTCACAGGCATCCGCGAGCTCATCGAATTTCTGTTTGCCCAAGCCAAAGACAAGAACATTACCCTCGTTCTCGACGAATACCCCTACTTGAGAGATGCGGTTAAAGGCTTGGACAGCATTCTTCAGACCTCAATCGACGCCCACAGGGAAGACTCACGTTTAAACATTGTCCTGTGCGGCTCCTACGTTGAGATTATGAAATCCCTCATCGAGCATGAAAGCCCCCTCTACGGGCGAATTGATCTCGCACTTGAGCTTAAGCCCATGGATTACTTTGACGCTGCGAAGTTCTATCCCGCGTTCTCGCCCGAGGACAAGGTGCGGCTCTATAGCGTTTTTGGCGGCATCCCCTTTTACAATCGCCTCATCGATCAATCCCAAAGCGTACGCGACAACATCATCGAGCTCGTCACGGAACCTGGCGCCCGCTTAGAAAGCGAGGTGCCGTCCTATCTCAACGCCGAGATCTCGAAGATGACCAACGCCAACGAAGTTTTCGGGGCTCTCGCACAAGGTTACTCCCGTTGGGGGGACGTGCTGGCACAGTCGCACGTCTCGAGCGGTCCGGCCATGGCAGACGTGCTCGACAAGCTCATGTCACTCGAAATCGTCCAAAAGCGTGCACCCATCAACGACCCTACGAACAAGCGCAAGTCTGGCTACTTTGTAGTGGATCCGCTTTCGCTCTTTTACTATCGCTATGTTTTCCGCAATGCCTCAGCGCGTCAGCTGCTCGACCCGGAAGTCTTCTATGATCGTCACGTCTTCCAAGACTTCGAGGAAAACTACGTTCCTCATATGTTCGAGGAGATCGGCCGTCAATACCTCGTGCGGCAGAACAGGACCGGCAAGATCGAACCGGCTTTCGACGCCATAGGCAAGTACTGGTACGACGACCCCGCAAACAAAACGAGCGGCGAATTCGATGTGGTAACGCAAGACCCCGAGGGCTACGCATTCTACGAAGCAAAGTTCCGCAAATCCCCCATCACGCAAAAAATGGTCGACGAGGAAATCGCCCAAGTCGAGGCAACGGGACTCAAGTGCCATCGCTATGGATTCTTCTCCCGTTCGGGCTTCGAAGCTGGCGAAAGCGATCGAACCGTCTTCATCGACCTGCCGCAGATGTTTGGATAGGACAGGACAGGTCCCTCCCGCATTCCAAGCATTCATTATCTAATCGAACGGTTGTTCGATGGATTTGGTGTTGGTTGGAATCGTCTGTGGGCTGGGCTATGCTACCTTGACTATCTATATGACTTAAACGCAGCAAAGGAGCACCGAGAGAGCGAGTATGGCAAAAAACACCGCAAACTATGGTAACGACAGTATCCGCCAGCTCAAGGACGAGGAGCGCGTACGCCTGCGCCCCGCCGTCATCTTTGGCTCGGACGGACTCGACGGCTGCGCGCATGCCGCCTTCGAGATCCTGTCCAACGCCGTTGACGAGGCGCGCCAGGGCTACGGCAAGCTCATCACCCTTACCGCCTTTCGCGATGGTTCCATTCAGGTAGAGGACAACGGCCGCGGCTGCCCGCTCGACTGGAACCCCTCCGAGAAGCGCTTTAACTGGGAGCTCGTCTTTTGCGAGCTCTACGCAGGTGGCAAATACAACAACAACCAGGGCGGCGACTACGACTTCTCGCTCGGTACCAACGGCCTGGGCTCGTGCGCGACCCAGTACGCCTCCGAATACATGGACGTCACGGTTTGGCGCGACGGCAACAAGTACTCCCTGCACTTTAAAAAGGGCAAGGTCGTTGGCGCCAAAAAGAAGGCACTCGAGATTGAGCCCAGCGACGAGGACCGTACCGGCACCACCATCAAATGGCGCCCCGATCTTGAGGTCTTTACCTCCATCAGCATCCCCCACGATTGGTATCGCGAGACCATGCGCCGCCAGGCCGTGGTCAACGCCAACGTGACCTTCCGCCTGCGCATTGAGGGCGACGATGGCGAGTTTTCCGAAGAGGACTTTTGCTATCCCAAAGGCATCGAGGACTACGTGCTCGAGAAGGTCGGTACCGACTACCTTACCGAGCCCTTCTTTATCGAGGCCGACCGTCGCGGTCGCGATCGCGAGGACCTGCCCGATTACAACGTAAAAATCACCGCGTGCATGTGCTTCTCGCGCACCTTCATGATGCAGGAGTACTACCACAACTCATCGTGGCTCGAGAACGGCGGCTCGCCGGAGAAAGCGGCTCGTAGTGCTCTGACCAGCGCCATCGATGCCTACATTAAGCAACAGGGCAAGTACAACAAAAACGAGAGCGGCATTAAGTGGCAGGACGTCCAGGACTGTCTGGTGCTGGTGACCAACTGCTTCTCCACCCAGACGTCCTACGAGAACCAGACCAAGAAGGCCATCAATAACCGCTTTATCCAGCAGGCTATGACGGCTTTCTTTAAGGAGCGTCTCTCGACCTACTTGATCGAGAACAAGGACGCCGCCAACAAGATCATGGAGCAGGTGCTCATCAACAAGCGCTCGCGCGAGAATGCCGAGAAAACGCGCCAGAGCATCAAGACCAACCTGCAGCAGAAGACCGACATGGCCAACCGCGTGCAGAAGTTCATCGACTGCCGCTCCAAGGACAAGAGCCGCCGCGAGATCTACATCGTAGAGGGCGACTCGGCAGCAGGCGCCATTCGTACCTCGCGCGATGCCGAGTTCCAGGGCGTTATGCCCGTCCGTGGCAAAATCCTCAACTGCCTAAAGGAGGACTATCCACGCATCTTTAAGTCCGACATCATCATGGACCTCATGCGCGTGCTGGGCTGCGGCGTGGAGATCAAGGACAAGCGCATCAAAAACCTTGGTGCCTTTGACCTGGACAACCTCAACTGGAACAAGGTCATCATCTGTACGGACGCCGACGTCGACGGTTACCACATCCGCACGCTCGTGCTCACCATGCTTTACCGCCTGGTGCCCACGCTTATCGACGAAGGTTACGTGTATATCGCCGAGTCGCCGCTCTACGAGATCAACTGCAAAGAGAAGACCTACTTTGCCTACACCGAGCTCGAGAAGAACGGCATCCTCAAGGAGATTGGCGACCAAAAGTGCTCCATCAACCGCTCCAAGGGTCTTGGCGAGAACGACCCGGACATGATGTGGCTCACCACCATGAACCCCGAGACGCGTCGCCTGATCAAGGTGGAGCCCGAGGACGTCACCAAGATGGAGACCATGTTCAATCTGTTGCTGGGCAACGACGAGGCGGGCCGCAAGCGCCATATCTCCGAGCACGGCAAGGAATACCTGGACCAGCTGGACCTGCAGTAGCAGCAAATCGATAACGACGGCCCATAAGAAGTTCAAGAGGAAATCGTGGCAAAGAAGAAGACGAAGAACCAGCCAAAGAAAAAGCAGGTCAACGCCGAGAACGTTATCGGCCTGCACTCCGAGGTCACCGACCAGCCGATCACGCAGACGCTCGAAGTCAACTACATGCCCTATGCCATGAGCGTCAACGTCTCGCGTGCGTTCCCCGAGATTGACGGCTTTAAGCCGTCGCACCGCAAGCTGCTCTACACCATGTACAAGATGGGTCTGCTCAAGGGCGAGCGCCAGAAGAGCGCCAACATCGTGGGCCAGACCATGAAGCTCAACCCGCACGGCGATGCCGCGATCTACGAGACGATGGTGCGCCTGGCGACGGGCAACGAAGCGCTACTTGCGCCCTTCGTGGAGTCGAAGGGCAACTTTGGCAAGTACTATTCGGGCGACCTGAGCCACGCCGCCTCGCGTTACACCGAGGCCAAGCTCTCCCCCATCAGCGCCGAGATCTTCAAGGACATCGACAAGGACCCGGTCGACTTCGTCGACAGCTACGACGGCGCCATGAAGGAGCCACGCCTGCTGCCCACCACATTCCCCAATATCCTCGTCTCAGCCAACAAGGGCATCGGTGTCGCCATGGCGTCCGACATCTGCGGCTTCAACCTCAACGAGGTCTGCACTGCCACAATGCACTACCTGCAGGACCCCGACTGCGACCTGCTCGAATACATGCCCATGCCCGACTTCTCGACCGGCGGCGAGATCATCTACCGCCGCGAGGAGATGGAAAAGATTATCGAGACCGGCCTTGGCAGCTTCCAGATCCGCTCCCGCTGGCGCTGGATTCCCGAAGAGCGCATCATCGAGGTCTACGAGATTCCCTACACCACTAAGACCGATGTCATCATCGAGCGCATCGTCAAGCTCTCCAAGGAGGGCAAGGTCAAGGAGATCGCCGACATCCGCGACGAAACCGACCTCTCGGGCTTGCGCATCGCCATCGACCTTAAGCGCGGCGTCGACCCCGACAAGCTCATGGCCAAGCTCTATCGCTTGACCACGCTGCAGGATTCGTTCTCGTGCAACTTCAACGTGTTGGTCGATGGTTACCCTCGCGTTATGGGCGTGCGTCAGATCCTGCACGAGTGGGTCAAGTGGCGTATTGAGTCCACGCGTCGCCGCATTAACTTTGACCTGGGAAAAAAGTCCGAGCGCCTGCACCTGCTGCACGGCCTCGAGGCGATCCTGCTCGACATCGACAAGGCGATCGCCATCATCCGTGGCACCAAGCTCGAGGCCGAGGTCGTGCCCAACCTTATGCGCGGCTTCGACATCGACGAGACCCAGGCCGAGTTTGTTGCCGAGCTCAAGCTCCGCAACATCAACGAGGAGTACATCCTCAACCGCACCAAGGACATTGCAAAGCTTGAGGGCGAGATTGCCGAGCTTGAGGAGATCCTCTCCAGCGAGGAGAACATCAAGAAGGTCATCAGCGACGAGCTGGCCGCGGTCAACAAGAAGTACGTGATGCCGCGCCGCACGGGCAGGATCGAGCCCCACGAGGTTATCGAGGTAAGCTTGGAGCCCGAGGTCGAGGAGTACCCGGTTACCATCATGCTTTCGCGCGATGGCTACCTTAAGAAGATGACGGACCGCGTGCTCAAGAAGGCCACTACGCTCAAGTACAAAGACGGCGACAAACCCTTTATCGAGTTTCCGTCCTCCAACACCCACGAGCTGCTGGTCTTTACCAACAAGAGCCAGGTATACAAGTGCAAGGTTGCGGCGTTTGAGGACACCAAGTCGGCCCAGCTGGGCTCGTATCTGCCCACCGACCTCGAGATGGAACCCGACGAGAGCGTCATCTGGGTCATCGACCCCGAGGACTACAAGGCCGACGTGCTGTTCGTCTTTGAGAACGGCCGCGTGGTGCGCGTCGCGCTTTCTGGATACGTCACCAAGACCAACCGCAAGCGCCTCAAGAACGCCATCTACGGCGGCAGCAAACTGCTGTATGCACAGGTGCTCAACACAGATCGTGACATCGCGCTGGTCTCGAGCGACTACCGACTGATGAACTTCAACACGTCGCTACTCAAGACCAAGACGACAACCAACACGCAGGGCGTCCAAGCCTTTACGGCCAAGAAGGGCCGCTCGGTCACCACCGTCGGCACAACCGAGGAGATTCTTGGCGCCGGCGTCTCGGCCGAGAAGTTCACCGCGCAGAGCCTCCCCTCTGCCGGTGCCCTCATGAAGGAAAACGACATGCCGAGCCTATTTGACTAAAACAGCGGCAGCCAAACCGTCATGGTTTTACAAAGCAGCGGGGCCCGAAGCGCAGCAACATCGCGCTCCGGGCCCCGCTCGCTGCAACGTAGTCGGAATAATAGGAATCCCCGTTTTTCACTCCTGCAATCCCGCGGCACAAGACATGTTAAACCGTTAGCAAAACTTGCAAAAATTAGCAAAAGTTGCAAAAACTAGCAAAACCTGCAAAGGGGCCACCATGGATCGCAGCAAATGTCTCCGCCATGCCAGGCATGCTCGAAGATATTATCGAGCGAACCAAAGAAGCGGCAGATAGCCGCCTCTCATAGTCTCGCGCGTGCATAAGCGGCGTTCAGATTGAGCCAGTCGGCATCGATTGGACATATGCTCAGGAGACTCAGGGTAACTGGCGCACGGGCATGAATGGCGTCTTCAGGCAACTCGAGAAGCATGATGTCGGGCTTCTCTCGAAACTACCTATCGGGAGCTTTCCGATAAAGACATTGAGTTTTTGCTCGCGATGCTGCCCGATTCTGGCCCCAGCAGGGTCTCGGAGGTAGCCAAACGCATGGGCGTCGCCAGCAACTACGCAAGCCAATACAAACGCCGCCTCCTGGAGGACGGCGTCATCGGAGAGCGCGGGCGTGGTCTCGTTGGCTTTGACATCCCCACGTTCAGGGAATTCTTGAACGAGAAAACCTCCTAGCACGCCGAGATTGTCCGCAAGGGCATCAATGTATGGCAATCAGTAATCCTCTTGGCAAGGGAAGTAGGCTTTCCGCCAACGCTGATTGCCATGCGTTCTTCTTGTCCTTAGACGAGCTTGCGAGCGAGCTCTCGCACCTCTTCCAACTTGGGCGACGATGCCATGCTTTCGCGCTCGGTCATACCGCTGATGGCGACAATGCCCTGGTCCTCCCACTTGCAGTACGCACAGGTCGACTTGTACATAGCGATCGCCGCATCATAGACGCCCTCGCTGTGGCTATCGAGTAAAAGGGCCGTCTTGGTGAACGGGAAGCCCGTGGCACCGAAGGCGTATAGGCGGTCGATGGCGGCCTTCTCCTGCGCAGTGATATCAAACCAGTAGATAGGCGAAGCGAAGACAACCATGTCGGCGTCTTTCAGCGACTCGATCACGTTGGCCATGTCATCCTTCTGCACGCAAGTGCCCTCGTGGGCGAAGCAATACTGACACCCCAGACAACCAGCGATTTTCTTACTGGCAACGCGGATGACCTCGACCGTATGGCCACCCTCACGCGCGGTCTCAGCAAACGTCTCGACCATGGTGTCGGTATTGGCGCCCTTGCGCGGGCTACCGCTCAATACAACGATATTCATAGAAATCTCCCTCCTTCATGCCGCAGGCGCGCGGCATGTTTTCTTGTAACCAAAACGAATGGAGTTAATCAATCGCCTCGTTTCAGCTACTCCCACTCTTTAGAAGAATCGTTGCTAGAGACTTGGCATTGAATCGAGGCACGCCTTATTTCAAATACTCCTCAAAGAACGCTTTCAGCTTTCCAAACGGAATGACGTCCATCTGATCGTAGAGGTCGGTGTGGCTGGCACCGGGGATAATGAGCAATTCCTTGTTGTCCCCCGTCAGCTTGCTGTACGCGGTTTCGCTGAAATAGCGGGAGTGTGCTTTCTCGCCATGCACCAGCAGTACCGCAGAGCGAATTTCGCTGCCGTATTGCAAAATCGGCATATTCAGGAACGACAGCGAGGACGTCACATTCCAACCACCGTTGGAGTTCAGGCTGCGGGGATGGTAGCCTCGCGGAGTCTTGTAGTAGGCGTAATAGTCCGCCACAAACTGCGGCGCGTCATCGGGCAGCTGATCGACCACGCCGCCCGCCAGCGCGTAGCTGTCATTTTTATAGTCCTCGGTGCGCTGCGCGTTCAGCGCTTTACGCTTTTCGAAGCGCGCCTGCTCGGAATCCTCGGCGTCAAAGTAGCCGTTTGCGGTCACGCGGGTCATGTCGTACATCGTCATAGCCGCGGTAGCCTTGATACGGGTGTCGATGGCCGCCGCATTGACTGCCATGCCACCCCAACCGCAGATGCCGATGATGCCGACGCGCCCTGAATCGACGCTTTCCTGTACCGAGAGGAAGTCCACCGCTGCGCAGAAGTCCTCGGTGTTGATGTCCGGGGATGCTACATAGCGAGGCGTGCCGCCGCTCTCGCCGGTATAGGACGGGTCAAAGGCAATTGCGAATAATCCCAGCTCCGCCATTTTCTGCGCGTACAGACCGGAGGACTGCTCCTTCACCGCGCCAAACGGGCCGCTGACGGCGATGGCGGGCAGTTTGCCTTCCGCATTCTTAGGTACGTACACGTCGGCAGCCAGCGTGATGCCGTATCGGTTGCGGAAGGTTGCCTTGCTGTGCTCAACCTTGTCGCTTTTGGGGAATACCTTGTCCCATTCCTGCGTCAGTTTCAACTGCTCCATGCCTAAGCTTCCTTGTCAGTCGCTCTAGGGTATTGCTCGTCGTCCACGGGCTCCAACCACTCGTTGGAGGTCTCCTCGCCCGGAACCTCTACCGCGAGATGGGAGAACCAGCTGTCGGGCGCCGCACCGTGCCAGTGCTTTACGCCCGCGGGAATATTTACTACATCGCCGGGACACAGCTCCTGTGCCGGTTTGCCCCATTCCTGATAAAACCCTCGACCAGCCACGCAGACGAGGATCTGTCCCCCACCGCTTTTGGCGTGATGTGTGTGCCAGTTGTTGCGGCAGCCGGGCTCGAACGTCACGTTGTAGACCCCGACCTGCTCGGTGGAAAGGGGCGCGAGGTAGCTTTGCCCGATAAAGTACTTCGCAAATGCGTCGTTGGGGGCACCGATGGGAAAGGCCATCTCGTTTTGATGCTTGATTCGTGCGTCGACGGCATCACTATCCGCCCAGACCTCCTTCGCCATGCGAAAGGCCGCCCACGCCTTGGGCCATCCCGCATAAAACGCCGCATGCGTAAGGATTTCCGCTATCTCAGTCCTGGTCACCCCGTTGTTCTTTGCGGACATCAGATGATATTGGAACGAAGAGTCCGTCAGCCCCTGTGCCATCAAGGCAACCACCGTCACCACGCTGCGATCTCGAAGGGAAAGCCCGTCTTCTCGGCTCCACACCTCGCCGAACAGCACATCGTCATTGAGCTGTGCAAATTTGGGGGCAAAGTCCCCCAGGGTATCCCTGCCCGCCGTCTGCTTAATTGCCATGTTTGATTCCTCCTGTCGATGGTTTTGAGTGCAAAACTGCTTCCGCGCGGTCAAGCTGCCCGCCTAGATCCCCATGCCCATTCGTTGCGCCTGTTCCAGAGCGGGATGCCCGGCGATATCGCCCACACCGTTCACGCCGCCGGCGAAAACCGTTTTGCCCATTACGGACCACCCCTTGCGCTACCGATTTGTATTGACGAGAATGAAGGTAATACCTAAACCTGACTTTAGGTCAAGGAATGAATTCGAGATTTATTCGGAGGGGCCATGTACACAATCGGACAGGTGGCGGAAATGTTCGGCTTGCCCGCCTCAACGCTGCGGTATTACGACAAGCAGGGATTGTTCCCGGGGCTGGAGCGGACGTCCGGCATTCGCCGATTCGGCGATACGGAACTCGAAGCGCTTCGGGTCATCGAATGCCTGAAGAAGGCGGGAATGGAGATCAAGGACATCCGTCTGTTCATGAAATGGTGTGCAGAGGGTCCATCAACATACCCCCAGCGCAAGGCCATGTTCGAGGAGCGGAAGGCCCACATGGAGTCGGAGATCGCGAAGATGTACCGTGCCCTGGACATGTTGAAGTTCAAATGCTGGTACTACGAGCAAGCGATTCAAGATGGCAGCGAGGATAGGCTGGAGACGCTGATTCCCGACAATTTGCCGGAAGAAATCAAAGGCGCCTACGAAAACGCACACGCTCGATAAAGCCGTTCGCTATCCATGGGACTCTGGCAAGGAGCTCCTTCCGAACAGAACGAAAAAGAAAGCCTCCGAACCAAAAGGTCCGGAGGCTGTTATTTCCGCTATTCCCACTCGGCAATAGGAGTCACTGGCCAAAAGCTTGTCAACATCAAAACAAGTCCTCAATCTATCGATTCTACGTGAGGCAATGGTCCTCATTTGATGCCCGCACTGTTTGCGCACTAGGGAGCAAAAGAATCTGGCCGCCGCTCAAATAAGATCACCGCCATCTTGCATAAACGACGCCATGTTAAGGTGCCTGACGCCATCCCTCTCCTGCAATAGAGGATCAAGCGTGAACAAGTAGCGCGGATACCCATCCCTGATGTGGCCGAACGGCCTGTACTCGCGCTCCTCGACGCCTCTGTCGGCAATCGACATAGAGACCTGGATGTAGGCGTAAGCATTGCGCCTACGAGCGATGAAGTCACACTCGAGCTTCCCAATACGGCCCACAGAAAGCTCGTACCCGCGCGATGCAAGATAGAGGTAGAGCACGTTCTCCAACGCCGGCCCGTAGTTAATCCTCGCATCCGTGTTCATGGCGAAATAGAAGCCGGGATCAGCCAGGTAGTACTTCTCTTCGCGGATAAGCGATCGCCGAGACTTGAGATCGAACCTCGAGCAGCGATAAAGGATCTTCGCGTCAACAAGAATCTGGATATACCGATTGAGCGTTTCGCGCTTGATGGGAATCTTCTCGACATCATTGAAGTACGCAAGGAGGTTCTTCAGGTTCGTCGGCGCACCAAAGTTGTTGATGAGATACGTCTGGACGGCATCGAAAACCGAGACATTCTTAATCTTGTTCGAATGTTTGACGTCCTTTTCAAAGATCTCATGAATAACACTCTTGATATAGGTGCGCTTTTCATCCTCGCCCTCATACTCCAACGCTTTGGGAAATCCTCCAAGGGTCAGGTACTCGGTAAACTCTCCCACGAGAACGTCATTGACAGGCTTGCCGAGAAAACGCTTCATATCGATATATTCCGCAAAGTCGAGTGGGAACACCTCGAACTCGATATAGCGACCCGTCAGCTTTGTAACAAGCTGCCCAGAAAGCAGATATGAATTCGAACCGGTAATGAAGATGGACCAACCGCCATCTGTCCGGTAGCCGTTGATGAGCAGCTCGAATTCCTCTACGTTCTGAATCTCATCGATGAAGAGGTACTTCGTCCCCTCAGTGTCTGCTGGGGTCGACATGTCAATCAGATTTTCGAGCTCATCGGTCGTCTTGACCTTCCTGTTCTCCCGTGAGTCAAGGTCGATATAGATGATGTGGTCGCTCGCTACACCGGATTCCACAAGCTCGTCTGCGATTGATTGCATGAGACAGGATTTACCGCACCTGCGAACACCGGTGATCACCTTGATCATCCCGTCATCGTGGTAGAAACCACGCATTCGCTTCAGATACTTTTCACGTCGGTATATACGCAAGATGCACCCCTTTTTTCAGTGTCCATTTTATCAGTTATGGGGGTACTTTTTTACATTTTATAAAAAAGCGTACCGATAACTTATTCTCACTTAGTTTCGGAAGTCGAGCAGGCGGTCGCGGTAGTACCCGTACTGCGCCCGGCGTACCTCGATTTCGGCGGGGATACCGTCGGTGAGCGATTTCGTTAGGGAGTCGAAGCGGTCGAGGATGTCGACGACCTTCTGCTGGGTGCCGATGGATGGGGCGGGAATCTCGACCCTCGATAAGTCCACAGGCGCGGCTTCGATTACCTTTTTCGGTTTAGCGTATTGCTCTTCAGATCATCGTGGTGTGCTCATAGCCGCGCTCCACGAGGAGCCGCTCGGCAACGTCGAGAATCTTCTCGACCGTCTCCTCCGGGTACTTATTGCGTGCCACGGGCACCTCCGTCCTTGTTATCGCGATAAACATACCATGAGTGGCGTACGGGTCGAGAAGGGCTGGCGCCAAAAGAGCCCAACGGCCGTTACAGCTTCGTTAGAAACGCGCCCCACCATGGATGGTGAACCCGAAAGGTAAGGCGCGCGGGCACGGCGACTCGGCCCGCGCGCCCGGAAGAGAAAGGACGAACCCATGGGCTACATGCTCGAGACGCGCGGGCTCACCAAGCGCTTCGGCCGCGGCGACCAGGCGCAGGATGCCGTGGCCGACGTGAGCCTTCATATCCGCGAGGGCGAGGTGTACGGGCTGCT
>CAJLLN010000034.1:0-13568 GCA_905207495.1 uncultured Collinsella sp. | reverse complement strand
CCAAATTAAAACGAGCGTGGATTTTTGGACTCTTATCTAACGAGCGTGGATAATCTCCCATTTCGAGCCCGCACAGGTCAAAAACGGAAGATTATCCACTCTCATTTTGCGGGTAGTCGTTGGGAGTGTCCCAAGGTGCCGGCAGAAAAGGAACGTCCCCAAGTGCCGGCCCGACAACGCCGATGTTTTGGCGTAGACAGCGAAAGCCCGCCAGAGCGAGCAAGGTGCCTTGAAACAAGGCGGCATTGACCTTCTGGTCATGCCGCCGAAGTTGAAAGGCAGATTGCCGCTCTGGCGGGCTTGCAGCGTCGAGCCGTTGCGCGGTTTGGAAAACCGCGCAACTAGAGCTACATGACCATAACGTAGCGCGATCCCACGTAGTACTGCTTACCCATCAGGACCGGCTCGCCATTGGGGCCCGTGAAGCCGGCACGCAGGTTGAGCAGCGGATCGTGCGGAGCAATGCCCAGCTCGGCCGCCTGCTCGGCGTTAGCTCGAACGGCCTCGACCGTACGGTAGCCAACCGAGACAATCGGCGTTCCGCCAACACGCTCGACCTCGGCAAAAATAGACTTGTCCTCAAGATCGGCCGTCAACAGCTCGCGGTAGGCATCAAACGGCACAAAGATGTTCTCCTCAAAGATGGGCTCGCCGTCGGCCGTACGCACGCGCTTAATATGCAGCAGCAGCGCATCCTTCTGCAGGCCAAAGAACTCCATCTCGTTTTGGCGCGCCGGAACGATCTGGCGATCGATCACGTGCGCACCGGCCTTCATGCCGTTGCCGGCACACAGCGCGGTAAACGTCTGCAGCGTCGAGGCGTGAAACTGGCGATTGATGTGCGGCGTGGAGACAAAGGTGCCACGGCCCTGTTGCTTAACCAGGTAGCCATCGGAGCACAGCTCCTCGACGGCGCGGCGCACCGTAATGCGGCTCACGTCGTACTGCTCGGCTAGCTCAAGCTCGGACGGAATACGCTCCTTGGGTGCATAAACACCTTTCTCGATCGCATCCTTGATTTCGTCGTAAATCTGCTGGTAAAGCGGTGCATTTTTGGGTGCAGGCATATCTAATCACTCTTATCGAAATATCGAAATAACTAATACGTATATAACGTCTAGTTTCATATTACCTCATAATGATAAAACGATACAACCTCCCTACCAAAAAGCGACAGCTTCATTTTGGTAGGTTTTATCTGGGCAAACGAGAGCCTCTCGAAAGCAACGGTGCTTTCGGGGGGCTCGTTCGGATGGGTTGCGCAGGACCGGCAAAATGCCAATACCCTACTTGCCGTCGTCCTGCTGCAGGCTGTCCTGTTCGCTGAGGCGCGCCTGCCTGCTGACCATGCGTGCGGGCTTGTCGGGATCGGGAACGGCCGTGGGCATGGGCTCGTCGACATGACCACCCCACCAGCCGCCCACAAAGTTGAGCGTGTGGAACACGTTGATCACGGCGCCGGAATCAACGTCGCACACCAGCTTGATAATGTCCTGACTCTCGTAGGTCGAGACAACGGTGTTCAGCAGGTACATCTTTTCGCGGCTATATCCGCCGACGACCTCGGCGCAGCTAATGCCGTGCTGAAAATGGTTTACGTAGGCAGTCATGACCTCGTCTGCCTTACGCGTCGTGATCTGCAGCGTCACGCGATCGTAGCGACGATAGAAACTGTCGATGGTCTTGGTCGAAATAAACTGGAACACGATGGAATACGCCGCCTTGTCCCAACCAAACATAAAGCCAAAGATCGCCAGGATAAAGCAGTTGAAACCAAAGATGACGCCCCAGATGGTCTTGCCCGTGTGGTTGGAGACCCACAGCGCGATAAAGTCGGTGCCGCCGGTGGATGCGCCGGATTTAAGTGCGATGGCAGCGCCCAGACCCGAGACCACGCCGCCAAAAATGATGAGCATGATCTTGTCGCCCAAAAACGGCGCGAAGTGAAAGACGTTGAGGAACAGCGACGAGAGCACGACCTGCATCATCGAGAAGATGACGAAGCGCTTGCTAATGCCGCTCCAGCATAGGAGCGCCACGGGGATGTTGAGCGCGAGCATACCGAGCGAAATGTCGATGCGAACGCCGCCCAGCGAGGTAACGCGATCGAGCAGGACCGCAACGCCGGTGAGGCCGCTCGGAAGCAGGTCGGCGGGCTGAATGAACGCCTGGATCAGGAATGTCTGGAGAACGGCGGAAATCGTGACCGCCACGGCAGTAATGGCGCGGCGGACGATGGTGAGGCGGCCGAGTACGAGCACTCGGTCCGTGAGCTGATCGATGGCGTTCGCCACGCAGGCTCCTTTCGAAGGCAGATGTAGTTGTGGGGTATGTCCGCGATTGTAGCACGGAGCGTGCGGGGGCGCTTCAATTCACCCTCTCTCGACAACCAAAGCGGGACCAGCAACCCCACGACCAAAGGCCCAAATTACAAGTGAGTAGACTTTACGCGACCTGCAGAGCACACCCAAAACCGTCACCCCTGTGACCTGCGGTTTTACTAGAGCAGATGCGCTTTGTGCTCGTCTTGCATCAAAAAGTCTACTCACTTAGTCCGAAGCGAAGCCAAACGGATCCAAATAGATGACAAATTAAGCCAATCCGCAGCAAAAGACGCGTGAATCAGTGCTTCTCGCGGCGGATTGACGCTACAAAGCGGCCAAAATGTCGGTCAGATTATCGATAACGGCATCGGCTCGCGATTGATCGAGGTTGACACCCTCGTGCGGACGCAGCGCCAGGACGCGGGCGCCGGAGCGCTTACCAGCCTCGATGCCCAAAGGCGAATCCTCGATAACCAGGCACTCGGCAGGCTCCACCCCCAGCGCCTCCATGGCACGCAGGTAGATCTCGGGGTCGGGCTTAAACGCACTGCACTCGTGACCGCTGATGGTGTAGTCCAGCACGTCGGGGATACCGGCAATCTCCACCAGCTCGTCGATCAACTCGCGATAGGACGAGCTCGCGATGGCACACTTCACGCCGCGCTCGTGCAGTGCGCGCATCACCGGCTCCGTCTGCTCGTTGAGCAGCTCGGCATACGGAACGGGATGGTCCGGGCTATAGACCTGCTTGTACTCCACGCGCAGACGCTCGCGCAGCTCAACATCGTCGGGCACCAGCGCCTCCCAAATGGCCGGCTCGTTAGACCCCGAAAGATCGGGGATCTCGTCAAAGTGGAACCCCTTCTCCTCCATAAACGCCACGCGACGACGGTTGTAGAACCACTCGGTATCGACCAGCACGCCGTCCATGTCAAACAGCACTGCTTTGATCATACGCATCTCCTCCCACCTGCCAAAAAGGGACAGGTTTATTTTGGTAGGTTTTATCTGGGGTTTTGTGGCGCGACGGATACGCCCTCCCCAGAGCAAAAAAGGGGACGGGGCGCAAACCCCATCCCCTCTCAATCAACCCGTAAGGTCTACTTACTTGTGATTAGTAGGAAAGCTTCCACATGTAGCGACGCATGGTCAGCGGGTGCTGACGGGCCTCGGCGATCTGGTTGCCGTACTCGCGCATAACGGCGAGGTGCAGCAGCGGGTTGAAGTAGGTGATGACGCTCGCGGGCACGGCGTCAGCCAGGCCATAGTCCTTGGAGTCGATCAGAGCGACCTTGGCGCCCATGCGCTCAAGGAAGGTGAGGGCGCGGGCGTCCATCGGACGGGTGGCGCCATCGGACATGAAGAAGACGTAGGGCTTACCCTCGGTGGAAACCTCGAACGGGCCGTGGAAGTACTCGCCGGTGTTGTAGGCGGCGGCGTCGATCCACTGCATCTCGGTGAACAGGAAGGCGGCGTGAGAATAAGCCATCTTCTCGGAGGCACCGGAAGCCATGAAGTAGATCATCTTGTCGTCCTTGAAGTCCTCGGCGAACTTCTTGGCGAGCTTCTTGCAGTGCTGAGCGGCGTTCTCGCAGAGATCGAAGATGTTGGTGAGGCCGGTGATCATGTCCTCGTAGTGGTCATAACCCTCGGTCTGCTGAAGGATCTCGAGAGCAAGAGCGATGGCGTAGCCGGGCTTCTCGCACTTGGCAGCGTAGTTGGCGTGGAAGCCGTGGACGATGACGTGGTCGGCGTCGACGGTCAGAGCGGAGCCAGCCTTGTTGGTGAGGGAGACGACCGGGCAGTTGTGCTTCTTGGCGGTCTTGTTGGCCTCGACGGTCTCGGGCGTGGAGCCACCGAGGGAGCAGGTGATCACGAAGGTGTGCTCGTTGACCCAGGAGGGCGTGTCGTAGTTGAACTCGTTAGCAGTGAAGATCTGAACGTTCAGCTTGTCCGTGTTGTTGGCCAGGAAGTACTTGGCGGGGTACAGGTCGGACATGGAAGCGCCGCAGCCGACGAAGGCGACGCTGTGGATCTCGTGGTTGGACAGGACGTCAGCGACGATCTGCTTAGGGAGGTTAAGGTCGATCTCGTACATCTGACACATTCCTTTCGATTTTTGCGGCGCCACATTGCCGGGCGCACGCAGGGTTACCGTGATTTGGACCGAGTCGCCGGCCCGTTGAGGATGTGACAAAGGGACTGCCCTTTGTCACGTATAGGGATGGAAGCCTGCCTGGGGTATGGGATGCCAGGCAGGCCCCGGGGGAAAGCGGTTGGACGCTTGGTCGCGACTAGGCCAGGATGCCGGCCGCGGAGAGGGCGATGCCGCCCACGATGGCGATCACGAGAAGCCAACCGGTGTTGACGTTCTTCTTGATGAGCCAGTACATAAGGCCGGTGAGACCAAGGGAGATCATCTGGGGCATCATGCCGTCCAGGATGTCCTGGATAACGACGGTGCCGTCAGCGAACTGCAGCGGGGTGGTGGCGCCGATCAGCGTGGCGATCATGCCGCCCACGGACATAAGACCCACGATGCCGCAGACATACATGAGCTTCTCCATGAGGTCGCCGCCCTGAAGCTTGCTCAGGTACTCGTGGCCGCCCTGATAGCCCATCTTGGCTGCGAACCAAGTGATCAGCACGGAGGGGACAATGGAGATGAGCATGGCCAGGATCGGGCCCATGATGGAGCCCTGCTGAGCCAGCTGAACGCCCAGACCAAAGGCGATAACGCGGATGGTGCCCTGGAAGAAGGAGTCACCGATGCCGGAAAGCGGACCCATGAGGGAGGTCTTGACCGCGTTGATCGAATCGGGATCGAAATTCTCGGGGTCCTTGGCGTACTCCTCCTCCATGGAGGCGGCGAGGCCCAGGATGAAAGCGCTCGTCTGCGGGGTGCAGTTGTAGAACGCCATGTGACGGTGGTAAGCCTCTTTCTTAGCAGCGAGCTGCTTGGGGTCGGACTCGTCCGGATAGAGGCGATCGAGCGTGGGAACCATGCCGTAGAGGAAGCCCATGTTCATCTGACGCTCGTAGTTCCAAGAGGCCTGGATGGCCCAGGAGCGCCAGAAGAACTGGCTGACCTTCTTGTTCAGGGACACGTCCTTGGTTGCGGTTGCCATAGTGTGTTCCTCCTTAGTCTTCGTCGTCTTCGAGCGGATCGTAGTCGGAATCGACACCGGCGGCTGCATGGGAACCGTTGAACTTGAAGCCCATGAAGACGACAGCCAGGCACACACCGATCAGAGCGACCGCGATGACGGACAGGTTGAGGTAAGCGGCGAGCAGGAAACCGATGAACAGGAACGGAGTCATACCCTTCTTGATCATCATGGTGAGCAGCAGGGCCAAGCCGTAGGCGGTCATGATCTTGGTCGAAACGTTAAGACCAGTGGACAGCCACTCGGGAACCATGTTGACGATGGCCTGAACCAGGTCGGTGCCAACAAAGACGGCGAGGAAGATCGGCAGGAAGTACATGACGGCGTACAGACCGGAGCCGGCGCAGATGTGCATACGGTAGGCGGTCTTGAACTTTCCGTTATCGATCGCGCTATCTGCCACATGGGTGAGGGCGGCGATGATGGAACGGAACACGATGCCGAGGAGCTGACCCAGGACGGCGACCGGGATGGCAATCGTCATGGCGGTCTCGGCGGAAGCATCGGTCAGGCACGCAAAGGCAGCGGCCACGATGCCGCCCAGGACCATATCGGGCGGAACGGCGGCGCCGACCTGCACCAGGCCCATGGACACGAGCTCGACGGCGGCACCGACGGCAAGGCCGGTGGGCACATCGCCCAGCAGCAGACCGACGAGCGTAGCGCCAACGAGGGGCTGCTCGAAGTTAAGACGACCGAGCAGGCGGGAGTCCCACATGCAGAACACGCCGACGAGGCCGACGAGCACCGCACTGATGAACGTATTCATACCCTTCTCCTTTCAGTCAGGCAAAAGCCTGGTTGATTACAGCTTGGCGTCGATGTCGACGCTCTGATACGTAGGGGTCTGCTGGACATAGAGCTTGATGCCCATGTCGAGCAGCTGGTTGACGTCGGCCTTCTGGGTGGCGTCGAGGAAGACGGAGCTGTCCTTGCCGCCGACCTGATCGGCGCCGTCGTGGTTGGCGGTGGCGCCCAGGTTGATGGCGTCGAGCTTGTAGCCCTGGCAGAACTGCAGCATCTCGGCAGTATTGCCAAAGACGAACATGACGCGCTCGCCGAGGGTGTTGAGCTTGTCCATCCTGGCGAGGGCACGCTCGACGGTGAAGACGTTCAGGCGAACGCCCTGGGGCTTGGCCAGCTTAAGAGCGCCCTTCTTGATGTCATCGTTGGCGGCAGCGTTGTCGACGACGATGATGCGCTCGGCCTGAACCTTGGTGGTCCAGGTAAAGACGACCTGGCCGTGCAGCAGACGGTAGTCAAGACGTGCGAGGACGATCTTGGCGGGACCGGAGCTGTGACGGGGCGCCTTGGCCTTCTTGGCGGGAGCCGCGGCGACCTCGACCGGTGCGTTGGGGTTGGTCAGACCGGTGCGGGCCTCGTTGATGAGGGCCGCGAGCTCGGCGCCCTTGACGGGGACGGGGCTCATAGCGAGCGTGAGCGCCAGCGGGATGTTGAAACCGCTGACAACCGTGAACTTCGTGCCGTTCTTGGAAAGCTCGACCATGTTGTTGTTGACCGAGCTGCCGAGCATATCGGTCAGCACGTAGACGGTGTCGTCCGCGTTAAACGTGGCGATCATGGCGTCCACCTTGTCGGTGATGGGCTCCTTGTCGTCACGAGCAAGCGACACGACGCGGACGTTCGACACGTCGCCGAGAACCATCTCGAGCGTGTCTTTGGCGCCTGCGGCCAGGCCGCCATGAGATGCGAGAATGATCTGATTCATCTTGCCTCCTCCTTTTCGTTATGGTCATTATAACGTCTTATACGTTGCTTATATTGCTAATTAGTATAAAGACCGTTCGCGGGTGAAAATCGACCGTTGACGGGTTTAACGTACTCGAAACGTTGGGCTGGGTAGGCCGGCGCTAGCTGGATAACCCCAGGTCAGACCCTGCGCGCAATCCCCTATCGCACGAAGTACCAGGGGCTTTCCTGTACGGTGGGTTCCAGCGCAATGCCGGTGCGTTCCTTAAACAGATCCATGTCCTGAGATTTTTCGGTCCACCACGCGTTGGGCTTAAAGGTCATGCTCTCAATGACATGACCGACAAACACACTGTTGCGCAGCTTGGAGAAGTCGGTGTTCATAATCAGGATGGACGCGAGCACCAACACAATGCCCAGGACTTTAATCGCGCCGGCGGGCTCGGCGTAGACACCAATGCCCACCAGTACGGTGACGACCGTCTCGAAAGACATTACGACGGGAACTTTCGATGTCTCGAGCCCCATGGACAGACCCTGCATATATAAGATGTAAGCCACGGCTGTGGGGATGAGTCCAAAGCCAAGGAACAGCAGCAGCAACTGTGGCGACATTGCCGCGGCGACATCCGGCCACGGAGCCGCGATAGCTGCCATAACCGCACCGCCAAAAACAAGGCCCCAAAACGTGACAGCCAGCGGGTGAACCGTCTTGGTTGCTATCCGGCTAAACACCGCGAGCGACGCACCGCAAAGGCCTGCAATCACGCCCGACGTGACGCCCCAAACCGAAAAATGGAAACCGGAAAGGTCGCCATTGGTCACTGCAAGTACACAGCCACCTATGTTAAAAGCGATGGCAACGAGCTTGTTGGGGGTCACGTCCTCGCGATAAAGCACGCGACCGAGCACGACGCCAAACACCGGCGAGGTATAGAGCAGCACCGAGGCCGTGGACATGCCTACCTCGCCCATGCACTCGTAATAGCAGGTGTTGGCGGCGGCTAAACCGACGATACCGACCAGCGCGCAGGGGACGAGCTCTTTGGGGCTTGCCTTGAATAGCGTCAGGGGACCCTGAGCCACGGTAGACCCCTCACCCGGACGGCAGCCCATAAACATCAGGACCGGCGCCAAGATAAGCGCTCCGACCAACAAGCGAAAGGCCGCCATGCTCTGAGACGAAACGCCCATGGCCGAGATGCCGTTTACAAAGATTCCGATGCTGCCCCACATAAGCGCGGCGATCAGCACCAGCACATAGCCCAGATTGCTTTTCTTCAACGCAGCCTCCTCGGTATTGTTTCCAATATGTTTCACACTACGTTATAGTCGTTATATACATTTTTCAAGACACAAATCGGCGAGCGGAAAAATCTGCTCTACCGCTACAACCCATTGGTGCAAAGGGGTCAGGTTCATATGCGCCAACTTGGTGTAAAGTAACCTGTCCCCAATGACTAGGACTGTCCCCAAGTGCCGAACGCCCCCAAGTGCCACATCTGGACCAAGGCGACGCCGATGCTTTGGCAGCGTCAGCGAAAACCCGCCAGAGCGAGCAAGGTGCCTTGAAGCGAAGCGGCATTGACCTTCTGGTCATGCCGCTGAAGCTGAAAGGCAGATTGCCGCTCAGGTGGGTTTGCAGCGTCGAGCCGTTACGGCGTTTGGTAAAACGCCGTAACTAATAATCCAGCTTCCACATGTAGCGGCGCGTCATGTAGTCCTTGTGCGTGACGGCAGAGAGCGCGCGCATATACACGTTGTTGAGGATCGGGGCGAAGATCAGGTGGTTGAAGTACTCGCTCACGCTGTCCTTGATGTCGTTGAGGCCGAGCTCCTTGGCATCGAGCTGATAGACGCGCTCGCCACCGTACTGGTTGACGAAGCGGATGCCGCGCTCGTCGTTGCAGCGGCTGCGGCCGACGCTGATGAGCTGGAACAGCGAGGTGCGCTTGTCCAGGATCTCGAAGGGGCCGTGGAAGAAGTCACAGGTGTTGATGGTGCAAGAGTCGATCTGCAGCATCTCCTGCACGTTGCAGATGCTAAAGACGTAGGCGGCACCAAAGAGCGGACCCTGGGCCATGACGTTGATGCAGGGCTTGTCGGCGTTCTGCTCGGCCCACTTGGCAGCGAGCGGACGGGTATACTCGACGGCCTTGCGATAGATGGGGTCGACCAAGTCGAACGCGGCCATGGCGGTCTCGTACTCGGCATAGCCCTCGGTCTGCTGCGTGAGCTCCATGGCGATCATGGTCACGACGGCGGAGTTGGTACGGCCCATGCAGGACTCGTCGACGGCCAGGCTGTCATACTGGATCTTGTAGTCGCAGACCTCGGTGAGGCCGGACTCGTCGACATAGATTGCGATGGTGCTGGCGCCGTGGTCCTTGGCGACCTGGGCGGCGACGATGGTCTCCTTGGTACCGCGCATGGACACGACGACGGCCAGGGTGTTCTCGTTAACGTAGGCAGGGGTTGCGTGCACGAACTCGTTGCTGGTGTAGCTGGAGCTCACGACCTGCGTGGCCTCGTGCTCCATAAAGTACTGGGCAGGATAGTTGCCGCCGTTGGATCCGCCGGCGCCAATCCACACGACGCGCTTGATGCCGCCCTTGTCTGCCTTGTCAGCCAAAACCTGGGAGACGACATCCTTAACCTGTTCCTGAGTAGTCATCGTGCATCAGCCTTTCTTCTCGTTTGATGCTCTCGATGGCATACAAGTTACATACATGTTTTGGTTATGTCGACTAGTTGTATGCTATATTTGTCCTATAAAATTTACTAGTAAGGTTTTCGGTAGCTCGCTACCAGCGATTTTGTTGTTTTATTGAATACATGCTTGATTAGACTCGCATACAAGTTAGACACAGGTTGATCGCATGAATACTTCATCTAAAAAGAAACTGGCCCAATACGAGCGCTTGGCGGGCATGCTGCGTGACCGCATCGCCGCCGGCGTCTACGCGCGCGAAGACAAGCTGCCGTCCGAGATGGAACTCATGGACGAATCGGGGCTGTCGCGCAGCACCGTGCGCCACGCCCTTAAGGTGTTAGTTGACGAGGGCCTGGTGCGCACCGAGCGCGGGCGCGGCGCCTTTGTGGCCGACACGCCCGCGCTCCACGAAAACAACCTGGTATTTTCGAGCTATACCAAGCAGGTCGAAGGCCAGGGCATGAAGCCCACCACGCGCACCGTGGACTCGGGCTTTGCCAAGGCGGCCGGCAGCATAGCCAAGTTCTTTGACGCCGCCGTGGGCAGCAAGCTCGTCAAACTTGTCCGTCTGCGTTATCTGGACGATGCGCCGCTGTGCCTGGAGACCACCTATCTACCACCGAGCTTTGAGGCACTCATCGATCGCGATATCAACGGTTCGCTCTACGCGACGCTGCGCCAAGAATTCCATCGCGCGCCAGCACAGGGACATAAGACCTTTGAGGTGTGCTATGCCTCGCAAAACGAGGCGTTTTTGCTCAACGTCGAGCGCGGGCAGGCGCTGATCCTGATCACCGACTACGTCTACGACACCGACGGCCGACCGCTCCATGTCTCCAAGCGCATCCAACGCACCGACCGCGCCAAATACACCGAGCCCATCGGCTAACCTGCCAAAATAAACCTGTCCCTAAATGGTAGGTTTGGGGAGGTCGGGGAACCAGATTGGTTTGGGTTGGTTGGGAACGCGCTCGGCTAGGACCAACTCCATCCAACACATGTCGTACCAGCGACCGAACTTTTGGGCACAGCGATCGAAGGCGCCCACCAGGCGATATCCCATATGGGCATGGAAATCCTGGCTGTTGTGCGTCAGGTACTCATCGTCCTTATCGTGCGGCACGGCAATGAGCGCGCACATGTTGGTGATGCCCATCGCGATCAGGCATTGCTTGAGCGCATCGTGCAGCTTGCGGCCCAGCCCGCCGTGGTGCACGTCGCGCGCCAGGTAGATCGACGTCTCGACCGACCAGTCGTATGCCTCGCGGCTGTTGAGCGAACTCACATAGGCATAGCCTACCGGACGCCCGTCCAGCTCCATCACCAGATACGGATAGCGCTTGAGTGTACGCTCGATGCGCCCGGCGAACTCCTCAACGCTCGGCACCTCGTATTCGCAGGTAATCGCCGTCTGGCGCACATACGGCTCATAGATGGCAAGCAACGCCGGCGCATCATCGGGCGTCGCCAGACGAATCGTCGGCTCGGACATCTCGGTCATACAACCCTTCTCCCTCAAAAACAAAGGCCGCCTTGCGCCAAACCCAAGCGCAAGGCGGCCCCCGTCATCATGTCAACTTACAGGACAGCCGCCAGCGCGTCGATGTCCTCCTGCGTCGTGGCCCAGCTGGTGCAAAAGCGCACCACCGTATGAGTATCGTCGTACTTTTCCCAGTACTCGATCGCCGCATGCTCGCGAATGCGGGCCATGTCCTCGTTGGGCAGAATCACGAACTGCTGGTTTGTGGGCGTCTCCAAGAAGAACTGGTAGCCGCGCTCGTGCAGCACGCGACGAAGCGCCTGAGCGGTTTCGATCGCCTGACGGCCAATCTCAAAATACAGGCCGTCAGTAAAGAGCGCCTCAAACTGCACGCCCGTCAGGCGGCCCTTGGCCAACAGCGCGCCGTGCTGCTTAATGCGCGGAATAGGATGCGCCGGGGCGTGCATGCCACAGAACACCACAGCCTCGCCGCAAAGCGCACCACACTTGGTGCCGCCGATGTAGAACACGTCACACAGCTGCGCCAGCTCGGGCAGGGTAATGTCGCACTCATCGGCCGCCAGCGCATAGGCCAGGCGAGCACCGTCCACAAACAGCGGAATCTCGCGCTTCTGGCACACCGCGTGAATCGCCGCGAGTTCGGCCTTGGAGTACAGCGTGCCGTACTCGGTCGATAGACTCACGTACACGGCGCCCGGGAACACCGTGTGCTCGTAGCTCTCGTTTTCGTAGAACACCTGGATATAGTTCTCGAGGTCCTCGGCGTGAATCTTGCCCTCGTAGCCGGGGATGGTGAGCACCTTGTGGCCGCCAAACTCGATGGCGCCCGCCTCGTGACAGGCGACATGGCCGGTCTCGGCGGCAACGACGCCCTCGTACGGCGCGAGCAGCATGTCGATCACCGTCGCGTTGGCCTGCGTGCCGCCTACCAGAAAAAACACGTCGGCATCGGGAGCCTGACAGGCCTCGCGGATAAGCTGCTTGGCACGCTCGGTGTGCGCATCGGTACCGTAGCCGGGCTGCGGCTCCATATTGGTGTCGACGAGCGCCTGCAGCACTGCCGGGTGTGCGCCGTGGGAATAATCGTTGTTGAACGCGAGCATGGCAATCCTCTCTTACCGGGTATCGGCCAGATGATTCAAACGGAGCTATTGTACGCCGTTGGGATAGGCAATGCGCGCGGCGAGACACTCAAGCGCCAGCACCAGGGCAAAGCCGCAGCTCACGTCGCTCAAAAAGTGCGCCCCGATCACGATACGGCCAAAGGCGACGAGCGCCGCGACCACAGCCGCCGTCCAAAAGACCACCCGGCGGTGCGACGGCTTTTCCTTAAAGGCCGCTGCGGGAAGCCCGGCGAGCATCAGGCCAATCGCCGCATGCGCGGTGTGTCCACTCGCGAACGACTTAAAGCCGTCCTTGATTACGCCGGCGGCGATATAGCTCCACTTGTCGGGGTTGCCAATCACCCACCACGGCTGAAAATTGAGCCCCGGCGTGACCTCGATCACGCGCATGCGCGGGCGCGACCACAACGGCTTAACAATGACGTTGAGGATAATGGCCTGAGCGACCCACACGGCAAGCACCATCAACGCCCAGCGCGTGAGCTCATCGGGCTCGGTCGTGCGCGTGAGGCGATAGATGATAAGGTTGGCGGCGATGACCAGCACAAACGTCAGCACCAGCTGAACGGCAATGAGTTTGCCGCCAACCCGCAGGGACGAAACAATCTCGTAGCCGGCCAGGCCAACGTTGACGAGGATGCCGAGCACGGCAAGCCATTTGCTCCCCCTGGAGTCGGGACGCATCGCGCGTACGAGCATAACGCCCGCGACGCTCGCCGTCAGCTCGAACGGCAGCTCGCCGGCGGCCTCGATAAAGCGGCCGTACATGCTGCCGACGTTGAACAGCGCGCTCGAGATCTGATAATCGAAGAAACTGCCCACGCCCAGACAAAGGCACAGGACAACCGCGATAATGGCGACATCTTTCTTATAGATGTATCCGAACATGCTTTCCTTTCGGTCGGGCGAAGGGCGGTCAACCTGCAATGTGGGTGAGACGAAGATGGCTTTGTCCCGTAAATACCCTTACAGGTTGAGCATAAGTAAGCGAAAACGTTCCATTTGTGGCAAGGTGGCCCGAAGGAGGAG
>CAJLLN010000033.1:0-13983 GCA_905207495.1 uncultured Collinsella sp. | reverse complement strand
CGGATCGAGCACCCAGGGCTTGCCGGCGTCGTGTGCCGCCTTGGCCGCGCGGGGAATCGTCTGCTCGTAGATGGGGAAGAGCGTGCCCATGTTGAGATAGATGGCGCCGCCGCCGGCAACGAGCGCCTCGCCCTCGTCGGGCAGATAGACCATGGCGGCCGATCCGCCCACGGCGAGCTGCGCGTTGGCGACAAAGTCGATCGTCACCGTGTTGGTGATGGAGCCTGCCATCGGATTGGTGGCGCGAATCTCATCCACGGCCTTGATCACATGTTGCTTAAGCTGTTCCGAATCAATCACTGCACATGCCTCCTTGGCATAGAAAAGGGGCGCTGTGCATAGACAGCGCCCCTGTAAAGGCGGCATGCTCCCTACGCCAGCATTAACTGACAGGTTCAAAGGATTGGGCCCCATGCCCTCTCAGCCTTGTGGTTTGCACCGTCGGCACTCCCGCATCGAATCTGTTGTTCCCTATACTAGCGCACCTGCCAAAAAGGGACAGGTTTATTTTGGCAGGTCGTTACAATAGGTAGGACCGATACGAATGGGGGCCTTATGATTGAACTTGTGCTGACCGATATGGACGATACGCTGATTCCAGCCGGGCATGACGGCGCCAGCGACTACGCCATCGAGGGCATTCATGCCATGCAGGCGGCGGGTCTGCACTTTGGCCCGGTTTCGGGTCGCCAACCGTCCGCGATGGGCTGGATGTTCAAAAATCGTTCCGAGTGCTTCTCGACTGGCGCGTTCTGTAACGGCCAGGTGATGTTTGTTGACGGCGAGGTTGTTGCCTCCCGTGCGAGCGACAACGGTGCCCTCATGCGTCTTGCCGACTATCTGGAGCAAGAGACCGACGATACCTATCTGAAGGTCTATAGCCTGGGCGATGACTTTTGGGGCAACGATGCCTATTGCGTGACGAGTGATCCCGAGCGCGTTCGTCGCGCCATGGAGTCGGGCGGCAACGCATGGCTCAAAGGCGAAGAGGCCCCGTGCCGTCCTGTTGTCGATGATGCCCCGGTGTACAAGGCGAATATCTGGAGCGCCCGCTCGCGCGAAGAGCTCGCTGAGCTGCGCGAGCGCATTGCCGCCGAGGTGCCGGAGCTCTCGCTTGTGTTTCCCAACAACCGCGTGCGCCTATTCGATATTCTCCCGGCCGGTTGGGACAAGGGCTGCGCCGCCCTGGAGCTGGCGCATGCCCTGGGTCTGACGCCCGATGAGGTGGCCGTATTTGGCGATTCCGATAACGATTTGCCCATGATCGGTGCCGTTCCCAACTCCGTTGCAGTCGCCAATGCCAACGAGGCCGTCACGGCTGCCGCGCGCTGGCATATTGGCGCCGCGGCAGATGATGCGGTTGCCGGGGCCCTGCATCAGATTGCCGCCTGCGCCGCGACGGGGGAGATGCCGCCGTTTATGCGTCAGATGAGCACGGCGGGTTTCGACGTCACGAACGTCTAGGGAGGGCGCCATGAAGCTTCAGCAGCTCAGGTATGTCGTCAAAGTTGCCGAATGCGGCAGCATCACCGAGGCCTCGCGCCGGCTCTTTGTGTCGCAGCCTTCGATTACCGCGTCGATTCGCGATCTCGAAAACGAGATGGGTGTGCACATCTTTGAGCGCACTAACAAGGGCGTCGTTGTGTCCGAGGAAGGCGAGACCTTCTTGGGCTATGCGCGCCAGGTACTCGACCAGGCTGACCTGCTCGAGGGCAAGTACAAGGGCACATCCGAGCAGGTGCCGCACTTTAGTGTGAGCTGCCAGCATTATTCCTTTGCCGTTAACGCGTTTGTTGACGTGATTCGCGAGTTCGATGCCGCGCGTTACGACTTTACCCTGCGCGAGGAGCAAACCCACGAGATTATCGAGGACGTCGCGCACATGAAAAGCGAGCTCGGCATCCTGTATCTGTCGGAGCACAATCGCGAGGTCATCGAGCGCATGCTGGCGGCCAACGAGCTCGTATTCGAAGGGCTCTTCTGCGCCATGCCACACGTCTTTGTGTGTGCCGACCATCCGCTGGCGGATCACGCCAGCGTGACGCTCGAGGATCTGGAAGACTACCCGTTCCTGTCCTACGAGCAGGGCAGCTACAACTCGTTTTACTATTCCGAGGAGCTGACCTCGACGTTCGAGCGACGCAAGAATATCCGCGTGCGCGACCGTGCGACGCTGTTCAACCTTGCCATGGGCCTCAACGGCTACACGGTATGCTCGGGCGTGATCAGCCACGAGCTCAACGGCCCCGGCATTATCTCGATTCCGCTCGACGTGGACGAGTACATGGAGATTGGCATCATCACGCGCAAGAACTCACGCGCTACGGTCGGGCCTATATCGACGCGATTCGTCAGCATATCTAGGCTGCTGTGCTCCGCACGGTTCAAGTCTCTTTATGACAGTCCAGACTGATATAGGAAGCATCTATATCAAACTGTTATAAACGTATATTTTACGATGGTCATATGAGCGCTCATACTCTGTCCCAGTAAAGCAACCAATGCAAAGGGAGATATCTATGAGCACTTCGATTCAACCGAACGCGCCGTTTCGCGCCGATATCGTCGGCAGCTTTCTTCGTCCGCAGGCTGTAAAGGACGCCCGTGCCGCCTATGTCGCGGGTAAACTCGACGCTTCCGGCCTTAAGGCCGTCGAGGACGATGCCATTCGCGATTTGGTGGCCAAGCAGAAGGCCGCCGGCCTGCAGGTGATCACCGATGGCGAGTTTCGCCGCAGCTACTGGCACCTCGATTTTATGTGGGGCCTTAACGGCATTGAGCGCCGCACCTCACGCACGGGTTATATGTTCCATGACGAGGAGACGACGGCCGACACCGCCGTGGTTACTGGTCCCATTAGCGGCGAGAACCACCCGTTCGTCGAGCATTTTAAGTTCGTCAAGGCGCTTGAGGGGGAGGGCCAGGTCGCACGCCAGACCATTCCGGCGCCGATCCAGACGTTCTCTGAGGTCACGCTCGATCGCTGCGACGGCCAGCAGGAGAGCCTGCGCGCTGTCTATAAGACCGATGAGGAACTTGCCGACGCCATTGCGGCCGCTTATCGCACGGTGATCGCCGACCTGTACGCAGCAGGCTGCCGCAACATCCAATTTGATGACTGCACCTGGGGCATCTATTGCGATACCGACTTTGTGTCCAAGACCGGCATGAGCCCGGTTGACCTGCAAAAGGTGAGCGAGCTGGGCGTGGAGCTCAACAATGCCGCCATCGCGGGCAAGCCCGACGATCTGGTTATCAACACGCACGTGTGCCGCGGCAACTATCACTCCACGTATGCCTTCGAGGGTGGTTACGATCCCATTGCGCCGTACCTGTTCGCACATGAGAACGTCGACGCGTTCTACCTTGAGTTCGATACGCCGCGCGCCGGTGGCTTTGAGCCGCTCAAGTATGTTGCTCCCGGCAAGAAGGTCGTGCTGGGCTTGGTAACCACCAAGGCGGCAGAGCTCGAGAACGAGGATGTTATCGTCGAGCGCATCCGCGAAGCCGCAAAGTACGTGCCGCTCGAGAACCTGTACCTGTCGCCCCAGTGCGGCTTTGCCAGTTGCGAGATTGGCAACAAGCTGACCGAGGATGAGCAATGGGCAAAGATCGCGCTGGTCAAGCGCATTGCCGAGCGCGTTTGGAAGTAACGCTACCGTTTGCAGGTGGCGGCGCGTGCGACACATGGCGTATCACGTACAATGGTTCGGATCGTATCGTTCGGGCAGGTTATCCGATATGTCTGAACGCCCTTCCATCATGAAAGGACTTCCATGTCCCAATCTTCGACGCCCGCCGTATCTGAACTCGAGGAGACTGCCGAATAGTAGCTGCGTTCAGCCAAAATAAAAATGGCGTCCATGCGTATGTACGCGTGGACGCCATTTTTAATGCGTCAGTATCCAGTGGATGCCGCGCGCCATGCGCAGGTCAGTTTGGGCAAAATGATTGCCGGGGTTGAGCTCCAGCGTTGTTGGGATGTCGCGCTCGATAAACAGCTCTTCCATCGCGCGCGTATCGTCGAGTACGTGCCGCATCATGCGGTTGGGCGTCTTGGTTTCCTTTTTACCGAGCGACAGATAGGCGGCGTCGGGCGTAGCAGTTATCGTGCGCTCGCGCGCGTAGTCGATAAAGCCAGGGAACCACAGCGACCCCGATGCACTCGCTGCGCGCTCAAAGACATCTGTTTGCCAAAGTGCCCACAGTGCAAAAAGACCCGCCAACGAGTAGCCGGCAACGCCGCGCCAGGCGGGTGGTTGCGGGAGCGATGATTCGGCCTGGGGGATTATCTGCTTCAACAACTCGTCAAGAAAACCAGCAGCCTGTCCACCAAAGGGCTCGGCATCTCGTATAGTTCCCTCACATTCCCAGGGGCTCAGCTCGCGATTCCAATCGAGCCCTCCAATGGCGACAAGGGTGAACGGCGGGCAGTCGAGCTCTCGGCAGCGCTCGTAGACTTCACTACCGTCGCCCATAACCACGGGGAGGTAGATGACGGGCGCGCCTTCCGCACACTCTGAATAAACGGTTATCTGCTTATGATGCGCTTCCAAGGCAGGCTTCTCTCGGTGTTGTGATATTGACAGCCTCAATTGTCGCACGCTGGCACGGGGGCAGACGCTAAAAGAAAGGCGCAGAGCCGCTCGATGCGGCTCCACGCCTTGTTGTTTTGCTTTGGCAGACTATGCTGTTACGCCACGAAGAAGTAGACGAGGAAGGCAAGGGCTGCGATCCACATGAGCGGCTTGATCTTGGAGGCCTCGCCCTTAAAGAGCGCGACGACCACGTAGGCGATAAAGCCCAGGCCAATGCCGGCAGAGATGGAGTAGGTGAAGGGCACGCCGGCGACAATCATGAACGCCGGGAAACCCTGCGACACGTCGGACCAGTCGATCTCGGAGGCCTCGCTCATCATGAGGTAGCCGACGTAGACCAGAGCACCGCAGGTGGCGGCGCTGGAAACGATGGTGACGATGGGGGAGAAGAACGCGGCGAGAATGAACAGCACGCCGGTAGTGACGGAGGTGAGGCCCGTGCGGCCACCGTCGGCAGCGCCAGAGGTGGACTCGACGAAGGTGGTGATGGAGGAGACGCCCATGAAACCGCCCACAGCGGCGGCGGCGGAGTCGACGATCAGGATCTCCTTGATATTCTCGACGTTGCCGTCGTCGGTGAGGAACTCGCCCTGCTTGGCCACGGCCATCGCGGTGCCCATGGTGTCGAAGAAGTCACTCATGAGCAGCGAGAACGAGATGACGAGGAGCGCGGGGTCGGTAAGGACCTTGACGATGGCGGGCACGCCGCCGGCGTCGGCGATGGGGCCACCGATGCTCGAGAAGTCGAGCGGGGCGATGATACCGGTCGGAGCCTGGGTCACACCTAGGGGGATACCGGCGATGACGGCGACGACGATGCCGATGAGCAGCGAGCCGGGGACGTTGCGGCAGGCGAGGGCGACCGTCACCAGGATGGAGATGATGCCGACGATGAAGGTGGGGGAGGTGATGTCGCCCAGACCGACGAGTGTACCGGCGCCAGCGGTGATAATGCCGGCATCGCACAGGCCAATCATGGCGATGAACAGGCCCAGACCCACCGAGATGGCGTGACGCAGGACAACCGGGATGGCGTCCATGATGGCCTCGCGCAGGCCACAAAGCACGAGCAGCAAGATGACGATGCCCTCAAGGAAGATGACGCTCATGGCCACGTGCCAGTCACCGCCGCAGACGGTGGTGGTGATTCCGGCGATCATCGCGTTGACGCCTAAGCCCGACGCGCAGGCGAGCGGGCGGTTAGCGAAGATGCCCATGCAGATGGTCATGATGCCAGCGCCCAGGCAGGTGGCGCAGGCGAGCGCTCCCGCATCGATGCCAGCGCCCGAGAGCACCGCGGGGTTGACGGCGATGATGTAGGCCATCGCCAGGAATGTTGTCAGTCCAGCGCGAAGTTCGGTCCCGATTGTGGACTTGCGCTCGCTGACGTGAAATAGTTCGTCCATGCATACCCTTTCCTTGTTCGGCCCCGAGTTTAGGCCGATTGACACGAACTCACCCACTATATCGCCTTTGTGAAGTTGGTGTTCCTCACATGTTGATGTTCGGCGGTTTGTAACGGACGGGCGGTATCTTTCGCATGAAATTGTGTAGGTACCGTATACTTAAGCGGTTACAACGACCCCTATGGAGGAACGTATGATTAAAGAGCTTTGCCACGACGAGGCTATCCTGTCCCAGCGTTGCGAGGTTGCGACCGTCGAGGACGAGTCGGTTGCTCAGGACCTGATCGATACCATCAAGTCGCTCGACGATGCCGGCTGCCTTGCCGCCAACCAGATCGGCGTTACCAAGAAGGTTTGCGTCTACCTGGACGACGCCGGTGAGCCCCATGTGCTTTACAACCCCCGTCTGGTGTTTGGCCTGGGTGCCAGCAAGATGGAGGAGAGCTGCCTGACGCACGAGGAGGTCACCAAGTCCACGCGCTATATCAAGTGCAAGGTCGCCTTTGATCAGATCGTCGACGGCAAGATGAAGGAGTGCCGCCGCGACTACGCGGGGTTTGAGGCACAGATGATCCAGCATATGATCGATCACTGTCTTGGAAAGTTGGTCTAAGGGGACCAAAACACCGCACCTTGCCGCTCAATCGTCGCTCGCGTACCTTAAGTACGCTTCGCTCCTCTTTCGTGGCAATCTGCGGCACTTTGACCCCTTAGACGACCTGCGGGGTTAACTTGGTTGAGTTTATCCTGCTTGAATAGCCCGGGCATGACATTGTTGTCATGTCCGGGCTTTTGTGTTTAGCGCCTTTTTGTTTGGAGACAATAATCTTAGCAAGAACGTAAGGCTAGGAGGCGCTATGTGCACGAGTATTCGATTTACCGATAATTCTGGCCACATGTATTTGGGCCGCAACCTCGACTGGAGCTTTGACTACGGCCAACAGGTTCGCGTGATGCCGCGCGGGTTTCACATTCCGTATTCGTTTATCGACGACGCGACAGCGGCGCACGCGGTGATCGGTATGTGCATCGATTACAAGAACTACCCTATGTTTTTCGATTGCGGCAACGATGCGGGCCTCGCCGTGGCGGGTCTCAATTTCCCGGGTTATGCCGAGTATGCCGAGGATCCTGTCGACGGCAAGACCAATATCGCGGCCTATGAGTTTCCCCTGTGGGTGGCAGCGACGTTCTCGACGGTCGATGAGGTCGAGGCCGCGCTGCGCGACACGGTGATTGTCGCCAAATCTGCCGGAGAGGGGCTGGGCGTGTCGCTGCTCCATTGGATTATCGGCGACAGCCAGCGCAGCATCGTGGTCGAGATGATGGCTGACGGCCTGCATGTATACGACGATCCGGTCGACACCCTTGCCAACCAGCCGACCTTCCCGTGGCACATGGAAAACCTGCGCACCTATATCACCGCCACAAGCGATTTTCCGCAGACGGCGACATGGCGTGGTGCCGAGCTCAAGCCCTATGGAGCCGGTGCCGGCATGCGCGGCATTCCGGGCGATTGCTATTCGCCGAGCCGTTTTGTAAAGGCGGCGTACCTCAATGCCAATTACCCGCAAAAGGAGAGCGAGACCGAAAACGTCGTTCGCATGTTCCGCTCGCTCGAGGGCGTGGTGATGATCGAGGGAGCGTCCAGGATGGGCGATGGCAAGTTCGAGAAGACTATCTACACCGGATGCTTTAGCGCGCGCACGGGCAATTATTACTACGCGATGTATGGGGATCCGTCGATTCGCTACGTGAGCCTGATGGATGCCGAGGGCGCGAGCCCCGATAGGCTCGTGGTTCCCGAGCCGTGCCGTTCGTAGCCGATAGCTTTACCGCAATGCAAAGCGGCCCTGCATCTCCCGTGAGGTGCAGGGCCGCTGTCGTTGATTTGTGACGTCGCTAGAAGTTGGCGTCGTTGAGTTGTTCACTCTCGAGGCCGTCGAGCTGTTGCTGTTCGGGCGTATCGGCGACGCTCTCGAGCAGCTCGGTGGGATCGACGTTCATGTCCCTACCGGCCTCGTTGCCGTTGACCAAGTCGTCCGAGAAGATGTCGACTTCCATTTCCTCGGCCTCTTCAATCTGAACCTCGAGCGGCACCTGGGTGCGCACGAGCTTAACGGCCGGGCGCATGCGGGCAAACAGCGGCACGTACTCGATGATGATGGCAGAGTTCTCGAGACCGTACCAGCGTGCCGGGCTTCCGCAAGCGCGGCGGACGGCGTACTTGATGGCCATCACGCGGTGGTCATTGCGGTTGATGTCCGTTTCGGGGGCAAGCATCTTGCGCAGCATGCAAAAACGGAAGTCGCCCACGTTGCCGCGCGTCTCGTAGATGGAGTAGGTGTGGTGCTGCGGCGGCAACTCACCCGAGGCCATCAGGTCGCCAACGATCTGGCGCAGGTAGGCGTTGATGCGCTGATTGACCTTAAAGCCCAGGTCCAAGCGCACGCGGAACAGGAAGTCTGTGCCAAAGGTCTCAACGGAATACTCGTGCGTATAGGGCTCGTCGGTAACGTGTACGTTGATGAACCAATATGCCTTGGCGCGCTTGGGGTGCTTGTCCAGGATGGAATAGAGCACGTCGCGGTCGAGCGTGAGCGGGTCGGGGCTGTTGGTGAGGAACACCAGATTGTCGGCGAGCACGGGGTAGGTCTCGTCATTGCGCAGGCGGTTGAGCTGGTCGATGTACTTGGAGACGGGCAGCAGAATCGTCTGCGTGCGCTCGATGGCGGTGCCGCGACGCCACACATACATAAGGCCGAACAGCAGTGCGGCCAGGAAGATCATGACGTAGCCGCCGTCAAAGAACATGGTGAGGCACGAAGCGAAGAAGCACAGCTCAATGGCACCAAAGAGCAGGGCAAAGATGCAGGCGCCCAGCTTGTGCTTGAGGATGCCGGCGATATAGCTCGTCAGCAGCGTGGTGGTCATGAGCATGGTCACGGTGATGGCGAGGCCATAGGCGCTTTCCATGCGCTCGGAGTTCTGGAATAGCAGCACGATGAAGATGCAGCCGACCCACATGATGTTGTTGACGAGCGGAATATAGAGCTGACCCTTGGTGTCGCTGGGGTAGTGGATGCGCAGGTGCGGCATAAGGTTGAGGCGCGTTGCCTCGGATACCAGCGAGAACGAGCCGGTGATGAGCGCCTGCGAGGCGATGATGGCCGCCACGGCCGAAAGCACAATGGCAAAGGGGCGCAGGGGCTCGGGAAGCATCATATAGAACGGGTTAACGATACCCATCGCGAGCATCTGGGGGTTGGAGTTATTGGCGAGTAGCCAAGCTCCCTGACCCAGATAGTTGAGGATAAGGGCCGCCTTAACAAATGGCCAGGATGCATAGATGTTTGCCTTGCCCACGTGGCCCATGTCCGAGTAGAGTGCCTCGGCACCGGTTGTCGACAGGAAGACAAAGCCGAGCACCATAATGCCCGAGTGGTTGATGGGCGAGAACAGGAACATAATGCCGCGGATGGGGTTGAGCGCGCGCAAGATGGACAGGTTGCCGAGCATGTTGAACAGACCGGCGCCTGCCAGGAACAGGAACCACAGCGTCATGAGCGGGCCGAAGAGCTTGCCGATTGACGAGGTGCCGGCGCGCTGCATGGCAAATAGGCCGCAGATAATGATGATTGTGATGATGATGACGTTGGTCTGGCCGTCGCCCAGCAGCGCATGGCCCCATTCGATGGTGCGCAGACCCTCGATGGCTGTGGTGACCGTGACGGCGGGGGTGAGGATGCCGTCGGCAAGCAGTGCCGCACCGCCGATCATGGCGGGCAGAATCAGCCATGGCGCCACCTTGCGCACGAGACTGAACAGGGCGAAGATGCCGCCTTCGTTGTGGTTGTCGGCCTTCATGGCGATTACCACGTACTTGACCGTGGTCACGAGCGTCATGGTCCAGATGACGAGCGAAAGCGCGCCCAGGATCATGTCCTCGCTGACGGTACCGATGCCGCCGTTGTTGGCGACGATTGATTTCATGGTGTACATGGGGCTCGTACCGATGTCGCCATAGACGACGCCGAGCGTTACAAGCAGCATGCCAGCGGAGAGGGGGATGGCTCCGTGCCCGCCTTGACCACGCTGGTCTTGGGGTCTTGCCTCCAGTTTGTTGTGTGCCACGTGGACTCCCTTAGACATCCGGTTATCTGTCTAGGACAGATAACCTTTATGCCGTCTTTATACATACAAGAGCAGTTTGGCACATCAGGTTATTTTAGACAATAATCCCCAGCTGGGGATTATTTATGTACGTAGGTAGCATTTCAAAACAGGGGCATATCCGCTGAATGGCTTGCTGCAATGTGATAACCGCGGACGCGCCCCTGCTTTGAAACTGAAGAGGGGCTTTTAAGCACGTGCTGTCTGGGCGATGCCGGCCTTGGCGTTTGTGCGTTTGCCGGCGAGTTCGCAAAAAATCGCGCCGCCGATGATAAGCGCGGCACCCATCAGGCGGACCGGTGTTATGGCTTCACCTAAAAGGATGGCGGAAAACACGACGGCCGAAAGCGGCTCGAGGTAGCCGACGACCGCGACGGTCTGGACGGGCAGCTTGGCGACGGCACTAAAATAAAGCAGGCAACCGATGCCGGTGTTGACGACGCCGAGCATGACGACGGCGCGCCAATCAATACTGGCGGCGACGCCGGCGGACAGGAATGAGGGAGCGCCTTGGGTGACGAGCGTAAGGACCAGCGCGGTCACAAAGGCGGCGCTCACCTGGAGCGCGGAGTTCTCGAGACCCTCGATGTGCGGCGCACCCTTGCTAGCGATGACCATCAGCGCATAGCAAAATGCCGAGGCGATGCCGCAGACGATGCCCGCAATGGGCATGTTGCCGCCGAGACCTTGCGCTGCAATGAGAAAAGCGCCGCAGGCGACGGCGATAAAGCCGGCGATTTTGCTGCCGGTCAGTTTTTCGCCAAAGATAAACGGCGAGAGCGCCATGACGATGATGGGGCCGCAGTAGTACAGCAGCGAGGATACGCCGACGCCGATCGTCTGGTAGGCGCGGAACAGAAAAATCCAGCTGGCGCCCAGCGCGGCTCCCGAAAGGAGGAGGGCTGCGGCTTCGCGGGGGCGAGATGGCGCCTGCAACTTATGGCGTTGGGTGATGGCGAGAATGGTGACAAGCGAGAGTGCGCCCAAAAACGTACGCAGTAGCACGATATCCGAGCTCGGCAGCGCGATGGCAGTGGCGATAATGCCGTTGGAGCCAAACAATAGCAATGCTGCTAAGTACGTAAACAGTCCGTTGTTCATGCGCTGACATCCCCTCTATATCCGAGCATCTTCACTATGGGTGAACTGGCTTTAGAAGAAAAGCGAATATAATGCATGGCTAACATGACAAAAACTCATGCAAAGATGGAGGGGTGCCGTGGAAACGAATATTCAAAAGATGCAGGTGCTGCTCGAGACCGTGCGCGCCGGCAGTTTTACGCGCGCCGCCGAGCGGCTGAGCTATTCGCAGTCGGGCGTGAGCCGTATGGTGGCCGATCTTGAGGCCGATTGGGGCTTTAAGGTGCTCGACCGCAGTCGCGAGGGCGTAGTGCTTTCTGCTGACGGGCGGCAAGTTATGCCGGCGGTCGAGGCGTTATGCGAGGAATTTGTTCGTTTGCAGCGACGGGTGGATGAGATGCGTGGGCTCATGCGCGGCAAAATCTGCATCGGTACGTTTTCGAGTGTGGCGACCCACGTGCTGCCGCCGGTGATTGCGCGCTTTCGCGCCGATCACCCGGACGTCGATTATGAGTTGCTGATGGGTGATTACTCAGAGATTGAACAATGGGTGGCGGAAGGGCGCTGCGATCTGGGCTTTATCCCGCGTGAGCCCCGAGAAAACGGCATGACATCGCGGTCTTTGGTGCGCGACGAGTTGATGGCAGTAGTGCCGGCAGACTCTTTGCTTGCCACGGCGGAGGTCGTTTCTCTTGTCGATTTAGCCAACGAGCAGTTTATTCTGCTAGAACGCGGCACCGATGACGAGATTACGCCGCTGTTCCGTCGGGCGGGACTGACGGTGTGCTCCAAGCTGTCGACCTGGGATGACTATGCGATTATGGCCATGGTCGAGGACGGCCTGGGCGTGAGCATTCTTCCCGCGCTCATCTTGCGCCGCTGTCAGTTCGATGTTGCCGTGCGCCCGCTCGAGGGACATCCCCATCGGCAGATCAATGCGATATATCGCACGGCTGACGTTTCGCTTGCCGCTGCTCGATTCCTTGAATACCTCTAAACGTGTGCACGTCATTGTCTGCTTTGGGCAAATCTCGGAGTTCGGTACGTTTTCTTATGAAATTGAACTTTCGAATGAGGTACGGCGCTATACTGCTGCCTAAATTGAACTCAGGTTCAATTCGTGTTCTATAAATTGAACTTTGCCAGCAAGGAGGTTCCTGTGGCCCAAGAGACGTTTTGCGATCGCCTGCGACAGACTATGTCCAATCGCGACGTTCGCCAGTCGGACGTAATCCGCGCATCGGAGATGCTCGGCAAAAAACTCGGCAAGAGTCAGATGAGCCAATATGTGAGCGGCAAGACGATCCCGCGGCGCGATGTGGCTGAGCTGCTCGCCCGTATTTTGGAGGTCGATGTTACCTGGCTGCTCGCCGGCGACGCCGATCAAGGCGAGGCATCATCACCCCGCAACGATTCCAAGCCCGAACCCCATCCCTCAGCTCAAATTGCAAGGAGCACCACCATGCGTACTTTTTCTAAATCCACCAAACTCGACAACGTCCTGTATGACGTGCGCGGTCCCGTCGTCGACGAGGCCGCCCGTATGGAGGACGAGGGCGAGCGCATCCTCAAGCTCAATATCGGCAACCCGGCGCCCTTCGGTTTCCGCACACCCGATGAGGTCATCAAGGACATGCGCCAGCAGCTGCCCGACTGCGAAGGCTATTCCAACTCGCGTGGCCTGTTCTCCGCGCGCAAGGCGATCATGCAGTATTCGCAGATCAAGGGCCTGCCCAATGTTCAGATGGAGCATATCTACACGGGCAACGGCGTGTCCGAGCTCATTCAGCTTTCGATGAACGCGCTGCTCGACAATGGCGACGAGATTCTGATCCCCAGCCCCGACTATCCGCTCTGGACGGCGTGTGCAACCCTTGCCGGTGGACATCCCGTGCACTACCTGTGTGATGAGCAGGCGGATTGGTATCCCGACCTGGAGGATATGGAGTCCAAGATCACGAGCGCGACCAAAGCCCTCGTCATCATCAACCCCAACAACCCTACGGGTTCCGTCTATCCGCGCGAGGTGCTCGAGGGCATCGTCGAGATTGCACGCAGGCATCAGCTGATGATCTTTGCCGATGAGATCTACGACCGCCTGTGCATGGACGGCTACGAGCACGTCTCGATTGCCTCGCTCGCCCCCGACCTGCCCTGCGTCACCTTTAGCGGCCTTTCCAAGTCGCACATGATCGCGGGCTATCGTATTGGCTGGATGGTGCTTTCGGGCAACCAGCGCTGCATGAGCGACTTCATCATGGGCGTCAACATGCTCTCTAACATGCGCCTGTGCTCCAACGTGCCGGCCCAGTCGATTGTCCAGACGGCACTCGGTGGCCATCAGTCGGTCAACGACTACATCCGTCCCGGCGGCCGTGTCTACGAGCAGCGCAACTTTGTGTATGAGGCGCTCAACAAGATTGACGGCATCTCGGTGGTTAAGCCGCGTGCGGCGTTCTACATCTTCCCCAAGATGGATGTTAAAAAGTTCAACATCACCGATGACGAGCAATTCGCCCTTGACCTGCTGCACGAGAAGAAGATCCTGATTACGCGCGGCGGCGGCTTCAACTGGGCTGAGCCCGACCACTTCCGTATCGTGTACCTGCCGCGCATGGAAGTACTCAAAGAGTCCCTCGAAGACCTCGCCGACTTCTTTGACCATTACCGCCAGGCGTAACTAGTTCCGCCGTTCTACCGAACGGCGGACCGCTCGACGCTGCGCG
>CAJLLN010000032.1:0-14502 GCA_905207495.1 uncultured Collinsella sp. | reverse complement strand
GCGCTGGAACGATGACGGCAAGACCGTCGCGGCGGCCGACTGCCTGGTCCCCGGCATCGGCGAGATCATCGGCGGCTCCCAGCGCGAGGAGCGCCTGGATCTGCTCGAGGCCCGCATCAAGGACCTGGGCATGAATCCCGAGCAGTACAAGTACTACCTTGACCTGCGCCGCTACGGTTCCTGCAAGCACGCCGGCTACGGTCTGGGCTTCGAGCGCTTGGTCATGTATCTGACCGGCGTGGGCAACATCCGCGACGTCCTGCCGCACCCGCGCACCGTGGGCAACGCCGACTTCTAATCGTCGGACGCTAGCTCGCGTCGCCACACGCCAATGCTCATCGCATAAGCGTCTCTCGACATCAGTCGAGAGACGCTTTTTTCAACAGCATCCGTCAAGCTTTTGGCAAGGTTTTGGTCAGTTGAGCAGGGCTGTTGAAAACTCAACCCGCCGTTTGCCGACGACTACCGACCGCCCAGAGCGCTCTGCGCCCCTGGGAAAGCCCCACGTCCTAGGCTCCATACCGTCGCCACCCAAAACGGAAAGGACGTGGGCACGATGACCGAAGCCGCTGTTGAAACCTACGACACCACGACGAGAGGCGCCGCCTCGATGGCAGCCTATCGCGCCGTTCGTATCCTGCAGCTCTTGAGCGAAAACACCGGCGAAGACAAGGCCATGCTTTCCGATGAGTTGATCCGGCGCCTCGCCCATCCCGACGACCCCGCCCGCATGCCCATCTCGGCGGCGCGGCGCAGCATCTACACCGCCATCTCCGCGCTTCGCCATGCCGGATACGAAATTGAGTACAAACGCGGCGTGGGCTACAAACTTCTTACCCGTCCGCTCACCGATGAAGAGATCATCCGGCTCCACGGTATGGTCATGCGCAACCGCTCCACGCCTATCGCTATCCGCAAGAGCATGGCGCAGCACTTAGTTGCCATGGCGAGCGCCGACGTTCGCGGCTACCTCGATACACCCGAACCCGCTCCAAGCGCAGGCAGCAAGGCTACCAAGGCAACACGCACGCCCATCAAGCGCATCGACACGTGCGAGCTCGTCGAGCAGGCCATCGACCACGGAACCACGGTGAGTTTTGATATTTCGAGCGTCACGGCACGTGGCGAAACCGAAGTAGCACGGATGACACTCCGCCCCTTTGCCATCAGGCAGCGCGATGGCATCTCGTATTTGCTGGGAACGGTCTATGACGCCCGAGGCGCCGATGACACGCTGCGTACCGTAGAGATTGGCCGCATGAGAAACGTCACCACACGTCTCCTCGACGGCAAGAAGCTTTTCGCCGCCCTGGACGAGGAGGAGGACGCCTCCGCTGCATAAGACACTCCGCCGCCCATTCGACTACCCGTACCGCCCATCCGATTCTGTATTAAAAAACCCGCCAAGTTATTGTAAAAATGGACATCCGCGCTACTATAGTTCCACTTGCACTTTGTTTGAGTGCAGTGTTTCCAGCCATTTTTATACTGGGGGGTAATGATATGAAGGACATCACCATCAGTCGCAGGAGCCTTCTGGTCTCCGCCGGCCTGCTCGCGCTCGCCCCGCTCGCCGGATGCGGCGGCAACTCTGGTTCCGGCTCTGCTGCCGCCGGTTCCGACTACACCATCGGCGTTCTGCAGCTCACCGAGCACTCCGCGCTCGATGCCGCCAACGACGGCTTCGTCAAGGCCATCAAGAAGAGCGGCCTTAAGGTCAAGATCGACCAGAAGAACGCCCAGAACGACCAGTCCACGTGTAAGTCCATTGCCGACAAGTTTGTGGGCGACAACGTCAACCTGATTTATGCCATCGCAACGCCCGCCGCGCAGGCTGCCGCCGGCGCCACGGCCGATATCCCCATCGTGGGCTGTGCCATCACCGACTACGCCGCCTCCGGCCTGGTCCAGGACAACGACAAGCCGGGCACCAACGTCACGGGCGCTTCCGACCTCACCCCGGTCGCCGAGCAGCTCGAGATGATGCAGAAGGTCCTGCCCGACGTAAAGAAGGTCGGCCTGCTCTACTGCACCGCCGAGTCCAACTCCGACGTCCAGATCAAGGCCGCCAAGAAGGAGCTCGACAAGCTGGGCCTGGACTACACCGACTTCACCGTCTCGAGCTCCAATGAGATCCAGTCCGTCGTCGAATCTGCCGTGGGCAAGGTCGACGCGCTCTACTCCCCCACCGATAACACCATCGCCGCGGGCGCTTCGCAGGTCGGTCAGATCTGCAAGGAGAATAAGCTCCCCTTCGTGACCGGCGAGGAGGGCATGTGCATGGCCGGCGGCCTGTTCACCCTCTCCATCAACTACGAGGATCTGGGCTACGCCGCGGGCGAGATGGCAGTTAAGATTCTGAAGGGCGAGGCCAAGCCCGAAGATATGCCGATCAAGCACCTCTCGAGCAAGGACCTGGTCGTCGTCAAGAACGACGAGATGGCCGAGGCTCTGGGCATCGACCTTTCCGCTCTGGACGAGTAGCACCATGTGCGGTAACGCAGCTAGGGCACGCACTTGCGCCGTTGCCGTGTTATTCAATATCTGAGCCACAGGGGCGAACGCCAAAGACCGGCGTTCGCCCTGCTTGTTACGGATGAGACAAAACATCCGGCCGCAGCTCTTTTATGCATTGTTACCGCTATCATGGTGACTCACGTGTCCACCCTATCCTAGGAGGTATGAAGCATGCTTATTGCATTGCAGGGCGCCGTTTCGCAGGGCGTCCTCTGGGGCATTATGGTGCTTGGCGTGTTTATCACGTTCCGCCTGCTCGACATTCCCGATATGACCTGCGACGGCAGCTTTGCCCTCGGCGGCTGCGTCTGCGCTGTGCTCATCGTCAATAACAACGTCGACCCGCTGTTCGCCGTGCTGGCCGGCATGTGTGCCGGTGCCATCGCGGGCGCCGTCACGGGCATTTTGACCACTGTCTTTGAGATTCCCGCGATCCTCGCCGGAATCCTGACGCAGATCAGTCTGTGGTCCATCAACCTGCGCATCATGGGCAAATCCAATACGCCCATCCTTGCCAAAGGCACCGTGTTTTCGGCCGTCAGCAACATGACCGGCCTGCCGCAGTCCACCGTCGCCATCATCCTGGGCATCTTGCTCGCCGTGGCTATCGTTGCCATCCTGTATTGGTTCTTTGGCACCGAGATTGGCTCAGCACTGCGCGCCACCGGCAACAACGAGTACATGATCCGCGCTCTGGGCGTCAACACCAACTCCACCAAGATGATCGCCCTCGTGCTCTCCAACGCCCTTATCGGCCTTTCGGGCGCACTCATCTGCCAGAGCCAGAAGTACGCCGACATTGGCATGGGCACCGGTGCCATCGTTATCGGTCTTGCCGCCATTGTTATCGGTGAGGTGCTCGGCCGTCTGCTGCCCGGCGGCCTCACGCAGTTTAGCGTCCGTCTTGCCTCCGCCGTCTTTGGCTCCGTGGTGTACTTCCTTATCCGCGCCATCGTGCTGCAGTTGGGCATGGACGCCAACGACATGAAGCTGCTCTCCGCCGTGATCGTTGCTGTGGCCCTGTGCGTGCCCGTGGTTTGGGAGCGCTATAAGCTCCGCAGCTCCTACACGAAGGGAGATGAGGCAGATGCTTAAGCTCTCGCATGTCAAGAAGACCTTTAACAAGGGCACCGTCACCGAGAAGCGCGCGCTCACCGGCGTCGACCTCACCCTGAATGACGGCGACTTTGTAACCGTGATCGGCGGCAACGGCGCCGGCAAGTCCACGCTGCTCAACATGATCGCCGGCGTGTACCCGCTCGATTCGGGCGTTATCGAGCTCGACGGCACCGACATCTCGCGCCTGAGCGAGTCGCAGCGCGCCAAGTACCTGGGCCGCGTGTTTCAGGACCCCATGCGCGGTACCGCTGCCGACATGCAGATTGCCGAGAACTTGGCCCTCGCCAAGCGTCGCGGCCAGCGTCGCGGCCTTTCGTGGGGCGTCACCAAGGCCGAGAAAGATGAGTACGTTGAGCTGCTCAAGCGCCTGGACCTTGGTCTGGACACGCGTCTCAACGCCAAGGTCGGCCTGCTCTCGGGTGGCCAGCGCCAGGCACTCACCCTGCTGATGGCCACGCTCACCAGGCCGCGCCTGCTGCTGCTCGACGAGCACACTGCGGCCCTCGACCCCAAGACGGCCTCTAAGGTGCTCAACCTGACCGAGGAGATCGTCGACGAGAACCACCTGACCACGCTCATGGTCACGCACAACATGAACGACGCCATCCGTCTGGGCAACCGTCTGATCATGATGCACGAAGGCCACGTGATCTACGACGTGGCGGGCGATGAGAAGAAGTCGCTCACCGTAGCCGACCTGCTGCAGAAATTCGAGGAGGTCTCGGGCGACGAGCTCGCCAACGACCGCATGCTGCTAAGCTAAACCTACCAAAAAGGGACAGGTTTATTTTGGCAGGTTTTATCTGCGCAAACGTCAAAACCGCCGCTAAGGGACAGGCGCCCTTGCGGCGGTTTTCGCATATTATGTCGATAATCCGATATTCAACCAGACATTCTGGCTAAGGACTAAGGAAACTGCCATGAAAAGACTCCCCCGCCTTGCGTTAGCCACCGCGTTGTTTGCCGGCGCGCTCGCAGGCATCCCAAGCCTCGCTTTCGCGGGGAACCTGCCCGCCGCTATTGACGGCTCCGTGGCCGTCATGCACACCAACGACATCCACGGCAGCTACAAGTACAGCTACAACGCAAGCAAGGACACCGGCACTGTGGGCTTTGATGGGCTGGCGGTTCTCTATAGCGCCCAGGGCAACGCCCCCGATCTTTTGCTCGATGCGGGCGACACCTTCCACGGGCAGTCCTTTGCCACCATGAGCGAGGGCAAGAGCATCGCCGAGCTCATGGACACCTTCTATGCAGACGGCTACGACGCGACCACGCCGGGCAACCACGACTGGAGCTACGGCGCGAACAAACTCCGCACCATGACCGGCTACAGCCCCACCGGCACGCCCTTCGCCATGCTCTGCGCGAACGCAAAGTCTACGAGCGGCGTATGGAGCTCGAGCATCACGAAGACGCTCGATCGCACCTGGGAGGATAGCGAGGATCACTCCGCATTCGACTACAAAATCAAGGTCGGCGTCGTGGGTGCCATGGATGAGTCGCTGGGATCCTCGCTGCGCGCGGACCTGGTCGCGGGTACGTCGTTCTCGAGTGCCGCGAACGCCATCAATGCCGAGGCAGAGCAGCTGCGCAAGGAGGGCTGCGATGTTGTTGTGTGTATCGCGCATACACTCAACGCCAAGACCTTTGCCACGCGGCTCCGTGGCGTCGATGCCCTTATCGCAGGCCACGAGCACATCAACCTTAACGAGAAGGTGACGGGAGCCGACGGCAAGACGATCCACGTTGTCGAGGCAGGCAGCGCCTTTGCCGAGGTGGGGCTGCTTTCCATTCCGTACAAGTACGACACGAATGGCACCGAGACGACCGACGATGACACGGTCACGGTCTCTGCAGACGGCAGCGACGAGAAGCTCTACACCGCCAAGAACGTCAACGACCTTTTGGCAGACCCCAACAAGGGCTCCGACTACCAAAGCCGCCTTGAAGACGTCCGCAACAAGATCAAGCCGCTCGACGAGGCCTTTGAAAACGAATCGAACAAGGTGCTCGGCACATCCACCACCAACTATTTCTACGGCGAGGACGCCGCAGGCACGCATGGTTGGGAAATGGTGCGCACCACCGATTTCCGCCCCAGTAAGGAGGGTGACACCACCAAGGCCCAGACCATCGGCCATGTGATTTGCGGCTCCTATCTTGCCCTGACGAGCGCGGACCTTGCCATCGAGAACGCTGGCGGCATCCGCGGCGGCATCGCGGCGGGCAATGTGACCGCCGGCAACGTCATCGCCATCTCGCCCTACGGCAACACCGTGGAAACCTGGACCATGACCGGCGCGGACTTCCTCGCAGCGCTCGAGCACTCGCTACAAATTAGCGACGATTGCAACGACAGCTACGAGCTTCAGCAGGCTTATGTGGCGGCCGGTCACACCGAGCAGGAGGCGCAAGACGAGTACAAGTGGCGCGATGACTCTGGCAGCGTTCTCTCCTTTGGCGGCATCAACGTGACGATTGATTGGACGCAGCCCGAAGGCAAGCGCATTGTGAGTGCCACACTCACCAAGGATGGCAGCACGCTCGATCCCACCAAGACCTATACCGTCGCCACCAACAACTACATCATCACCAACACGACCGACTTCCCCACCTTCGCAAACGCCACCAAGCACACCGAGTGGGGTACCTGCGAGTCAGCGCTAAGGGCGTTGATCGGGCAGAACAGCTGGGAGAGCAAGATGGCCTCGCTCGCGGGCACCATCAGCTTTGGCTCCGCTGCCGTGGACCCCACGCCCACACCGGCCCCGACGCCTAAGCCCTCGCCTAAGACGGACACGACGACCACGAAGGTCATCACCAAGAAGACGACCGGTAAGCTCGCTGCAACGGGAGACCGCACGCTGGCAGTAGTTGGCGCGTGCCTTATCGGCGGCATCATCGTCATCATGCTCGGCATTATCTGGAAGCGTCGACGCTAAGCTACACCGCCGGGCCTTGCAGCCCCGCCGCGTAAACCTTATATCGAGCACAGAAGCCCGTCCGAATTTGATCGGACGGGCTTCTTGGTGGGTATCATGGTTGGACGATCATTAGGAGGTTTTCCCTACATGGAATTGTTTGAGCCGATTCTTCATTTCTTTGAGCAACGGTGGGTCCACAACATCATCTGGGCCGTCATCTTGGCGATAGGCACCGCCGTCGCCACCAAGGTCGTATCCAAGACCCTGCGTCACCTGCTCAATCGCGACGACAACCCGCTTCCGGCATCGAGCATCTTCATCAACATCGCACGCGCCGTCATCTGGATGATCGGCGGCAGCTTTATCCTCGACAACTGCTTTGGCATTAACGCAAACGCGCTCGTCGCCGCTCTTGGCGTCGGCGGCATCGCCATCTCGCTCGGCTTTCAGGACACGCTGTCAAACCTTATTGGCGGCATGCAGGTTACGTTTATGGGCATCATCAAGCCTGGCGACAATATAGAGGTCGGCGGCGTGTCGGGCGTGGTCCAGGACATCACCTGGCGCCACACGACCATCGAAGATGCCTGCGGGCAGACCATCATCGTCCCCAACTCCAACATCTCCAAGAACACGCTCGTGCATTTGATGCCCTTTGGGCGCGTGGCTGTGCCCGTTGCCGTAAAGGACACGTCCAAGTGGGCCTCGCTCGACGCGCTGGCAGACGAGCTGACCAGCGCCACCAAGGCCGCCGTGCTTCCCATCTCGGGCTTTGACAAGGAGCCGTATGTGCTCTTTAGCGAGATCGGCGACTTTGGCATTAAGGGCAAGATCATCTTTATCGTCAGCGACGACAGCACCACTTTCACCGCTGCCGACGCCTGCATCCGCACCATCGCCCCCATCATTGCCTAAACCACCACAAAGGGGACAGGCACCTTTGTTGTGGTTTTCATTCGTGGTACCATGGTTCATATAGTTGTTTAAACGACTAAGGGAGCAACATCATGGAAGAGGCCTACCGTCAAGCACGCAAGCGCGGCGAGCAAGGACGTCGACGCGCCATTAGTCAAAGCGAGTATCCGTACCTCACGGACCTCGATAGCTTGGTTGCCCAGCTCCCCTTAGGCCAGCGAGAGAATGTCGGCCTGAGAGACATTCCGCTCGAAATGGTCGTCGGTACGGTTACCAAGGGCCGTCAGTCCGCCTTTTCATGCAACTTTATGCCCCTGCTGCCGTTTGGCACCGAGTTCGCCCGCAAGTGGTCCAACCTCTACGACATCCAGGTAACCGAGGGTTATCGCGACCCCATCATCGTCACCGAGTTCATGCATCGGTTCTATGTCCAGGAAGGCAACAAACGCGTCAGTGTCCTCAAATTCCTGGACGCCCCGACGGTTTCGGCCAAGGTCACCCGTCTCTACCCCGGCAAATGGGATTCCGTCGAAAGCCGCCTGTACGGCGAGTTCTGCGCGTTTTGGCGCGTCTGCCCCCTATACGAGATCGAGTTCTCGCGTGAGGGAAGCTACGAAACGCTCGCCAAGATGCTCGGTCAGAACCTTATCGAAAAATGGCCGCAGAAAAAGGTCGACTACCTGCGCCACACCTTCCTGCTCTTTAAGCGCGCCTATCTTCGCGCAGGCGGCGACCACCTGGACATTACGCCTGCCGACGCCATGCTCGTGTACCTCAATGTGTACAACCAGGACCGCCTGCTGGATACGCCGACGGATATCGTCGTAAACCGCCTGTGCAAGATTTGGCGCGAGCTGGTCATTGCCGGCAAAAATGACGAGGACAAGGTCGATCTTGTCGAAGCACCGAGCGTCGACGAGGAGGAGACGCCCGCCAAGTCCACCTCCGGCGTGCTCAACTTCTTTATGGGCAAGACCGTCTACTCGACGGCCAACCCCCTGCGCATCGCCTTTATTCATGAGTTCCCCTGTGCGACGTCGAGCTGGGACAGCCTGCACGACCAAGGGCGTCAGTATCTCGATGAGCACTTTGGCGGTATCGTGCGCACCGAGGCGTTCGAGGACTGTCACGATCCGGACGTGTTCTACGCCGCCGTGGAAACGGCTGTCAAACATGGAGCAAACGTCATCTTCTCGACCTCGCACCGCCTGATGGAATACACGCTCAGGGCTGCCGTTGAGTATCCCCGGGTTCGGTTCCTCAACTGCTCTATCGGCCTTCCCCATCAAAGCGTACGCTCGTACTTTGGCAAGATGTACGAGGCCAAGTTTCTCCTGGGCGCCCTTGCCGCCAGCATGGCGGACAACCACCGCATCGGTTACCACGCGTCGGTCTTCGCCTCGGGCGCACTCAGCGAGATCAACGCCTTTGCGATTGGCGCCTCGCTGCTCGACCCGCGCGCGCAAATTATCCTGACCTGGGGTGATGTGCCCGCTGGAGGTCTCGCCGAGGCCATGTGCCGCGAAGGCGTGAGCGTCATGACCGGCGCCGATATGTCAAAGTCGCTGGAAGATCCCACCGCCTACGGGCTTCACCGCTTGGTCGATGACAAGGTTACCGGCATCGCCATGCCCGTCTGGAACTGGGGGCGCTACTACGAGCTTATCGTGAAAAGCCTTCTGCACGGCACATGGGACGAGACCAGCGACGACAACCAAGTGCGCGCCGTCAACTACTGGTACGGCATGAGCTCCGGCGTTATCGACATCCGTTACGCTCCGGGCCTACCCTACCAAACGCGCAAACTCGTGCAGTTGCTCCGCAACGGCATTGTCGAGGGATCCATCAACCCCTTTGGCGGCGAGCTCCACAGCCAGAACGGCGTGGTACAGATCGAAGGCTTCCCTCCGCTGCCGAGCACGCAGATTGTCGAGATGAATTGGCTGGCGGACAACGTGGTAGGCACCATTCCGCAGCTCGACGATGAGCCGAAAGTCCCTGCCCTATGAAAATCCTTGCCATAGCCGATACCGAAGAACGATGCCTTTGGGAGTGCTTTCGCAAGGAACGCTTTGAGGGAGTCGACCTGATTTTGTCCGCCGGCGATCTGGACCCGGACTATCTTGAGTTTTTGGTTACGGTCATCAACAAACCGCTCATCTACGTGCGCGGCAATCACGATGACCGCTACGCACGTCATGCACCGGGCGGATGTATCTGCGTGGAAGACAGCGTGTACACGTACCGAGGGATTCGCATTGCGGGCCTTGGCGGGTCCATGCGTTATCGCGACGGCGCCAACATGTACACCGAACGCGAGATGTCCAAGCGCATGCGTAAGCTGTCGCGTAAGGTTAGGATGGTCGGCGGGTGCGACATTCTGCTTACCCATGCACCCGCCGCCGGTATGGGTGATCTGGACGATCTGCCGCATCGAGGGTTTGAGTGCTTTAACACGGCGCTTGAGTCCTGGGGGCCCGACTATATGGTGCATGGGCATGTACACCAAAGCTACGGTTACGATTTTCAGCGCGAACGGCAGCATGCGTGTGGAACGACGATCATCAACGCCTGCGGCTATACGCAGTTTGAGCTCGACCAGACGCGCTACCCCATCCGCGGCTGGCAGGCAGCCTGGCTCAATTCGCAAACCATGCGCCGCGAGCTCAAACGCCACGATGCCATCGAGTCCTCAACCGCCAGAACACCCTGGTAACCACCTCAAAGAGGACACTGTCCCCTTTGAGGTGGTTTTGACGCGATAGCAAGAAACCCGGTCCTGCGCAGGGCAGAACCGGGTTTCTTTAGCAATGCTTGCTTTGCTCAGGCAGTAACTAGCAGTTACTCAGCCAGGAAGTCACGCTGGACAGCGGGATCGACCTTGACGCCAGGGCCCATGGTGGAAGACACGGAGATGGACTTGACGTACTTGCCCTTAGCGGAAGAGGGCTTGACGCGCAGGATCTCGGTGTACAGGGCAGCGTAGTTCTCAACGAGCTGCTGCTCGGAGAAGGACTTCTTGCCCAGGGGCACGTGGCAGATGCCGTAGCGGTCGGCACGATACTCAACGCGGCCGGCCTTGAGCTCGGAGACCATCTTGGCGACGTCCATGGTCACGGTGCCGAGCTTAGGGTTCGGCATGAGGCCACGGGGACCAAGGATCTTACCGATGCGGCCAACCTTGGCCATCATGTTCGGCGTAGCGATAGCGGCGTCGAAGTTGATCTCGCCCTTCTGAATCTGGGCGACGAGCTCGTCGGAACCGATGATGTCGGCGCCGGCAGCCTCGGCCTCGCGGGCCTTCTCTCCCTCGGCGAAGACGGCAACACGAACGGTCTTGCCGGTGCCGTGGGGCAGGGAGATGGAACCACGGATGTTCTGGTCAGCCTTACGAGTATCGATGCCCAGACGGAAGTGGGCCTCGACGGTCTCGTCGAACTTGGCGGTGTCGAGCTCCTTGATGAGCTTGGCAGCCTGAAGGGGGGTGTAGAGCGTGGCGCGGTCGATCTTCTCGGCAGCCGCGTTATAGCTCTTACCATGCTTAGCCATGTGCATTACCTCCTGTGGTTAAACGGGCGTGAGCCCTCCCACATCGTATCGTGTGCCCTATTGCACACATTTAACGGGCGCCCCGGTCGGAGCACCCGTCGTTACCATAAGAAATCGCTACTCAGCGATGGTGACGCCCATGGAACGGGCGGTACCGGCGATGATCTTCTTGGCGGCATCAATGTCGTTGGCATTGAGGTCCGGCATCTTGATCTCGGCGATCTTGGTGAGCTGCTCCTGGGAGAGCTGACCAACCTTGTCGGCCTGGGGCTTAGCGGAACCAGACTTGAGGTTCAGCTCCTTCTTGATGAGGTGAGCCGCCGGCGGGGTCTTGGTGATGAAGGAGAAGGACTTATCCTCGTAGACAGAGATCTCAACGGGGATGATGTCGCCCTTCTTGTCCTGCGTCTCGGCGTTAAAGGCCTGGCAGAACTGCATGATGTTCACGCCAGCAGCGCCCAGGGCGGGGCCGACGGGAGGAGCGGGGTTAGCTGCACCAGCAGGAATCTGGAGCTTAATGACGTTGGCAACCTTCTTCTCAGCCATGGTCATTCCTTTCGAATCACGAGTGTGAAGCACTTGCTATATCGTAAGCACGCACGTGTTAGAAGCACTCCTGAGATGAGCAGTCACAGAAGAAGCACGCTCGCGCGAACGGACGAAAACTTAAGCGATGACAGCGACCTGGTTAAAGTCGAGCTCGACCGGCGTCTCGCGGCCAAAGATCATCAGCGTGACCTTGAGCTTGCCAGCCTCGGTGTTAACCTCGGAGACCTTGCCATCAAAGTCGGTAAGCGGGCCATCGGTGACGCGGACGGACGTACCGACCTCAATATCAACCGAGGTGCGCTTGGGCGAATCGCCCTTACCGGGACGACGAGTCATCTTATTGTACTCATCGCGGGAAAGCGGTGCGGGCTTACCGTTGCCGCCCAGGAAACCGGTGACGCCGGGCGTGTTGCGAACACACGTCCAAGCATCGTCATCCATCTCCATGCGGACCAAGACATAACCCGGGAAGATCTTGGAATCCTTGGTCTCGCGCTTGCCACCCTCTTTAATCTCGGTGACGCGCTCCATAGGAATCTCGATATCAAAGATACGGTCCTGCATGCCCATGGTCTCGATACGATGCTCGAGATCGGACTTTACGCGATTCTCGTATCCGGAGTAAGTGTGAACGACGTACCAACGCTTAGACATGGTTTAGCCCCTCAATCCAGAGAACAGAGCAAGAGCCTCGCCAAAGCCAGCATCGAGCAGAGCGATGACGACGCCGACGACGACCAGAGAAGCGCAGACGACGACCGAGTAGTTCACGAGCTCCTTCTTATCGGGCCACGTGACACGCTTCATCTCGGACTTGACCGAAGCGAAATACTTCTTGGTGCGGGCGAAGAAACCAGGCTTCTCGTTCTTCTTGGACTTCGCAGCCTTCTCGTTCTTCTTGGCAACGGCCTTCTTGGCCTCAACCTTGGAGTTGGCGGCAGCGCTGTTGGCAGGTGCCGGCTGCTGTGCCTTCTTCTTGTTCTTCTTGTTGGCCATTTGGGTTACCTCCGCGCAATGCGCTTATACATGAGTAAACCGTAAGCCCCCAAGTGGGAGCTTACGGAATAATGACTGGCACGCCAGGAAGGACTCGAACCCTCAACACTCGGTTTTGGAGACCGATGCTCTACCAATTGAACTACTGGCGTATGTGACTAGAGACTAGCGAGTCTCTTTGTGCAGCGTGTGGTGACGGCACCAGGGGCAATACTTCTTGATCTCCATACGATCAGGCATGGTCGACTTGTTCTTGGTGGTCGTATAGTTGCGGCGCTTGCACTCAGTGCACGCAAGAGTAACTAGAGTACGCATGTATCCTGAACCTTTCATTTCCGCCCCGTACGGGCACGAGTTGATACTTTATCAGCTCTACGTAAGTGCTGTCAACGAAAACCTCGAATCAATTGGTTCTCGGTGAACCCATTCATATTTGGAACACATCAATGGAGCCAACGAGATCTAATCGACGGTGCATCCAGGACCATTATCGATCCTCTCGACACCAGCAACGGCTCAATATCCATTGCAGAAAAGAACCCGGCACCCATATAAGTGCCGGGTTCTCTAAGTCAGCTATATCAAAGAGCTAATTTACTCAATGATCGTGGAGACGATGCCCGAACCGACGGTGTGGCCACCCTCGCGGATAGCGAAGCGCAGGCCCTCCTCCATGGCGATCGGGTGGATGAGGTCGCCCTCGATGGTGATGTGGTCACCAGGCATAGCCATCTCGGTGCCCTCGGGGAGCTTGACCGTACCGGTAACGTCGGTGGTACGGAAGTAGAACTGAGGACGATAACCATCGAAGAACGGGGTGTGACGGCCGCCCTCCTCCTTGGTCAGAACGTAGATCTCGCCGGTGAACTTGGTGTGCGGGGTAACCGAACCGGGCTTGCAGAGAACCTGGCCGCGCTCGATGTCCTCGCGCTTGATGCCGCGGAGCAGCAGACCGACGTTGTCGCCAGCCTCGCAGAAGTCCATGGACTTACGGAACATCTCGATACCGGTAACGACGGTGTTCTGGGTATCCTTGATGCCGACGATCTCGACGGGCTCGTTGAGCTTGAGCTCACCGCGCTCGACACGGCCAGTAGCAACGGTACCACGGCCGGAGATGGTCATAACGTCCTCAACGGCCATCAGGAAGGGGAGGTCGTTGTTACGAGCAGGCGTCGGGATGTACTCGTCGACAGCCTTCATGAGCTCGCGGATGGCGTCCATCCACTTGGCGTCGCCCTCGAGAGCGCCCAGAGCGGAACCACGGATGACGGGGATGTCGTCGCCGGGGAAATCGTACTCGGAGAGGAGCTCACGGGTCTCCATCTCGACGAGGTCGATGAGCTCGTCATCGTCGACCATGTCGCACTTGTTCAGGAAGACGACGATGTAGGGAACGCCGACCTGACGGGCGAGCAGGATGTGCTCGCGGGTCTGAGCCATGGGGCCGTCGGTGGCGGCGATGACCAGGATAGCACCGTCCATCTGAGCAGCACCGGAGATCATGTTCTTGACGTAGTCAGCGTGGCCCGGGCAGTCAACGTGAGCGTAGTGACGGGCAGCAGTCTCGTACTCGACGTGGGAGACGGAGATCGTAATGCCGCGCTCGCGCTCCTCGGGAGCCTTGTCGATGTTCTCGAACGCAGTGAAGTCAGCCTTGCAGCCCTCGGTCTCGGAGAGAACCTTGGTGATGGCAGCGGTCAGCGTGGTCTTGCCGTGGTCGACGTGACCAATGGTGCCGATGTTAACATGCGGCTTAGTGCGCTCAAACTTCTCTTTGGCCATAAAGCCCTCCTCTAAACAGGTCGTCCCCGGACGGGACTTTGCCTTTATACCATAGTGGCCTCTCAACATACTATTGAGAAGCCACCGTGTTACCTATGGTAGCGGTGACTGGATTCGAACCAGTGACGCCACGGGTATGAACCGT
>CAJLLN010000031.1:0-14587 GCA_905207495.1 uncultured Collinsella sp. | reverse complement strand
GCGGTAATCGATCATGCCTTGGATGATGGGCTTGCCAAAGCTCACGACATCATCGTTGTAGATGGCGGTTCGGGCTGCGAGGAGACAATCGGTAAAGTCCATATGGGTCTTGCCAAAGAGTTTGACGGCAAGGGCGACAACGGTGGGCTCGTCGACCATGACGTCATCGAGCAGCCTTTTCATGGCCGCAGCAATCTCAACGCGGGGAACCTTATAGACGTCGCGCAGCGTGACCACGACGCGCGTGATGATTTCGGGGTAGACACGAGCGGTGCGCGTGGCGATGACCTTGGCGGCGCGCGGTGACAGAACTTCGTCGTCGTCCAGCAGGTAACGTAGTATGACGGTCTCGTCGATGATGGTGCTACTCATGGATATCTACTTCCTCGGGACCCAAAACCGAATCGTCGCTTTCTGTGGCAAGGTATTCAATCCAGGCATTGCGCTCCTCGGAGCGGCGATTGGGGTCACCATATGCTTTGAGCGATCCATAGGCGGCGGTGCCATCCTTTGAGCGCACGGCGACCGGCTGAAAGGGGAGCTTGCGCATCAAAATGCTTTGCGCGACAAATAGACGGACAGCCTCGGCGAGCGATGTGCCCATGGCGTCGTAGAGGCGCTCGGCATGCTGTTTATCTTCCTCGCGAATGCGCACCTGCAGGATGGCTCGTTTTTGCGTCGATGACATCACTGGCCTCCCTTAATGAGCGGGCAATATGAATAGTCAAATACAGTATCGGCTAATAATAGCCAATTTTATAACGACTACTTTATTGCACTCGAGTAATTGAGTGTGAACAATACTACAAACGTACTACATCCTTTAGAAGCGGGCGTGAAATCTCTCTCGAACGTACGCGTGTAATACACTCACCTTTATATGCTATCGAGAATAATTCCAACCTGCCAAAACCCCTGCAATACACCCGTATTGCAGGGCTTATGCTCAAGTTTGCCCCCTGCAACTGCGTATATTCAACCTGTATACCGTTGGAGAAATTCTACCGAGTGCCTGTTTCGCCGCATGCATTCGATACGCCGATGCCAGGCCACGGGCGGCTTGGGGCAACGTCGACAGGGTCTCTCCGGCATGGGATTCAGGAGGGAGTGAACAACATGGGCAATAAACGAGTCGTAGCCGATTCCTCGCGCTGCATTGGGTGTCAAACCTGCATGGCGGCGTGTATCGAGGCACACGACATCCCCGGCAACATCGCCGCGCCGCGCCTGCGCGTGACGCGCACCTACGAGATCTCCGCACCGGTGGCATGTCACCACTGCGAGGATGCCCCGTGCGCCAAGGCCTGCCCCACGGGTGCCTTGTTCTTTGATCCAAAGAACCATCGCATCGGTGTTAACGAGGACAACTGCATCGGCTGCAAGAGCTGCGTCATGGCCTGTCCCTTTGGTGCCGTGAGCGTGGCGACCACGCAGGTCCCCGTCTTGATGGGCGACGTGCACGTGGGTTCGCAGACCAAGAGCTTCGTGCTCAAGTGCGACCTGTGCGTGGACCGTCCCGGCGGTCCGGCGTGTGCCGAGGCGTGCCCGACCAAGGGTCTCACCCTGGTAGACGAGGAGCGCCTGGCGGAACTAACCGCCGAGCGTGCCTGCGCCACCATCGAAAACGAGGCGTAGGCGGGCGGCCATACAGGCCCAACGATTGTCAAATACGTACCGATTAATCGGTAGCAGAGAAAGGAAGGAGGGTGTCATGGAGAAGCATAAAGTGATCTGCCCGTATTGTGGCGCCGGTTGCCAGTTTAACCTCCTGGTCCAAAACGGCCAGGTCGTGGGTACCGAACCGCTCAACGGCATCACCAATCAGGGCGAGCTGTGCCTTAAGGGCATGAGCGGCTACGACTTCATCAACGACACCAAGATCTTGACTCCTCGCGTACTGCACCCGATGATCCGCCGCACTAAGGGCGCGGATCTTGAGCGCGTAAGCTGGGACGAGGCACTGGATTTCACCGCATCTAAGATGCAGGCCATAATTGACGAATATGGTCCTAACGCTGTCATGACCACCGGCTCCTCGCGAGGCGGCGGCAATGAGGCGAACTACGTCATGCAGAAGTTTACGCGTGCGTGCATCGGCACCCACAGCGTGGACAACTGCGCCCGTACTTGACACGGCCCTACTGTCCTCGGTCTGATGGACACGGTTGGTTCAGGTTGCATGTCATGCTCCATCCCCGGTATGGAGGATGCGGGCTGCATTTTCCTCTTCGGCTATAACCCTGCCGATTCGCACCCCATCGTCGCAAGGCGTATCGTGCGAGCCAAAGAAAAGGGTTGCAAGATCATCGTCGCCGACCCGCGCCATATCGAAACCGCGCGTATCGCCGATCTCTACCTTCCGATCAAGAACGGTTGCAACGTTGCGTTCCTCAACGCCTTTGCCAACTGCTTGGTCAACGATGGCCTCTACGACAAGGAATTCGTCGCCGAGCACACGAACGGCTTTGACGAGTGGTGGGAGACCATCAAGAACTACACTCCCGAATCCGTACAGGACATCACGGGTGTCGAGCCCGCGTTGATCCACCAAGCTGCCGAGATGTACGCCACGGCGAAGCCTTCTGCCATCATTGGCTGGGGCATGGGCGTATGCCAGCAGAAGCAGAACCTGAAGACGGTGCACACCATCGCCTCCATCGCCTGCGTTGCCGGCCAGATCGGCAAACCCAATTCCGGCCTCGCGCCCGTGCGCGGTCAGAATAACGTCCAGGGCTCCTGCGATATGGGCATGCTGCCCAACCTGTACCCTGGCTACCAGAAAGTCACCGACCCCGCCGCTCGCGCCAAGTTTGCCAAGGCTTGGGGCGTGCCCGAGGAAAAGCTCCCCTTGGAGGAGGGCTACAAGCTCACCGACCTGGGCCACCTGGTCGACGAGGGCAAGGTGCATTGCTTCTACAACTACGGCGAGGACCCGGTGCAGACCGAGCCCGATTCGGCCGGCATGCGCAAGACGCTCTCCGAGCTGGATCTGTTCATTTGCCAGGACATCTTTATGACGCAGACGACTATGCTCGCCGACGTCATCCTGCCCGCTACTTCTTGGGGCGAGCACGAGGGTGTCTTTACCGCATCCGACCGTAGCTTCCAGCACTTTGACGCGGCTGTTCCGCCCAAGGGCGAGTGCCGCCACGACTGGGAGATCTTCGCGGACCTGTCTACGCGCATGGGCTACCCCATGCACTACGACAACACCGAGCAGATCTGGAACGAGTGCATTAGCCTGTGCCCCAACTTTGTGGGCGCAACCTACGAGAAGATGGCTCCCGAGGGCGGTTACGCCCAGTGGCCGGTCAAGAGCACCGATGTGAACGACCACGGCACGGCCGACATGTTCGCTGGTGGCAAGTTCACCACCAAGGACGGCCGCGCCAACCTGATGGCGCACGACTGGGAGGCGCCCTCCGAGCTTCCCGACGATGAGTACCCGCTCATCCTGTGCACCGTCCGTGAGGTCGGCCACTACAGCTGCCGCTCGATGACCGGCAACTGCAAGACGCTGGCGCTGCTCGCCGACGAGCCCGGCTTTGTCCGCATGAATCCCGCGGACGCCCAGGCGCGCGGCATCAAGAACGGCGACATCGTCTCGATTCACAGCCGCCGCGGCCAGGTATACAGCCGCGCCGACGTGAGCGACCGTATCAACAAGGGCACGGTCTATATGACCTACCAGTGGTGGATTGGCAAGTGCAACGAGCTGACCATTCACAAGGTCGACCCGGTCTCGCATACGCCCGAGGACAAGTTCTCCGCCTGCCAGGTCGATCCAATCGCCGACCAGGTCTGGGCCGAGGGCGAGGTGGAGCGTCAGTACACCGAGCTCAAGCAGGCTCTGGTGGACGCCGCCGCTCCCCAGGACGTTGAGCCCGGCGCCGCCAAGTTCGACGACGAGACGCACGTGAATCAAATCGTGTAGTCCCGTTCTCGTTGGCTTTTTGGGCCGGGCGTCCCGTACGTTCGGGAGCCCGGCCCGTTATTTTGAAAGGAAGTGGGGATGAACCGCTTCATCGACATCAATCCGGAGAGGTGCATCGGCTGCGGAACATGCCAGTCCGCCTGTGCCGACGCCCACCGGATGCAGGGTCTTCAGGATACGCCGCGCCTGGCGCTCGTGAAGACCGGCGGTATTTCGGCCGCCCTTGCCTGCCACCATTGCGAGGGTGCCCCCTGCGCCGAGGTCTGCCCGGTGAATGCCATCGAGCACGATGGCGACCGCATCCACGTCAAGGAGCAGGAGTGCATCGGGTGCAGGCTGTGCGCCATCGCGTGCCCCTTCGGTGCCATCCATCCCGATGGCACGTCTATCGCCGGTGTCGCAGGCATGTGCGACCCGACGCCTTCGTATCCTAAGTCCCTGAGCAGCCTGCTTACGTGGGCTCCTGGCCAGTACACCTGCGCCGTCAAGTGCGACCTGTGCGCCTTCGATCCTGACGGCCCGCATTGTGTGGCGGCGTGCCCCACCAAGGCGCTGACCGTCATGGGCGGCGCGGCCGATCGCGAACTCGACGAGGCCAAGCGCCTGCGCTCGATCGAAAACGGTCCGTCCGTCGACGTTACCGCTGTGGCCCAGGGTCTGTCCGAGAAAGCAGAAGGGAGCGTAAACAATGGATAGCATGACGCTGTTTATCGCATCGCTTGCCGTCTCGTGCATCGGTGCGCTCGCCTCGGTTCTGCTGATCAAGGCCGATAACGCCGCCAAGACCGCCGGCTGCCTTATCGGCGCCGTCGCCGCGGTGCTTTCGTTTGTGGCTGGTATCCAGGCCGTGCTGGGCGATGTCACGTCGGTCGACACCATCGTGTTTTTCCCGTTTGCCCATTTCCAGCTGCTGCTCAATCAGCTGTCCGGCCTGTTCGTGGCGCTCATCTCGGTGCTCGCGTTTGCCGGTTCGATCTACGGTCTCAACTACTTTGATGAGTACCCGGGCAAAAAGGGCCGCGCCGGCTTCTTCTTTAACACCTTCGTGGCTTCCATGATGCTCGTCATCACAGCCGACAACGTGTTTTGGTTCCTGGTCGCCTTTGAGCTTATGTCGCTGACCTCGTACTTCCTGGTCGTAATCGAGGAGAACGAGAACTCCATCCATGGTGGTTGGCTCTACTTTGTGATCGCGCACGTGGGCTTTGTGCTCATCATGGCGAGCTTCCTCACCATGACCAACTTCGCCGGCGGCTCGTTTGCCTTTGCGGATTTCCGTGCCACGCAGTTTAGCCCCGCGGTCGCATCCGTGTGCTTCGTGCTCGCCTTCTTTGGCTTTGGCGCCAAGGCCGGTATCATCCCGCTGCACGGCTGGCTGCCCAAGGCACATCCCGAGGCGCCGTCCAACGTGTCGGCCCTCATGTCCGGCGGCATGATCAAGATCGGTATCTTCGGTATCCTCAAGGTTGGTCTCGACCTGCTCTCCGCCTCGGGCGTTCAGGTCTGGTGGGGCCTTATGGTCATGGTCTTCGGTGCGATCTCGTCGGTCCTCGGCGTGGCCTTCGCCCTGCAGGAGCATGACATCAAGCGCCTGCTGGCCTATCACTCCGTCGAGAACATCGGCATCATTCTGCTCGGCGTCGGCGCCTCCATGGCCGCCATGGCGCTCAACTCTGTCGGCATCGCCGTCCTGGCCCTGATGGCCGCTCTCTACCACACGTTTAACCACGCGATGTTTAAGGGCGAGCTGTTCTTGGGCGCCGGCGCGCTGCTGTACTCCACGGGTACGCGCAATATGGAGAAGATGGGCGGCCTGTTCCGTCGTATACCGGCAACGGCCATCTGCTTCCTCGTTGGCGCGCTTGCTATCTCGGCCATCCCGCCCTTCAACGGCTTTGTGTCCGAGTGGTTTACCTACCAGTCGCTGTTTAACGCCGCCATGCAGGGTGACAAGGCCGTCATGATCGTGGCCGTGTTCGCTGCCGTCGCGCTTGCCATTACCGGCGCGCTGGCTGTCACGTGCTTCGTCAAGGCCTATGGCGTCTCCTTTGCCTCCGCGCCCCGCTCCGAGGCCGCGGCCAATGCCAAGGAGGTTCCCGCCCCCATGGTGTTTGCGCAGGGCCTGCTCGCGGCCATCTGCGTCGTGCTGGGCATTGGCGCTCCCATGATCGCGCCCGTGCTGGTCGATGTCGCCGCGTCCGTGCTGCATCCGTACGGTGGCGTGTTTGCCGCCGAGGGTATGGAGCTCATGAATCAGTACTCCGGCGCTGCCACCTCCACGCCCGCGATCGCTATTGCACTCGTGGTGCTTGTCGGCCTTGCCTGCGGTTATCGCAAGCTCAAGACCGTCGGCAAGGTGCAGAAGTCCCAGCCGTGGGCATGCGGCTATGCTCCCAACGAGCATATGCCCGTCGTGGCCACGACCTTTGCCTCCGAGGTGTCCTGGTTTATGCAGCCGCTCTACACGCTGCGCGACCGCTGCACGGCCGTCTGCTGGTCCATCGCGCACTTCTTCCAGAAGCTCACCGGTGTGGCCGAGGCTGTGGAGCCCGTACCCGACAAGGTTCTCGTCGATGCCCCGCATAAGGGTGTCGAGAAGCTCGCCGACCTCGCGACTAAGCTCGAGGGCGGCAACTACAGCATCTATATCTGCTACATCGTCGCGGCACTCGTGGTGTTCCTCGTGCTCGCCGTGAAAATGGGTTAAGGAGGGGAGAGCATGAACAACATCGTACTTGCCGTTCTGCAGGGTGTGGTCGTCATGGCCGTCGCACCGTTCTTCTCCGGTCTCGGCCGCGTGATCCGCGCCAAGATGCACAACCGTCGCGGCCCCAGCATCATGCAGGACTATCGCGACCTGGCCAAGCTCTTTGCGCGCCCCGAGTCCCAGAGCGAGGATGCGAGCTTTGCGCTGCGCATCATGCCGCCGCTGTTCTTCGCCGTCGCCTTTATGCTCGCGATGGGCCTGCCGCTCTTTACGGCACAAAGCCCCATCCCGGTCTTTGGTGACGCCATCACCATCATGTACAGCCTGGCGCTCGCCCGCTTCTTCTTCGCCCTCTGCGGTGTGGATTCGTCCAACGCCTACGCCGGTATCGGCGGCGTCCGCGAGCTGCTCATGAGCGTGCTCATCGAGCCGTCCATGCTGCTGGCGCTGTTTGCCGCCGCCCTGGTGTGCGGCTCTACCGACATCGCCACCATGGGCCAGCACATCATGACGGGCGCCATCGACGCACCGGTCGCCGTAATCCTTGCCGGCATCGCCTTTGCGATTGCCTGCTACATGGAACTCGGCAAGCTGCCGTTTGATCAGGCCGAGGCCGAGCAGGAGCTTCAGGAAGGCCCGCTCGCCGAGCTTTCCGGCCCGTCGCTCGCCATGGCCAAGCTTGCCATGTCCATGAAACAGGTCCTGGTTGTCGCCTGGTTCTGCGCAATCTTCGTCCCCTGGGGCGAGCCCGCGACCGTGGGCACCGCCGCTGTTCTGGGCGCAGTCATCTTCCTGGTGAAGTGCCTTATCGACTTTGTCGTGTGCGGCGTGATCGAGAACTCCTGCTCGCGCTCGCGTTTTAAGGTGCTCGGCAATCAGACCTGGGCCGTCGTGGGTATCGCCGTTCTGGCGTTTGTCTTCGTGGTCGTCGGCGTGTAGGAGAAGGGAGAAACAATGTCATTTGCAGTCAGTCTGTCCCTTCTCGGCTTGGTCGCTATCGCGGCCCCGATGGTGGCCTCGGTGCTCGTCGCCCTGTTCCCCCGTCCGTACGCCAAGTGGTTCAGCGTTTTGGGTGCCGCCGTCTCGACGGTCTGCACCATCGCCCTCGCCGCGAATTTCGCTGGCGCCGGCATGCCCGACACGCAGGTCCCCCTGATCTCGTTTGGGCAGACCCTCGTCATGGGATTCACCTTCGATCGCATGAGCACGCTGCTCGCGCCCGCCTTTGTGGGTATCGGCCTGCTTGTCGTGATCTATTCGATCCCCTATATGAGCGAGAATAACCGTGAGCATCCCGACGCGCCGCGTCGTCGCTTCTACGCGTACCTCGCGACCTTCATCGGCGCCATGGCCGGCCTTGTGTACAGCTCGACCCTTTTGGGTCAGCTCGTGTTCTTTGAGATCACGGGTGCGTGCTCTTGGGGCCTCATTAGCTACTACATGACGCCTACGGCCAAGAAGGCCGGCATGAAGGCCCTAATCATCACGCATATCGGTGCGCTCGGCCTGTATCTGGGCGCCGCCATCGTGTTTGCCCACACCGGCACCTTCGCCATTACCGCGATTGCCGGCCTCGACGCCAAGCTCAAGGCTATCGTCCTTTTGCTCGTGCTGTTTGCGGCCTGGGCCAAGTCCGCGCAGGTCCCCATGTACATGTGGCTGCCTTCGGCCATGGAGGCGCCGACGCCTGTTTCGGCCTACCTGCATGGCGCCTCGATGGTCAAGGTCGGCGTGTGCGTGTTCGCGCGTGCACTCGTCTCTGCCGGCGAGATTCCCGAGATCGTGGGCTGGGTCGCTATTATCGACGCCATGGTCACCATGCTCTTTGGTTTCCTTATGTACCTGCCGCAAAAGGACATGAAGCGCCTGCTGGCCTTCTCCACGATCGCCCAGCTCTCCTATGTGTTCTTTGGTCTGGGCCTTTCGGTCTTTGGCAGCCAGCTGGCCTTTGACGGTGCCGTGTGCCACATCTTTAACCACGCCTTCGCCAAGACCCTGTTCTTCCTGATCGCCGGTTCGTTCTCCTTTACCCTCGGCACGCGTATGCTGCCCAAGCTTCGCGGCATCGTAAAGAAGTACCCGATCTCGGGCGTGGGCTTTGGTGTCGCGGCACTCGCCATTGCCGGCGTGCCGCCCATGAACACGTTCTTCTCGAAGTTCCAGATCATCGCCGGCGGCTTTTCTGTGGGTGCCGGCAACGTCGCGATCCTGGTGCTCGTGTGCATCATGGTTGCCGAGACGGTTGCCACCTTCGCCTGGTTCCTCAAGTGGATGGGCTATTGCCTGCCCGGCGAGCCGAGCGACGAGGTCGCTGCGGGAGCCCCGCTTCCCCGCGCGATGGCGTTCGTGTTCATCGTGCTCATCATCATGGTTATCGTCAGCGGCCCGCTTTCGGCCAGCTGGATCGGTTAGGAGGTAGAACGACATGGGTTATTCGATCGTCAACATCCTTGGCGGCCTTCTGATCGTCACGTCCACCATGGTGGTCGTCTCAAAGAACATCAAGCACGCCATCAGCTGGTATGCGGTGCAGTCGCTGGTGCTCGTGGGGCTGCTTGCTACGCTCGGTGTCACTACCGGTGCGCAGGAGCTGCTTATGTGGGCCGGATCCGCCTTTATCACCAAGGTCATCCTGGTCCCATATATCCTCAACCGTGCGTACAAGAAGATGGGCGAGCCGAGCGACGCATCGCTCAAGGCCGGCCTTAAGCCCGCGTGGGCCATTTGCATTATCGCCGTGGAGGTCGCGGTCTGCTTTGCCGTCGTGACGCAGATCAGCCTTCCCACGGCCGAGGTCGCAACGCCTGCGCTCGCTATTAGCTTCGCCCACTTCTTTGTGGGCCTCACCTGCATCATCTCGCAGCGCAACATCATGAAGCAGATCTTTGGATACTGCCTTATGGAAAACGGCAGCCATGTGACGCTCGCGCTTTTGGCCCCCACCGCTCCCGAGATCATCGAGATCGGTATCGCCACCGACGCCATCTTTGCCGTCATCATCATGTCCATCGTCGTGCGTCGCATTTGGGACGACTCCCACTCGCTCGATGCGCGCGACCTGTCCGAGCTGAGGGGGTAGTCCATGGAAACGTTGATTCTCGCCCTGCTCGCGACTCCTTTGGTGTTCTCGCTGGTCATGGCGTTTTTGCCCAAGAACACGTCCTATAACGTGTTTGCCGGTCTCAACCTGGTCTCCGTCGCAGCTGTCCTGGTGCTGTCGATTGTGACGGCCGGTGACGTCCTTATGAGCGGCGACACCGCGAGCGCTCTTGGCCTGTGGTTTCACCTCGATTCGCTGGGCGCCATCTTTGTGCTGCTCATCGGCTTTATCGGTTTTCTTACGGGGCTGTTCTCGCTGCCCTATGTAAAGGCCGATATCGAGGAGGGCTCCATGCCCGCCGAGCGCGCCAAGCAGTATTTTGCGCTGTTTAGTCTGTTTGTGTTCACCATGCTGCTCGCGTGCCTGTCCAACAACATGATCCTCACGTGGGCCGCCGTGGAGGCAACCACGCTTTCCACCGTGTTCCTCGTGGGTATCTACAAGAACAAGACGGCCCTCGAGGCCTCTTGGAAGTATGCGATGGTCTGCACCGCCGGCGTAGCCTTTGGCCTGTTCGGTACGCTGCTGATCTACGCCAACGCCGCCGACGTGATTCCCAACGCCCACGAGGCCGCATTCCTGTCGTGCGTGCTGCCGTATGCCGACCAGTTCGACCCGACGCTCATGCGCCTTGCCTTTGCGTTTGTCGTGATCGGCTTTGGCACCAAGGCTGGCCTGTTCCCCATGCACACTTGGCTGCCCGATGCCCACTCCCAGGCCCCGAGCCCTGTCTCGGCCCTGCTCTCGGGCGTGCTGCTTAAGTGCGCCATGCTTGTGATCATGCGCTTCTACGGCTTTACTATCCAGGCCGTGGGCGCCGAGTATCCGCAACTTTTGCTGCTGATCGTCGGCACGCTGTCCATTTTGGTGGCGGCGCTTTCGATGTTTCGCCAGGACGACCTCAAGCGCCGCTTTGCGTACTCGTCTGTGGAGAACGTGGGCGTTATCGCCCTGTGCCTGGGCATCGGTGGCCCGCTGGGTATCGCCGCGGCCCTGCTGCACTGCGTGTTCCACGGCTTTACCAAGACGCTTGCCTTCTGCGTGTCCGGCAACATCCAGCACGCCTTTGGCACGCGTAGCCTGGCCAAGATCCAGGGCGTCGTCGAGGTTGCCCCCGCAACCGCCGCGCTCGCCGTCCTGGCGCTGCTCGGTCTTGGTGCCTTCCCGCCCTTTGGCATGTTTATCTCCGAGTTCCTGACTTTTGTCGCCGGTGTTACCTCCGGTCCCATGTGGCTGGTCGTCGTGGTCGCCCTCGGTCTTACCGTGGCCATCTCTGCGCTCACCCGTATCGCACTCAAGTCGGTGTTCGGCCATGCGCCCCAGGGCATGGGCAAGCATGAGGCCCCGGCGCTCATGCTTATCCCCGAAATCATCCTGGCCGTCATGATCTTGTGGTTTGGCATCGCCACCCCGCTGCCCCTCGTGCACGGTGTGGAGACCGCGACCGGCATCGTACTCGAGCAGAGCACCGAGGAACTTCACGCGACGCCGATGTACCGCGCTGTGTTCGGTACCGAGACCGCTCAGAGCGAGGTGGAGTAACGAATGATTGAAACTGAGAACAAGGTGTATGCCCGTCGCTGCGAGAGCCATGTCGAGGCCCTGCGCCGCGCCGTTCCGGGCTGCATCGAGAAGGTCGAGTGGCAGTGCGAGGACCAGCTGACGATCACCGTCAAGCAGGACAAGCTGCCCGAGGCCGTCCACTACCTGTATTACGAGCGCTACGGCTGGATTCCCGTGATCATCGGCAATGACGAGCGCAGTCTGTGCGGTCGCTACGCCGTGTACTACGTCATTTCCATGGAGGGGGAGGACCCCGGCTGGGTGACCGTGCGCACCGAGGTCGATCCCGCCAAGATGACATTCCCGTCCGTGACGCCGTTCGTCCCCGCCTGCGTGTGGGGCGAGCGCGAGCTTCGCGACATGTTCGGCCTGATCCCCGAGGGTCTGCCCGATCGTCGTCGCCTGGTGCTGCCCGATGACTGGCCCAGCGGCCTGTACCCGCTGCGCAAGGACTCCATGGACTACCGCTTCCGTCCCGCTCCCGCGAGCGACATGGAAAACTACGAGTTCTTGGCCGACACCAAGGGCAAGGAGACGACGCTCGTCCCCATGGGTCCGCTGCACATTACCTCCGACGAGCCCGGCCACTTCCGCCTGTTCGTTGAGGGCGAGACGATCGTCGACGCCGACTACCGCCTGTTCTACGTACACCGCGGCATGGAGAAGGTCGCCGAGACGCGCCTGAACTATGACGCCGTGACGTTCCTCGCCGACCGTATCTGCGGTATCTGCGGCTGCGCCCACTCGGTGGCCTATGCCGAGGCCGTCGAGCGCGCCCAGGGCATCCATGTCCCGCCGCGCGCCCAGTACATCCGCGCCATCATGCTCGAGGTCGAGCGCCTGCACTCGCATCTGCTCAACATTGGCCTGGCGTCGCACTACACGGGCTTCGACTCCGGCTTCCAGCAGTTCTTCCGCGTCCGCGAGAAGTCCATGGACCTGGCCGAGAAGCTCTCCGGTCACCGCAAGACCTACGGCCTCAACGTGATCGGCGGCGTGCGTCGCGACATTTTGGCCGAGCAGAAGCTCTCCACGCTCACGACTATCCACCAGCTGCGCTCCGAGGTTCAAGAACTCGTTGACGTGCTGCTCTCTACGCCCAACTTTATCGAGCGTACGAGCGGTATCGGCATTCTGGACCGCAAGATCGCACGCGACTTCTCGCCGGTCGGCCCGCTCATGCGTGGCTCGGGCTATGCCCGCGATGTGCGCTTTGACCATCCCTTCGACGGCTACGCCGATCCGGACGTCCAAAAGATGCACGCCGCTACGGCCGACACCTGCGATGCCTTCGGCCGTACCGCCGTCCGCATCCAGGAGGTCTACGATTCGATCGACATGATCGAGACCATGCTCGAGAACTGCCCGTCGGGCCCCATCCTCACCACGGATTGGGAGTACACCCCGCACAAGTACGCCATCGGCGCCACCGAGGCGCCGCGCGGCGAGGACGTGCACTGGGCCATGCTCGGCAACAATCAGAAGTGCTACCGCTGGCGCGCCAAGGCGGCCACGTACAGCAACTGGCCGGTCCTGCGCTACATGTTCCGCGGCAACACCGTGGGCGACGCGGCGCTGATCGTCGGCTCGCTCGACCCGTGCTACTCCTGCACCGACCGCGTGACGGTGACCGATGTCGCCGCCAAGCGCGACCACGTGCTCGACAAGGAGCAGTTCGAGAACGTCTGGCGCGACAAGTCGCCGCTTGCGGGTGAGGGCACCATGGCCGCTCCGCTCGATGAGGAGGCGCTCTAATATGCTGAAGCTTTGGAAGGTTAACGCCAAGGCCGGCGACGCGACGGTCAAGTACCCGTTTGCGCCGTTTCCCACCAACAAGGACATGCGCGGCAAGCCCGAGCACAACGCCGAGCTCTGCATCGCCTGCGGTGCCTGCGGCGTGGCGTGCCCGGCCGATGCCATTCGCATGGACACCGACCTTGCGGCCGATACCATCACCTGGTCGATCGACTACGGCCGCTGCATCTTTTGCGGCCGTTGCGAGGAAGCCTGCCCCATGGAGGCCATCAAGCTCACCGAGGAGTTTGAGCTGGCCGTCATGAGCAAGGACGACCTCACCAGCAAGAGCGTCTACACGCTCGAGCACTGCTCGCGTTGCGGCAAGCCGTTTGCCCCGCACAAGGAGATCGACTACGCCAAGCGCCTGCTGCAAAAGGCCGGCGGCATGGAGGCCGAGCAGGTCGCCCGTACCGTCGGTATGTGCCAGGAGTGCAAGCGCGAGCTCGACGCCCTGCGCGCCGCCTCGGCCGTAAAGACCGGCAACGCGCACGGCATGGCTGCCAACGAGACGTTTGCGTCCGGTGAGCCCCAGGGCCCTGGCATGGAGTATCTGGGCGGCCACGGCGTGAACCCGGAGTATATCGACCGCGAGCTCAACCCCGATGCGCCCGAGATTCCCGCCGGCCCGGCGCCGGTCGAGGGCATCATCATGGATTTTGATACGAAGGAGGAGTAACCATGGCCGAACCCACGCTTTTGCCCGAGCGGCTTCAGTACCGCCCGACCAAGATCGAGCTCGACGAGAGCATCGAGAAGGCCAAGGCGACCCTTCTTAAGAAGATCAAGCGCTCGGTGTACGTCTACCGTGTCGACTGCGGCGGCTGCAACGGCTGCGAGATCGAGATCTTCGGTTCCATCACGCCCGTCTTCGACGTCGAGCGCTTTGGCATCAAGGTCGTGCCCTCGCCCCGTCACGCCGATGTGCTGCTGTACACCGGCGCTGTGACGCGTGCCATGCGCATGCCGGCCCTGCGCGCCTTTGAGGCCGCACCCGATCCCAAGATCGTGGTGTCCTATGGCGCGTGCGGCTGCACCGGTGGCATCTTCTACGACAACTACTGCGTCTGGGGCGGCACGGACAAGATCTTGCCGGTCGATGTCTATATCCCCGGCTGCCCGCCCAGCCCCGCGCAGACCGTCTACGGCTTTGCCATGGCACTTGGCCTGCTGGACCAAAAGCTCCATGCCGAGACCACGGTGGAGGCCGCCGGCGAGCAGGCCGATATCCTGCACCCCGGCGTGCCGTACAAGCTGCGTGTGGCCATCGAGCGTGAGGCTCGCGCCATGAGCGGCTACCGCTACGGCCGTGACCTGGCCAACGAGTTTATGGATACGCTCGAGGGCGCGCCCAAGGGCGATATCCGCGGCGCCATGGCGCTGCTCATCGACAAGCAGGATGATCCTCGCCGCGTTGAGGTGTACTCGGCGTTACAGGATCTGGTGTTGGCCGGAGGTCGCTAGATGGAGCTCACGGACCGCTCTGGTT
>CAJLLN010000030.1:0-15340 GCA_905207495.1 uncultured Collinsella sp. | reverse complement strand
GGGCGTTACCTCTAAAGCCTCAGCCATTAACGATTCCTGCCGTGGCAGTACTTAAACTTCTTGCCGCTACCGCAGGGGCACGGGTCGTTGCGGCCCACGTTGACGTACGGATCGTCGCTCTCGGACTTGCGATAGGTGGTCACCTTGCCACCGTTGTTGACGGCAGCCGGACCACCCTGGACAGCCGTGCGGGCCTGCACCTGCGCCTGCTTGCGCAGCACCGAGTCGCCGTTGTCACCATCGACCTCGGCAGGACCGGAGAAGCGCGCACCCTCGAGCGAGGGCTCCTCCTTGTGCTCCACGGCACGCGGGGCTGCCTTGATCTCGATGCGCAAAACCGTGCGCAGGTAATCCTCGTACATGGTATCGACGAGTATCTGGAACGCGCCGTAGGCCTCGGTCTTGTACTCAACCAGCGGGTCGCGCTGGCCAAAGCCGCGCAGGCCAATGCCGGTCTTGAGATAGTCCATCTCCTGCAGGTAGTTCATCCAGCGGGTATCGATGACGCGCAGCATGACCTGGGTATTGAGCTCGCGCATCAGGTCCTCGCCCAGACGCTCGGCCTTCATGTTGTAGCACTTCTCAACATAGGCCAAGACATCGGCAGCCAGGGCTTCAAAGTCCTCGTCGGGGAACTTCGGCGTATCGATGTGGCCGGTGAGCTCCACAACCCACTTGCGCAGGCCCTCCAGGTCGCGCTCGCCCTCGTGGCTGTCCTTGGTGCAGAACTCCTGCACGCAACGGTAGACGGTATCGTGCATGACCTCGGTGATGTGGTCGGTCAGGTCCTTGCCGTCCAGAATCTTGTTGCGCTCGGCGTAGATGACCTGGCGCTGCTTGTTCATGACGTCGTCGTACTCAAGAACGCTCTTACGCATGGAGAAGTTGATGCTCTCGACCTTGTGCTGGGCGCTCTCGACGGCCTTGGAGATGATCTTATGCTGGATGGGCATGTCGTCGCCCATGTCGGCCGTGACCATCATCTTGGAGACGCGGTCCATCTTGTCGCCACCGAACAGGCGCATAAGGTCGTCCTCGAGCGACAAGTAGAACTGGGTCTCGCCCGGATCGCCCTGACGGCCGGAACGGCCGCGCAGCTGGTTGTCGATACGGCGGGACTCATGGCGCTCGGTACCGATAACGGTCAGGCCGCCGGCGGCAAGCACGCGCTCGCGCTCGGCCTTGCAAGTCTCCTTGGCCTCGGCGTTAAACTGCTCGAGCTGCTCGGGCGTCACGTCCTCCATGGTCAGGCCCTCGTACTCAAGGCGCTCGCGCACCAGCTCGTCGGGGTTGCCGCCCAGCAAGATGTCGGTACCACGACCGGCCATGTTGGTGGCGATGGTCACGGCGCCGTAACGTCCGGCCTGGGCCACGATGTGGGCCTCGCGCTCGTGGTGCTTGGCGTTGAGGACCTCGTGTGCGATGCCGCGCTTGGTAAGGGCGGCGGACAGCTTCTCGGAGCTCTCGATGGAGACGGTGCCCACCAGGACCGGCTGGCCCTTGGCGTGACGTCGCTCGACATCGTCGGCGACGGCGTTGTACTTGGCCTGAATGGTGCGGTACACCAGGTCCTCGTGATCCACGCGCTGCACGGGCTTGTTGGAGGGGATGACCTCGACGGGCAGCTTGTAGATCTCGCGGAACTCGGCATCCTCGGTAAGTGCCGTGCCGGTCATGCCGGAGAGCTTGTCATACAGGCGGAAGTAGTTCTGCAGGGTGATGGTGGCGAGTGTCTGGTTCTCCTCGCGCACGAGCACACCCTCTTTGGCCTCGATGGCCTGATGCAGGCCCTCGGAGTAACGGCGGCCTTCCATAATGCGGCCGGTGAACTCGTCGACGATCTTGACCTCGCCGTTGGTGACCACGTACTGCTTGTCGCGGTGGAACATGTACTGGGCCTTCAGCGCCTGCTGCAGGTGGTTGACCAGCTGGCCGGAGAGATCGGCATAGATGTCATCGATACCCAAGCGGCGCTCGATCTTCTTAAGGCCGCGCTCGGTGGCGGCAATGGTGTGCTTGGCCTCGTCCATGACATAGTCGCCCGTGGGCTCCACGTCCTCGGTGGCGGTGAGCATGTCGTGCGACACGTCCTCGCCGCGCTCAAGGCCGCGCACGGCACGCGCGAAGTCCTTGTAGGTGCTGGCGGACTTGGTGCCGGCACCCGAGATGATGAGCGGCGTTCTGGCCTCATCGATCAGGATGGAGTCGACCTCGTCGACGATGGCGTAATGGTGGCCGCGCTGCACGCGCTGCTCGGGGCGGGTGACCATGTTGTCGCGCAGGTAGTCGAAACCGAACTCGGAGTTGGTGCCGTAGGTGACGTCTGCCTGGTAGGCCGGACGCTTGAGTTCGAGCGGCATGTTGTTCTGGAGCAGACCGACGGTCATGCCCAGGTACTTGTAGATGCGGCCCATCCACTCGGAGTCGCGCTTTGCCAGGTAATCGTTGACGGTAACGACATGCACGCCCTTGCCGGCGATAGCGTTGAGGTAGCCGGCCAAGGTGGAGACGAGCGTCTTGCCCTCGCCGGTCTTCATCTCGGCAATATGACCCTCATGAAGCGCCATGGCGCCGATGAGCTGTACGTCAAAGTGGCGCATGCCCGTGATGCGCTTGGAAGCCTCGCGCACGGTGGCAAAGGCCTCGGGAAGCATGTCGTCGAGCGACTCGCCGTTGGCGTAACGCTCGCGGAACTTATCGGTCTGGGCGCGGAGTTCCTCCTCGGTCATCTTCTCAAACTGGGGCTCAAGACCGTTGATCTGGTCGACGATCTTGTAGTAGCGCTTAAGGTCCTTATCGGATCCAAAGGACAGCAGCTTTGACATGAATCCCATGTGGTTTTCCTTTTTGGCCATCGCCCACGCCGTGCAGCTGCGGACGAGTTAAACACAGATGATTTTACTTTAGCCAAACAAGGCGCGGCCTATACGGTCGAGCTCGACCGCCACGTAATAACTACGACCAACCTGCCACAATGGGACAGGTTAATTTTGGCAGGTCTATCTGGGCAAACGCCGCCTCTCTGCCATGTGGTGCCATGGGGACAGGTTAGTTTGCACTAATTTAAAAAGAAAAAGGGCCGCGCACCCAAATGGATGCACGGCCCTCATGCCATGAATGCGAGCGATTCCGCGGCGAGCTATTTACTCAGCAGCCTCGGTGGTCTCGGCCTCGGCAGCGGCCTCCTCGACGGGAGCCTCTGCGGGAGCCTCGGCGGCCTGCTTGGCAGCCTCCTCGGCAAACTTAGCAGCACGCTTAGCCTTCTCGGCAGCCTTAGCCTCAGCGGCGGCCTTGCGAGCGGCCTCGGCCTCAGCAGCCTTGGCAGCCTTGGCAGCCTTGGCCTCCTCGGCCTTCTTGAGCTGGGCGGCAGCGGCGCCACCGAACTTGTCGGCGAAGCGCTGGACGCGTCCACCGGTGTCGACGAACTTCTGCTGGCCGGTGTAGAACGGGTGGCACTCGTTGCAAAGCTCAACCTTCATCTCGGACACGGTAGCGTGCGTCTTGAAGGTGTTGCCGCAGGAGCACGTCACCGTGCACTCGACATACTGGGGATGGATACCCTGCTTCATGGTAGGACTCCTTATTGGTCAGGCGCTGGTTACCGATCAGCGCATAAGGCGTCTTGGTTTCCGACCAAGACAACAAACTCGGCTATGGTACCACGGCGCCGCGTGTCCCACAAAAGGTTCACGGTCTTTTCGGAACGACACGAATCTGACCCATCGAAACACATCTCCACCGTTCCTTCAACTGGGAAAATGCCGTCCCCGGGGCCTGAGAAGGGCCCCGGGGACGTTCGACTGACTGCGGGAACGGCCTTTCCGCTCAATGTGTTCGGCTGAGATCGGAAATCAACCAAACTGAACTAGGTTCAGTTGACATGGTTAAAAACGAGGGGCGACGCTTTTGCGTCACCCCTCGTCCCGGCCGGTTGCTTTAGTTGTACACACGGTAGTTACACTTGAACTGGGTTATGTGTCCATAGTTGGGGCCGTACCAACCCGACGTATAGCTGATTACTTTTGCGCCTAGATATTCGTAGCCCTTGTTGTAGCGAAGCTGACGGTAGGTCGTATCGTACTCTGCTACGTAAAACGCGTCTCCAGAGAAGGCTTTGTACCGGTCTTTAACCGTCGAAGCCATGTACGCGGGTTCGACATCGCCTTTCTCTCCGTTGAGCGCATAGACGGGTGCCGCGATTCCGCATAAAGCGGTTGCCACGAGGATGGCGTAGACAGCCATGCGCGACGCATTGGACTTCAGCTGTTCAAATAGTTTCATGTCATTCACCTCCCTCGTATGTATCGAGGTATTCCTGCTTGAGCGTCTGCGAGGACGACTCGGTCTTTTCCACGAGCGTGCCGGCCTCGATGAAGTAGAACGAGTCGGTGAGGTCTGCCAGGTCGTCGAGCAGATGGCTTGAGATGAGCACGCTGCGTCCCCGCTCCACCTCGCTGCGCATCGCGTCGCAGGAGGTTTTCCGTTTTCCCGGATCGAGGCCGTTCAGCGGTTCATCGAGGATGAGGTACGGGCAATCGGTCGCTATCGCCATGGCAAGCTTTACCTGCTGCTTCATTCCTGTCGAGAGTTTACGGGTCGGCTTGTCGAGATATGGGGAGATTCCGAGGGAGTTGCAGAGCGAGTCGATGTCGGCGGCCGATTTCCACGCCTCCCTAACGAAAGCAAGGTGCTCGATGGCCGATAGCGTGGGATAGAGATCCGCGCCGCCTGAAGAGCTCAGGTAGACGAGTTCTGCAAATTCGGCTGATCGACGTTGGCAGATTCCGTCTGCCGCCAGGCTTCCCGAGCGGATGCGGGTGGGAAATTGGCCCGACAGCGCTTCAAGAAGGGTGGTTTTCCCCGAGCCGTTGGGAGCAACGAGGCCCGCCGCCGTTCCCGGGCCCAAGGAAAGCGACCCGATCGAAAGTATCGTCGTGCTTCCGTATCCCACGCTCGCGTCCAGAAGCTCGAGCCCATGGTGCTTTTTCGCGGGTCCAGGCTGTTTGGGGGAACGTGCCGCAACGGCGCCGACCGCAAAAAAGACCGCGACGTATATCAGGGCCACGGCAAGCATCGATGCGCCGCCCGAACCGGAGCCAATGAATTCCGTCGGGAAGCATCCCACGTAACCCGTTGCCTCGATAGGCGAGAACACGGCCAGCGGCAGGAGCTCGAGCGCGGCATTATGCCCCAGTGCCGAATCGGACAATAACGGGAATGCCGGGGCCGCGACAAGCAACGCGGAGGCAAGGGGGCCCGCGAAGACGCGCCTCGTTGCGGTCGATAGGACGACGGAACAAACGGATATCAAGGTTCCACCCGCGAGCAGCGCGAGAAGTATGGTCGTGAAGACGTTTCCCGCGGTCGTGGTAGTGAGCGCGCCGTCATGGAAGAAGGCGATCGGGTACCCGATCTGCCCGAAGCCGTTTAGGGCCAAGGCGTAAATACTCCCGGGCGCAAGGCCGGCGAGGAGCATCGCGGTCCCCGCGCCAATTATCGAAAACACGGTTTGGATAAGGCGCCGGAATTTGGGCACGGGCGCCTTTGCCGCCAGGGTCGCAGGCCTTGTGGCGCCGAGCACGAGTATCGACGAGAGAAGGAAGGGGATGAAGGGAAGGAAGGACGGCGCCTGGGCAATGGCGTAGGGCAGGAAGGAGAGGAACGGCAGGTCGTTTGCGGAGGCCGGGATATCCGCGATGCCGGAGCTGCTCAGAGCGCGGCAATATGCGAGCTCTGCGTCATTGGTCTCCTGGTCCCCCACGATGGACCCGGATTGGAAGCCCTCGTCCATGAGCGCGTAGTAGCTCTCGGCAGAGTCGAGAAAGGCGGCGTCGGTTTGAGCGGCGAGGGCGGCGTTCGCGTATCTTGCAAGCTCAGCGTCATCTTGCTGCTCTGGCGATAGGTCTGTGCCGCTGGCCTGAGGCGCGCGCGTATTGAATGCGTCGACAAAGCCCTGCATGCCCTGCTTCATAAAGAAGGGGCCGTAGATGGGTGAATTGAACGCAATGGGGACGGAAAAGGCTGCAGCAAGAACGAGCGTACAAATCCATACGGCCTTGTCTCTTAGGATTAGTTTGAGAAGAAGTCGACAGTACATTTAGAAGCACCTACATTTCTCAAGTCATCGTTAGATTAATAATGACAGACCGAATGAAGATGCGTGCGACGGGGGCGAGGCGAATGGCTGAGCGGTATCGATACGCGGGTTCAACGGTATCACATTGGCCACATAGATTTTTAACTTGCATTTCTACCCGCCCTTTTCGTAGAGTCGCCGATACGTGCTTAGCGCACCCTCGGCGCGTCCGGCAGGCTTTGCGAAATGGGATCCAGGAGACTTCGGCGCAGCATCATCTTGCGGAATGCTTCTAATGAGCCTCCCATCCTTCAAAAACAGAATCTCATCGCACAGCCTATCGACCGAATCCAAGATGTGGGATGACATGATGATGCACGTACCAGAATCGGCCAGCTTCCTGAGAATCTCGGAATGCAAGTCCACCCTGCTGGGGTCGAGCGCGTTCATGGGCTCATCTAATAGAAGGTACCGCGCGCCCGTCGCATACGCAATCGCCAGGGTAAGCTGCTGCTTCATGCCCTGGCTCAGAGTGCGGATCCTCATCTTCGCGAACTCGCCTATCTGCGTTTGTTCCACTATCTCTTCGATATCGCGAGCATGCGGCCACATATCGCAAACCATCTTGAGGTGATCTTCCGCACGCAATCCGGGATACAGCAGCGTCCCCTCACCAGGTGCATAGAAGATCATAGAACGGACCTCTCTCGCACCCGTACCCTGCACCTCATCCAGAACGATGCTCCCGTCCACGCGAGGACCCGGCAAACCTGCCATCGCACGCAGCAACGTCGTCTTTCCATGCCCGTTCGGAGCGACGAGACCGTAGACCGTACCCGGGGCAAACTCAGCGTTCACCGAATCTACGAGCACCTTCTTTCCATAAGAGATCGTCAGCGTTTGAAGGTCAATCATCGAGATCATCCCCTTTCGATCTTTGGAACACTCAGGCGCACCATCAACGGAGATACGGCGCCCAAGACCACCAGCAGAGCGCCCGATGCGCCGACGACCTCTCCAAAAGGCATCGCGTTCGTCCCTCGCCCAAGGAACCCAATCGTCCCCACCTGGGAAGCGGGATCAAACGAGGCGAATGGAGCCAGCAGCGCGACGCCCATGCCCACGCTTTCAACATGAGCGCTCAACGAACCCAACACCAAGAGAACCGCGCAAACCATTCCGGTGACAACGGGGTTGCGGCTAATCGCTGCTGTCAACGCAGCGACGACGGAAATCACGCCGTATGCCATGACCAGCAACGGAATACTGCACAACACCGCCTCCCCCACCATGGACGTTGTCGAAGCTCCCGCCCGAATGAGAGCGACGGGATACTCCGATCCACCCGCGCCGTTCTTAATCACGGACACAACGACAGCGGGAACCATCGACACCAAAAGCAGCACCAAGCCAAGCAGGAGAGCCAGCGCAACAGCCGTCAGAAAACGCACATGCGCTGTTGCGGGGATCTGAAGAACCAGAAGGGAACGACACTGCAGGTGGGTGCACACGAGCGATGTGACAACCACGGGCAACAGCAAAAATAAGGAGGGAAGCGCTGCCTGGAGATACGATACGAAAGGAGGATTAATGGGGGCATCTTCGTACTTAACTCGTAAACCTTGGGGTCCGGCAAGCTCGCGATCGACTCAAGCAGAAGGGCGCGCGCCTCCGCACGAGAAGGAGTCTCCGGCTCGATTCCGATCGATTGCAGGAGAGTCGCATCTGCCGCGCCCAGCTCACCTCGAGCGCGCTCGTACGTCGCAAGGCTTCGAAACCCCTCCGCAGGCATAGGCGCGTACACGAAACCCGAAAGAGCATCCCGCATGTCTTCCAGGGCCGCTTTGCCCTCGACGTCCATATTCGCAGCGTTCTGCTCTAGATACCGATCTATTGAACGGAGCTCCCCATCCCTATACCGAACAGCGGAAACGTTATCAGCGTCAGGAAACATCTCGACCAGAGCCGGGGCCAGCATCGTCGTCGATATTGCAATCGCGCATACGGCGAGGGTAGGAGAACGCAGGAGCAGTTTCCCCATCGTTCTTACGTATGCAACGGCGGAGGCACAAGCGCTCGAACGAGTTGCCGTTCTCGATGCAGTGAAGGAACCTCTCTCAAGACAAATCGGGGATATCGGGCACGCGCAGCCGCTCTTTCCAGCAACGCAAAGCAGGCTAATTGCCAGCACCTCGATCCCGATTGCGCATACGAGGGCAATCGCGCCACGCTCGAAGCAAAGTCCAGGCAGATTCACTATCTGCGTTGTCGGGTACGGGCTATAGGCGCCGACGGTCAACTCAGTGTTCGCATACGTAAGGGGATTCAACAGGGCGAACTCACGTAAAGCGATGGATCTTCCGTAATACCCGGGAACCATCGTCACCCCCATCAGGGCACATACGAACACGATTCCAAGCGTAGGGTTATTGGCAATCTTCACGGCAAGGTGAACGACAAGCGAGATGAACGCTGCCACCAAGAATTGCAAGATGGCCGTCTGCGCGAACACCAGCCAAGCCGGTTTGATAACCGGAGTCGCATATTGAATGTAGCCTATCGGATAGAACGGCGAGCCCGGGCCATTCTTCACAAGCGCGGCGATTATCCCTGGAAGATTGATGGCGAGGACGGCAAGCATTGCAAAAACACTCGCCCATACGCTCGATGCAACAAGTCTACCCAGCTCGCCCATCGGTGCCTGGATGATGAGCTTTTCACGTTTGTTAAGACGCGCGGCAAGGAACGAGACGGCAACGGCCGTTGCGACCCATAGCAAGTACTCCTTCGATCCGTCATAATAGGTGTACTCTCCATCCGATATCTGCAGAAACGGAAGTAGGGGAGAGAGCGGTGCCAAGATAAGACGTCCCGCGGCAAGAGGGTACAGAAGCGCGGGCATGCTTGATGAAGAGGTATAGACACCGTCCCCCCCGCATTCACAAGCGCATCCGCATAGGATGCTGACAATTCCTGCTCAACACGGGTTATTCCCGACTCGAGGTATTCGACCCGTCCGTCGATGCCAGCCGCGCTCCTGAAGACGGGCAGAGCACAAAGAACCATCAACGCAACAACGACAACACAGAGCGACCTGGAGGAGAGAAGCGACCTAAAGATCGCCTTCGAGATTTTGAGCATATTCATCGCCAACCTTAACCTCATCCAGTCGGAACAGAGGGGCCGAACAAAATGCTCGGCCCTTATTACTTGCCGGCAAAGTCAATTTAACATAAACTGTTAAAAAGTAACCTGAGTTTTTTAAATTCTTCGGAGGTTATTATGAGTTCCGACAATCGCACTCCCCGGCTTCATTCCTTCCGCATCGCATGTGCGATAGCCTCTGCGACCCTTTGCGCCACCGCCATCGCACAAGTGGCGTTCTCCTTAAAGCCAGCAATCGAAGTGCTCGACAACCCTGTAATTGCAGACTCCCCCGCGTATCCAGCCCTTGCGATCTCGACATTGGTCCCTGCCGTCATCGGTATCGCTACGACCATCCTCAGCGCCGTTCTCGTGTGGACGATCAAGAGCGGAGACCCCTTCAAGAAAGGGTCTGCGACATGCTTGAAGGTGCTCGGCATTCTCTTCGTTGTTCAAGCTGCCACCAGCCTCTACGCCGGCTCACTCAAAACCTCCGTTTCGATGTTTGGCGGCGAGGGGGCCGTCGGCGCCCAAGAGATCGCTTCATCATTCGATTGGACCTCTCTGGTTCTCGGCATCGTCCTGTTCATGCTTTCCCAGCTCTTCTTGTACGCCCGAGAGCTGTACCTCGACTCCGACGAGATTGCGTAAGGAAACGCCATGCCCGTAATTGTTCGCCTCGACAAGATCATGGCCGAGCGAAAGATTTCCTCGAACGAACTTGCCGAAAGGATTGGAACCACGCCCGTGAACCTGTCCCGTATTAAAAAAGGGCATATTCGCGGCATTCGCTTCAACACACTCGAGCAGCTATGCCTCGCCCTTCGTTGCCAACCCGGAGACCTTCTCGAAGTCATGAGCGAAGAGGATGCCCGAAAGGAGTTCGGACTCGATTGGTCCGCCGAGGATTAGAGGGCGGTCGTACTCGCCCTGCACACGGGGATGCGAATCGGCGAGGTCTGCGGCCTTCGGTGGTGCGATGTGGATTTCGAGACGGGCCTGATCTCGATCAGACACTCGGTGGCGTACGCGAAGGGAATGGGTTCGTTCATCAAGGACACCAAGACCCATGACGCCAGGGGTATCCCCATCGACCCGGTCGGCCTACTCCCCTTCCTGAAGGAGACCCACGAGATCGACTGCGGAAAGCTGCGCTTGCGCGGCCTTACCGGGGCGGTCGAGATCGGGGACTGCTACATCCTGTCGGAGCCGGGCGCGACCTTCGCGACGACAAGCTATATCCGCAGGGCGTTCAAGACGTTCTCGGAGACCAACGGCCTCATGGGCACCAACGACGAGCTGATCACGTTCCACGGCCTTCGCCACACGTTCGCAACGCAGTGGATCCGCCAAGGCGGCGATATCAAGGCGCTCCAATCGATCCTCGGCCACAAGGACGCCATGGCGACGCTCAACGTCTACGCCGACATCGAGCCCATCTCCAAAATCCATAACATGCTGCGCGCCACGCCGTGCCTTTGGCGCGGGCACCTCGGGCCGAGGGTCGATCCGGGTCCCATGTTCCAACAGAGGATCCAGGAGTCCATCGAGACGCTCCAGGCGTTCGGCTACGGCATCACCGAGCCGGACGACCGAAATATCGCCATACGCGACGTGAAGACGAACAGTTGGCTCTAGCTCACCGAGTACGCGGCAGTGCTGGGCCCATCCCAACTGAGGTCACGGTGGTCCGATAGGGGCGCCGCCCGCGGCATGCGCCGCGGAGCGGTATCCCCTACCGAAGGGCGGGGATGCCCTCCGCTTCCAGTTCGGAATCAGCCGTCGGAGGCGTTCGGCTGACTGCGGGAACGGCCTGTCCGCTCAATGTGTTCGGCTGAGATCGGAAATCAACCCAACACGAGCCGGACACGCGCCAGACGGCTCTTCCCCGTACGGCCTTCCCCCTTACGCTCATGTTGCAGGCATGTAACGCCGCAGCGAGCGCGCCTTTTTTGCGCCAGACAGGTACAATGATGAACACTGTACCGTAGCGGAGCGCCCCGCGCGCGCCGCAATCACGCGAAAGGGTTTCCCATGGCCGAGATCTCGTCCTCCCGTATCGTCATCACCGTCCTTGGCAAGAACCGCCCCGGTATCGTCGCCGGCGTCACCCGCGTTCTGGGCGAGGCCAACGTCGACATCCGCGACATTACGCAGTCCATTATCGAGGACATCTTTACCATGACCATGCTGGCCGACACCGCCGAGTCCAAGCTCGACTTCGCCGAGCTGCAGAAGGCGCTAGCCGAGGCTGGCGAGCTTTCGGGCGTCAACGTGTCCATCCAGCGCGAGGACGTCTTTAACTTTATGTACCGCCTGTAGCGAACAAGCCGCCGGGGATTGCCTGACACGCGCATGCCCATGCAAGCCACCCCGATGCGGCCCGGAGAGGAGCGCGCATGGCCTACGACGCCAAAAAAATCTATTACCGCTTCGATGACCACTTGAGCCGACTGGTTCTGGATTACGAAGCAAGCCGCCAGATTTCGTCTGAAAGCGAAAGCCTCTACCACGGCCTGCCGACCGCCCCGTACGACGAGGACCTGTTTGTCGAGCACAATGTCAAGCGCGGCCTGCGCAATGCCGACGGCTCGGGCGTGGTCGCGGGCCTCACTCGTATCTCGGATGTGCACGGCTACAACAAGGTCGACGGAAAGGTCGTGCCCGATCAGGGCAAGCTCACGCTTCGCGGCTACAGCATCGAGGATCTGGTCAACAATGCCCAGGCCGAGAATCGCTACGGCTACGAGGAAGTCGCCTATCTGCTTATCACGGGTTCGCTGCCCAACAAGGAAGAGCTCGACGGCTTTTGCGAGCGCCTGGGCGCCTTTAGACATCTAAGCGACGAGTACGTTAAAGAGTTCCCTATGACCACGGTGTCGTCGAGCATCATGAACGTGCTCCAGCGCGCCGTACTGCTGCTCTACGCCTTCGATGCCGAACCAGACGTGATCACGCCCGAGCACGAAATCGACGTCGCCATTTCCATGCTCGCACGTCTCCCGCGCATTGCCGCCTTCGCACACATGGCCTCGGTCGCCAAGCTTCGCGGCTCCGAGGTTCACGTGCCGCACCCCACGCCCGGTCTCTCCACCGCCGAGACCATCCTACAGGTCCTGCGCGGCGGCATGGCGTTCACCCGCGATGAGGCGATGCTGCTCGACGTTATGCTCATGCTGCATGCCGAGCACGGCGGCGGCAACAACTCCACCTTCGCTTGCCGCGTGCTGTCGTCTTCGGCCACCGACCCGTATTCCGCCTACGCCGCGGCTATCGGCTCGCTCAAGGGCCCGCGCCACGGCGGCGCCAATGCCAAGGTCGTGTCTATGCACGAGGACATCCGCGCGCATGTCTCCAACTGGGAGGACGAGGACGAGGTCGCGGCCTACCTGGGCAAGATCCTCGACAAGCAGGCCTTCGACGGCACGGGCCTCATCTACGGCATGGGCCACGCCGTCTATACGCTCAGCGACCCGCGCGCCGAGGTCTGCCGCCGTTACGCGCGCTCACTGGCAGCCAAAAAGGACTTGGGCGAAGAGTTCGCACTCATCGAGCGCATCGAGCGCCTGGCACCGCAGGTGATGCGCGACCACGGCATGACCAAGCCTATCTGCGCCAACATCGACCTGTACACAGGCTTTATCTACAAGATGCTCGGCGTGCCCGAGACGCTTTTTACGCCGCTTTTCGCCGTCGCCCGCATGGCCGGCTGGTCGGCACACCGCATGGAAGAGCTCTTCTGCGCGCATCGCATCATCCGCCCGGCATACCGTCCGGTGATCGAGCCGCTGGAATACAAGCCGCTCGCCGACCGCTAGGACGCGGACCGTTATAGAACCCGAGCGTGGCCAGGGCATCACCGCCCTCGGCCACGCTTTTTATGCCAGCAGAAAGGGCTGCATCAAATGATTGTGTTTTCCGATATGGATGGAACGCTGCTGACGAGTGATAAGCAGATGAGCGACGCCACCTGGGCGATGCTCGACGAGCTTGCGCGCCGCGGTATTGAGTTTGTGCCCTGCACGGGGCGCCCGCTGTCGGGCATCTTTGAGCCCATCCTCGCCCACCCCGCCGTACACTACGCAGTCTGCGCCAACGGTGCCAGCGTCTGGCAGCTCAACGACGGTACGCCCACCGATGCCTCACGTGCTACGCGCATTTTGAGCCGACCGCTCGACCGCGCCATCGCCCACCGCGTCCATAGCATTGCCGCCGGCCATGACGTCACCTTCGATATCTTCGCGGACGGGCGGTGCTTCCTCCCCCGCTCGCTCTACGCGCGCCTGGACGAATTCTGCGGCGGCGACCCCCACATCGCGGCTTCGCTCAAGCGCACACGAACACCGATCGACATGGATATCGACAGCAAGATCGACGAGGTCGAGACGCTCGAACGCATCGCCATGTACTGGCACGACCCGGCCGATCGCGATGCCATCGCAGCGGAGCTCGACACGCTCGAAGGCATTGAGGTCACGCGTTCGTACGCCATGAATATCGAGGTCATGGGCGAGGGCGCCACCAAGGGAACGGCCCTCACGTGGCTATGCGAGCACCTGGGCGAGCGTCTCGCCGACGCCTGGGCGTTCGGCGACAACATCAACGACATCCCCATGCTGCAGGCAGCGGGCCACGGCATGGCCATGATCAACGCCGAGTCCGAAGACCGCGAGGCCGCCGACGCCATCACCGAATACGACAACGACCACGACGGCGTCGCCCGCACCATCATGGCCGCCCTTGCCTAGTCATTGGTCAGTCATTGGGGACGTTCTTAAACGACTAGTCGTTGGGGACAGTCTTCGCGAAAAAGCTGCAAGGACTGTCCCCCACTGTCGGCAGAAAAGGAACGTCCCCATCTGCCGAATTAGGCGAGACTCTCCAGCACGCGACGGAGCTCATGCTGAACGGCGTGGTCGCGGTTACGACCCACCACGCGATCGGCCACCGCCTTGAGCGCGGGGCGCGCGTTTTCCATCGCGCAGCCCGTGCCGACAAAGCGAATGATCTCGTAGTCGTTCATCGAGTCGCCAAACGCCATGACCTCGTCGCGACCAATGCCGTAATGCTCCGCGAGCTGCGCGATACCCGAGGCCTTCGACACACCAGGCTGCATGGCATCGATCCACGCGTTGCCCGAAGGCGCAAAAGTAAAGAGCTGACCAAGTTCGCGCTGTAGCACGTACGCACTGTCCATAACCGCACTGTCGTCGCAAAAGATACTCGCTTTGATGATATTTACGCTGGGATCGGGCAGCTCCCAAATGCGCTCGGCATTGGGAAGGTCCTTATCGACCTCACGCACGAACTTGCACTCGTCATCGAGCAGGAAGGACTTGGTTCGGTCAAAGAGCGCAAGATGCAGATTGGGAAACGTCCTGACGGCTTGGGCGAGCCTTCGAATCGCCAGGTGGGAATACACCTCACGGTCTACCATCTTACCGTCGGCGTAGACCTGGGCGCCGTTAGCGGCGACAAAGTCCATCTTGTCGCGAACGGGCGCAAAGAACTCGCACAGGCGATCGTAGCGACGACCTGACGATGCGGCGAAATGCACGCCATGCTCGTGTAGCGCCAGAATCAGTTCGTAGGTCTCAGGAGGCACCTGGCCGTTTTCGTCAAGCAGTGTGCCGTCCATATCGGATGCAATCAGTTTAAACATAGAAAAGCTCCCTTCGGGCTTGTTGGAATCGAACGTGTATCCGATTCCAACGTACCCAAAGGGAGCTCAAATAAGACTCCGCGGGCGTAAACGTTACAAGGACCTGGCAAATAGCTCACACATGCCAGAGGCCCCACGGTCGCGACGTCAGGCGGCCCGCCAAAGAGTGTCCCCAACGACTAGTCGTTTAAGAACGTCCCCGATGACTAGTCGGCGTAGGTGAAGGTTGTGACGTCGAACATGCCCTCGGGGCGGATGCGGAGCGTCGGGATGACCGGCAGGGGCAGGAAGATAATGCCCATGATGGGGTCGAGCGGCGGCTCAATACCCATGGCGCGCGCCTTGACCATAAAGTCGTCGTGCTGCGCGGCAACGTCCTCGGCCGCGCCCTCGCTCATAAGGCCACCGAGCGCCAGCGGAATGCACGCCACGACCTCGCCGTTGCGCACCAGCACGTG
>CAJLLN010000029.1:0-15420 GCA_905207495.1 uncultured Collinsella sp. | reverse complement strand
AGGCTCCTCCACCGGCTCGGCAGCGGAAACCTCGTCATTGAACTCTTCGGCCTGGACAGCCTGATTCTGATCCTCGGGCACGATGGCGCCGATCAGCGTCTCGTCGGCAGACGCACCCTCAAAGCCCTCGATCTGCTCGTCGAAAGCCTCACCCTGTTCGGGCTCGGTTTGAGCGTCGGGAGCAATCGGCTGACCGAACTCGTCCTCGGCGCAGGTAGGCTCTTCATACTCGATGGTGTTGCCGTAGTCGTTTTGCTGCTGGGCCGCGGCATATTCCGCCGCTGCGCGCGCCATTTCCTCGGCACGGCGCTTTTGCTCCCCAAAATAGGTATCGAACGGAACATCGTCGGGAAACTCGTTTTCACCCTGGAAGGGAGCAACGTTGTCCATAACGCCGAGCATAGCGGCGACAGAAGATTTGTTGCACACCGCGCCGGACGTATAGGGAAGAATGTGGCGGTTAGAGATGATGTTTGCCGCGTTGGCAAGTGCAACGAGGGAAGCGAGGATCGCGACAATCCACAGCAGAACCTTGAGCGCGCCGGGGAGCGGCAGGATACGCAGGATGGCAACGGCAGCAGGGGCAACCGTGGCAACGGGCAACAGCTTGGCAATGAGCGCACGATACGAAGCATAGGGCTCGCGGGCGAGCAGCTCAGCACGGGGAGAGTCGTAGTGTGCGACAACGACCACCGGGCGGTTGCGCGGAGACGCGAGCGGGCCCGAGGCCTTGTGGTAGGCGATGACATTTTGGCTCACGCCCGTCTTGCCCAGGCGCGAAACCACGGGATGCCCTGTGCGCTCGAGCACGTAGAGCACGGCACCGACAATGGCCAGCAAGGTGCCGACCAAGCCGATACCGCCGCCGATGCCCATCAGCAGGGCACCGGCAAACGCAAGAATACCGGTAACGGCAAATGCCAACCTACTGGGCGCCGGGGCATTGAACTCCTGAACCTCGGGATCAAAGCCGTGGTTGCGGAAGATCTGAGCGATATCCTCGGCAGCCAAGCGCTCTTCTTCGCTGCATGCCGGCGTAATGCCGGTGTTCTGCAGCAGGTGGTTAATATAGTTCTGGGTGTTCGCCATGTGCGCTCCACATCCATAATCCGACAAATAGGCCCAATGCATGCACATTAGAACCGTATATAGTCGAAAGTATACCCCGAGCGAGCGCAAACGACCGAATTCGGCCCATCTTAACGCCCCGAGCGGACAAGGATATAGCCTAATCTCCATATCGGACTAAAATCATGGCAGCAAACCACCTTCTCATGCGAGGACTCTATGACGGCAAGCGACACGACCGAGACAATTAAAAAGGGAAATTTGGAGCCCAGTTTCGATAAAACGGCTCAGCGCATCCTCAATCTTTTCTTTGTACTCAATAGCTCCCCCGAACCGCTGACGACCGAGCAGATCGTCTTGGATTCTGACCTGGGATATGGCTCGGGCAACATCGACTCGGATAAGCGCAAGTTTCGGCGCGATCGTGACAAACTGCTCGAGCGTGGCATCTTAATCAAGGAGGTTCGCCCCGCCGGCGCGCAGGAGACCGAGGAAAGCTCGTGGACAATTGACCGCGAGCACACCTTTGCAGCAGGCGGCCTCATCACCGCAGACGACGCCGATATCCTGCTCAACGCCATCGACCAGACACTAGCGGCCGGCTCATCCACTTTTGCCGCACCGCTTGCCGATATTCGATCAAAGATTGCCTACCTCACCGGTAGGACGACGGCGGACGAAGCACCGATCAGCCGCTCTCCCACCGTCGATGCGGTATGGAGCGCCTTTGCCGAGCGATGCGCGCTGCGATTTTTATATCAGAACGGACGCGGCGAGCAGAAAGAACGTACCGTCTGCGTCTACGGCATGTTCGAGCGCGAGGGCGTGGCGTACTTCTGCGGCCTCGACAACGTCACCGACGACATCAGGACATTCCGCTGCGACCGTATCGTACGCGCTTGGCGTCCTTCGAAGGCCTACGTCATCCCCGCGAACTTCAATCTCAACGACTATCTGTTCTTTGAATTCGATTTTGCCGACCGACCGCCCGTTGCAGCCACGTTCTCGTTCGCCCCTCAGACGCAGATCGATATGATCAACGGCCTCACGCGTGGGCGAGGTGAGCTCGCACACACCGATGTGGGATGGACCTGGACCGTTGACGTGCGCGACCTTGAAGCCGCCGCCTCATTTTGCATGGCCCACGCCATGGACGGCATGAGGCCCGTGGCCCCCAAATCGCTCAAGCAGGCGTGGAACCACCTCATTGAAAGGACGGTGCACGAGCATGCCCGTGCGTAAACTCACCAGCGAGCAGAGGCTCTCGCGTGCCATCGACATCATGGAGGCCCTCTACGCCGCCGGCGAGAGTGGCATGACACGAACCGAGATTTGCAGTCGCTTTGACATCACGGGGGTGTCGCTCGACGAGATTCTCGAGATCGTCTCGACGCTCGCGGACCGAGAATCGGGCGCGCGCATCATCTGCGAATGCCGCGGCGAGCGTGTGGTCCTCACCGGTGACGCCGGTCGTGTGCTACCGTTGCGCCTGAGTGCCGCCGAGGGCGCTGTGCTCAACCATGAACTTGAATCGTTGGGGATCGAGCCGCAGACGGCAGCTCGGATTCGACATGCCCTTCTACCCGAAGAGCTCGGCTATAACCAGCGCGTCTTTGACACCGTCAACCACGGGTCGCACTGGCAGCAGCTGAGCTGCGCCATTCAGGACGGCGTTCGCTGCCGCATCTCGTATCGCTCGATGGACGATGCACGGCCACGCGAGCGTCTGGTCGACCCCTTGCGCATTACGTCAAACGGCGACCAAACATACCTGATTGCCTGGGACATCGCGGTCGATGAGCAGCGCACCTATCGCATGGATAAAATCGAGGGACTCGCCTTGACGGAAGACTCCGTCGTGCCTCACGCACCGGATGTCGCATCCCTCCACGATTCCCTTGCCCGGACGCAGCGTAGCGCAAAGCTCCTGATGCCATTCGATATGGCGGAGCATCTGGACTGGGCCGGCATCACCCTAATCGAGCGCAGCGGGGCAGACACGGCAACGGTAACCGTGCATTACGGCTCCGAGCGTTGGCTACTGAGCCAGATAATCGCAGCGGGCGGAGCCATCCGCATCTTGGATGACCCCGCCCTGTCAAAGCGTCTGTGCGGTATGGCAAAAACCCTCGTCTGTCCGCTTTAGCGACGCCGCTCGTGGCGTGCGCGCCACAGTTGCAGATAGTGCCCGATCTGCGCCGATTCGATGCGCTGGTAGGAGCTCGTGGGCAGCGACGTTAAGAACTTCTTTCCGTAGCCCTTCGTCACCAGGCGCGGGTCGGCCAGAATCAGCACGCCGCAATCGGTCGACGAGCGGATAAGGCGGCCGGCCGCCTGCTTGACCTCGAGCACCGCCTCGGGCAGCGAATAGCGCGCCCAAGCGCGGTCTTCGCGCAGGTTGCGCTCGCACGAGAGCGGGTCCGTGGGACTCGAGAACGGCAGCTTGGGAATGATGACGCAGCGCAGCGTCTCGCCGCTGGCGTCGAATCCCTCCCAGAAGGCCTTAAGGGCAAAAAGCGACGAGGTCGGCTCGTTGATAAACCGGTCGCGCAGGCGACGAGGAGATGAGTTGCGCTGCTGGCAGTTGAGCTCCAGACCCGCACGGGCCATCTTAGGCTCAACGCGGGCGTACAGGTCTTCCATGTCGCGCCGATTGGTGAACAGTGTGAGCACCGATCCGCCCATGGCAAGATGGGCGTCGACCAGCACGCGCTCGAGCGCTGTAAGATAGCTCTCACGATCGCGCGGATCGGGGATATCGCCCGCAACGACTACAGCCATGTTCGAATCGAAGTCGTAGCTCGAGTCCAAGTGCAGCGACGAGGATGTTGAAGCACCGATGCGATCGAGACCGACCGCGTGGTTAAAGTGTTCAAAGCTTTTGGACACCGTCATGGTCGCCGAGGCAAAGATAGCCGTGTGAACCTCGGGCAGCCACTCGGTTGCCAAGGCCTCGCCAATGTCGATGCGCTCTGCGGTCATTGACTCTCCGCCGGCACGCAGCCTGCGATTGACCTGCAGCGAATACACGTAGTGTTCATCGGTGCCGTCAATGATGAGTTTGAGGTTCTCGGCCAGCTCGTGCAGGCGGCGCGAAATATCACCCAGGTCGACAACAACCTCGGGCTTGTCGGCGGCGACGGCTTGCACCAGCGCGTCGACGCTCTTGTCAGCTTGTTCCAATGCGTCGATGGCAGTGTAGGCCGACGGTAAGAAATCATGCCAGTCGTCAGATTCGCGCAGCTCGGGGCCAATCCATAGATTGGCATTGTCATAACCCCCACGGGCACGGCGGCCGAGCTCGCGAACGCCATCGAACACGTCGGCGATTGCCATGCTCGCGCGCGCAACCGTTGACGTCGCCTTGGCAGTAAGGCCCAAATAGAGCGTAGAGCCCTCGGAGGTTGCCAAATCACGGGAGACCTGGCTTAGCGCACCGGTGCTCGAGCCACCCAGGCGCTCAAACAGAACGCGTGATTCGTCCGCCGACACCACGCGCGCCCACTGACGGCGCGCCTCGCGCTCGATAGAATGAGCCTCGTCGATTACCCAATGACGAATCGGAGGCAAAATCCTGCCCTCGGCCGCAACATTGCGGAACAGCAGGGAATGGTTGGTGACCACCACATCGGCATGCGCCGCACGACGGCGGGCGCCGTGGACCAAACATTTATCAGGGAAAAACGGGCAGAGGCGGCGAGCACACTCGCGCGAGGCCGTCGTAAAGTCGGGGCGGTTGACGCTGCGCCACCGAATGCCAAGCGAGTCGAGGTCGCCATCGGCTGATTGGCAGACGTACGCCATAATGACCGCGACCGCCGTGAGCGTGTCCGCCGGATCGCGCTTGGTGGTAATCTCGACCTGGCCGCGGCTCATGCGCTCAAGCTTGCGCAGGCACGGATAGTGGTCATACCCCTTGAGAGCGCAAAATGACAGACCACCGTCCAGTTGCTCGGCAAGTTTTGGCAGCTCATGGTACATGAGCTGGTCGGCGAGATTGTTCGATTTGGTCGCAATACCAACCGTGATGTTGTTACGGCGTGCTGCCTCGGCAAAAGGCACCAGATAGGCCATCGATTTGCCGACGCCCGTGCCCGCCTCAATTACACGATGAGTGCCCGTGACCAGCGCATCGCGGACCTCGAGCGCCATCGCGATCTGCTCATCACGCGGCTCGTAGGTGGGGTACATGCGATTGACCAGGCCACCTGGCGCATAGTCTGCCTCAATCTCCTCACGACTCGGCATCTTGAGGACCGGCAGTTCGTCGGCGTCCACCCGATCGTCGGCGCGATCGGCCTTGAGAACGTCAGCACGAGCGGCGCTGAGAGAGAAGATAGAACCAGGGTTCTGCCCTGCCAAGAATGAGAAGATAGGACGATAGGACCAAGGCACATCCGGATGCATGTCGGCTAGGCGCGCCATGAGGCCCTGGGGCAAGTCGGTGAGCGCCACGAGCAACACGCGCCATACGCCACACAGGGCGTCGACGTCGGCATTGGCACGGTGTGATACCGAGTCACAGCCAAACAGATCGGCCATAAAAGACAGCTTGTGCGAGGCCAGGCGCGGAAGCGCGATTCGCGACAGCGCCAGCGAATCGATCCAAATATCGCTCACGTTGACGCCGCCTTTGACCGACTCGATAAACGAGCGGTCGAACGTGGCGTTATGTGCGATCACCGGGCAACCACCGACAAAATCGGCGAGAGCGGCGACGGCCTCAACGGCCGACGGGGCATCTGCCACATCGGCATTTGTAATGCTCGTGAGCTCGGTAATCTCGGCGGGAATCAGCTGCTTGGGATGCACGAAGGTATCGAAACGGTCGACGATCTCGCGGCCCGAAAGACGGGCCGCCGAGATCTCGATCAGTTCATTGTCCTGCACCGAAAGACCTGTGGTCTCGGTATCGAGGACAATCACATCTTCCTCGATAAGACCAAAGGACTGCGTTTTGGCGCGTTCGGCAAGCGTGGCATAGGAGTCGATGACAAACTGCGGCGTTCCTGACGAAACCGCGTCCTCGATTAGCATGCAATGCCCGCTCGACGAAGGCCCATACGGATCAGGCTGTCACAGACCTGCGGGAACGTCATGTCGTCGGTGTGGCGGATCTCGTCCGGATACAGCGACGTATCGGTCATGCCGGGAATGGTATTGGTCTCGAGGATAACGGGGCCGTCCTCACTCACGATAAAGTCGCTGCGCGAGATACCCAGGCAACCGAGGGCCTTGTGAGCAGCACAGGCAAGCTCCTGGGCACGAGCGTAATTCTCGGGTGAAATCTGCGCCGGAATGCGATGGATGTCCGTAGGGTCGACATACTTCACGTCCAGATCGTAGAACTCGCAGTCCTCGGGCTTACGAATCTCGACAATCGGCAGAGCGCGCACGTCATCTTCGCCGTATACGCCGACGGTGATCTCGGTACCCTCGATGCACTTCTCGACCAGTACTTTGTCGCCGTACTCAAACGCCTTGGCGATTGCCGCGGGCAGCTCGGAGGGCTCATGGACCAGGGAAATGCCATAGCTGGAACCGTTGACGGCCGGCTTCACAAAGCAGCGCTCGCCACAAACCTCGACGATATGATCGATATCGACTTCATCGCCCACCTCGAGCGCAAGGCCGGGGGCAATGGGAATGCCCGCCTTGGCGTACAGGAGCTTAGAGACCTCCTTGTCGGCACCGCAGGCGCTGGCAAGCACGCCCGAAGCCGTGTAGGGGATACCCAGGGTCTCCATGGCGCCTTGCATGGCGCCATCCTCGCCGCCGGCACCGTGCATGGCGATAAACGCCACGTCAAAGCCGCCGGTTGCCATGGTTACCATAAAGTCATCAGCGGCCGTATCGAGCAGCTCCACCGAGGTGTAGCCGGCTTCCTTCAGTGCCACCACAACGTTCTTTCCCGAATTGAGCGAGATCTCGCGCTCAGCGGAATGACCGCCCGCCAAGACCGCTACGTGCATGTTCTCTAGGCTTTTACCCGGCATGGGCAGACTCCTCCTCTATAATTTCTGCAGCTGATACCATATTGTAGCGATACCCTCTACGTTTCCCCAAAATCGAAAGGCTTCCATGAATCCCAGGACTAAATCTCAGGACATTCGCGACTTGAGCCAAAACGATATTCGCGAGCTCGTGGCCGAGCTTGGCCAGCCCGCCTTCCGCGCGAAGCAGCTCATCGAATGGGTCTTTGAGAAGAACGTTTGTTCGTTCGACGACATGACCAACCTTCCCAAGGCTTTCCGCGAGCAGCTTAAAGAGGCTTTTGCCTTTGATACGCCGACTGAACTCACCAAGCAGGTTTCCAAAGATGGCTCGCGCAAGTATCTGCTCGAGTACCACGACGGCATTTCCGTCGAAACTGTCGGTATGCCCCGTCGCAACAAGCTTTCCGTCTGCGTTTCCACCCAGGCAGGCTGCGGCATGGGCTGTGCCTTTTGCGCTACCGGTCTCAACGGCCTCAAGCGCTCTCTGACCGCTCAAGAGATCGTCGACCAGGTACTTCATGTATCCAACGACTTTGGCGAGCGCGTCACGAGCGTTGTCTTCATGGGCCAGGGTGAGCCGTTTGCCAACTACGACGAGGTTCTCAAGGCGCTGCGAATCCTCAACGACCCCGATGGCATCGGTATCGGCGCTCGTCATCTCACCGTCTCTACCAGCGGCGTTATTCCCGGTATTCGCAAATTTGCCGACATCCCCGAGCAGTTCACGCTTGCCGTTTCCCTGCATTCCGCCATCCAGTCGACGCGCAACAAGCTCATGCCCGGCGTTAAGAAGTACACGCTGCTTCGCCTTCACGAGGCGCTTCAGCTCTACACCGAGAAGACTGGCCGCCGCCCGACTTATGAGTATGCCATGATTGAAGGCGTCAACGATACGAATCCCGAGATGCAGGCGCTCTGTGACTTCTGCGAGGGAACGTTGTGCCACGTTAACCTGATTCAGCTTAACGACATCGAGGGCAGCCCGCTCAAGCCATCGCCGATTCATAAGGTTGAGGATCTTCAGCGTCGCCTTGAGTCTCGTGGCATCGAGACCACGATTCGTAACTCCCGTGGTAACGATATTGACGCCGCTTGCGGACAGCTGAAGCAGCGCTTCAAAGTTCAGAAGAACGCATAGGGGAGTCGCACCCCAAAACGTTTCATGTGAAACATCGAACGGCCCCGGTTGCAAGATATGCAACCGGGGCCGTTTCATTTATTGGCCTTAATTTGAATCAGCTGCTACCTGTCCCATTTTTTACGGCCAAAATAATGGGTCCTTGCCTCGTGAATCAGACAAGAACCCCTCAAAATATGCTAAGTAATTGTTAGGTACCTAATAGCCTACATTTTCCCATTGGTTGCTAACCCAACCTTGATTAATCTTGGGATTCTTCGTTACCTGAGCAGTGCGCATGGCAACATCTTCTGTCATAACATCCATTTTCTTCTTGGATGTATCGACAATATCTTGCGCGCTACGAAGCAAACGACCTCGAAGCTCATCGTCTGTCGCGATCTTATAGCCAGCAAAGGCACCAATCGCGACAGTCGTCGCCAATGCAATCGCAGTTAAAATCCTATTCCTCATCTTGGCCTCCTTGATCAAACTGAATCATTTCACCAAGAATACGAGAGAGCTCTTCCTCGTCTTTAAACTCAATCTCAATCTTATTCTTTCCTCGCGAGCTCTTCACACGCACGTTGGTCTTAAAAACCTGACGAAGCACGCGCGCAGCCTTTTTAAAAGACTGAGGCGTTGCAGGCCTCGGAGTCTTAGGTGTCTCTCCGGCAGAAAACAACGGAGCAAGATTTTCTGTCGCTCTGACGGAAAGGCCCTCTGCAACAACCTTCTCAGCAAGTCGAATTCGAGCATCCTCATAGGGAACTGCAAGAATCGCACGTGCATGACCAGCAGTAAGTTTGCCCTCAAATATCATCTGCTGAACAACTTCGGGAAGATCAAGAAGGCGTAGCGAGTTTGTAATTGCAGAGCGTGACTTGCTTACAGCCTTTGACAATGCCTCCTGGGTCATACCGCTGGCATCTATGAGCTGGCGATAGCCCTTAGCCTCTTCGACAGGATTCAGATCAGAACGCTGAAGGTTTTCGATAAGTGCAAGAGCAAGCATCTCTTCATCATTAACATCTTTAATGATGACAGGCAGCTCCTCAAGACCAGCAAGCTTTGACGCTTGGTAACGACGCTCACCAGCGATGATCTCATAGCCGTTTCCATGCTTACGAACCAAAAGTGGCTGCAAAACGCCATGTTCTTGGATTGACTCGCTCAACTCGCGAAGTTCAGTTTCGTTAAAGTGAATTCGTGGCTGATTTGGGTTGGGAACGATATCCTCAATAGGTAGCTTTGTTTCAGATGCGGCATTTGAAGCCGATGCAGCCGAACCACCGGTCTCATACTCGGCCTCTGAGACCAAAGCATTGAGTCCACGTCCCAATCCGCCACGTTTCTTTACATTAGGCACGCTTGATCACCTCTTTTGCAAGGTTCATATATGCTTTTGCACCCTTATTTTGAGGTGCATAGGTAATTATCGGCTCTCCAAAAGACGGAGCTTCGGAGATTTTGACCGTACGGGGGATCAGTGTCTTAAACGCCTTGTCACCAAAGTACGATTGAACCTCCTCAACAACCTGATTCGACAGAGAAGTACGCGAGTCATACATGGTCATAAGCACACCGTAGGTGTCTAAGCCCTTGTTCAGACGAGATTTGACCATCTTCATTGACTCAAGCAGCTTCGTAACGCCCTCGAGTGCGTAATACTCGCACTGGATTGGAATCAAAACGCTGTCTGCTGCGGTCAAGGCGTTGATGGTAAGCAAGCCGAGCGAAGGAGGACAGTCAATGAAAATAAAATCGAACTCGTCCTGAATCGGCTCAAGCAAATCTTTGAGGCGGGTTTCACGAGCAATTGCGCTTACGAGCTCAATTTCGGCGCCTGCAAGCTGAATTGTTGCCGGAATTACGAATACCTTTTTGCAATTTGTATCAAGGATAAGCGATTCTGCCGGCACATCATTCAGCAATGCATCATAGATGCAGTGATCAAGGTCTTCTTTTTCAATTCCGAATCCACTGGTGCTGTTTCCCTGCGGATCAAAATCGACAATCAGCGTCTTACGACCCTGCTCACCCAGTGCTGCTGCAAGGTTTACAGCCGTCGTTGACTTACCGACGCCGCCTTTTTGATTGATGATTGCAATGATACGCGTGTCTTTTGCGCTCTTAGAACGCTTAACGTCGCGAAATCCCACGGTCCCTCCTGGTGTGTATTAAAGCTGTCAAACGGAGGATGTTTCACGTGAAACATTCCGATTCGATATCAACTGCCATGTTTCACGTGAAACACTGCAAGTTGTTAGTATCCATTATGTTTCACGTGAAACATCTAGGCAAGCGGATTCTTCTTTGCCATGCCATTTGCACGAGGCAATGAAACGGATGCTGGATGACTCTTCTTAAGAACAATAAACTCCCTGTGGCCCAGGCCCTCAGGCAAATCGATAGCGTCATTCAGAAGCAAAGTGAAGCCGCAAATCTTTGCTGCTGACATGCCAGAAGCAAGCTCCTCATCCGAAGGATTGCCCTTGGTGATAACAAATAGCCCTCCATCCTTGAGATACGGAGCCGCATACTCAACAAGAATCGGTAGAGGGGCCAGTGCGCGGGCGGTTACAACAGAGAACTGCTTCTTATGGCTTCGAGCATATTCTTCAAGACGATCATGGACCCCATGAGCATGTTTCAATCCAAGAGCATGGACAAAGGAATTGACTGCATCAACCTTCTTGCCAACAGAGTCAATATAAGTTGCTTTACGATGCGTGGTTATGGTTAATGGAATACCAGGGAAGCCCGCACCTGTTCCCATATCGAGCAAAGCTCCCTCAGGAGCCTTATTGATATAAGGGAGCAAAACAAGTGAGTCAAGGATATGAAGTACTGCAGCATCTTCTACGTTAAGAATACGGGTGAGATTGGTTGTCTTATTTATTTCCAGAACCAAATCCAAATGCTGGATACATTTCCTCAGCTCAACATCAGTTACGCTCAAGGAATACTCTTTGCAATAGGAAGTTAAACGACTCAACATCTCGTCAGCTTGCTGATCAGTAAGTACTAACAACGAAAGCTCCTTTCTGACAAAATTAGTGTATCGAGAACTTTTGACAAAAAAAAGGGGACGTGGAAACCACGTCCCCTTAGCATAAGCTCGAGTAGATTATCGAGCAACAATCACCACATGGCGATCAGGGTCAGAACCCTCAGAATGAGTATCGACGGCATCATTGCCACGAAGTGCAATGTGAACCAGTCGGCGCTCGTAGGCATTCATGGGCGGAAGCGAAACACTCTTATGAGTGCGGATGGCACGCTCGGCAGCAGACTGAGCCATGGAGGCGACCTTGTCCTGGCGGCGGCTCTTGTATCCCTCGACGTCCACTACAACCGGATACCTAAAGCCAAGCTTGCGGCTCACCAGCAAAGAGAACATTACCTGAAGAGCATCAAGAGTGCGACCATGACGGCCAATGAGAACAGCAAGGTCGGGAGCCGTTACATCCAAAATCAGCTCACCCTCGTCGCCCTCATACTCATCGATAGGAGAGTTGGCGGCATCGAAGTGCGAAAGGATGGAACGCAGGATGGAAATCGCAACATCGGCAATGGTGTCGAGCTCCTCATCGGTCAGCTCTTCACCAGCCTTGTAGCGCTGTGCAATCTCGGGATAATCGCCCGCGACCTGCGGGGCAACCTCCTCAAGCATATCCTCGATGATCTCTTCAGACATAACGTACTCCAAAAGTTAGGTACCTAAATAAGATTGATATCCCACTACTTCTTCTTGTGCGGGCGCGGCTTCTTCTCGCGACGAGTGACCTCAACCTGCAGCGGAGCGTTCTTAAGACGCTCCTCCTCATCGGCCTTCGCCTTGTCGATGACCTTCTGCGTCACAAAAATCTGCTGGATAACCTGCCAAGCAGACGAGACGTCGTAGTACAGCAGAACACCAACGGGAAGGCTCCAGCCCATCCAAAGCATCATGACCGTCATGACAACGGCCATCATACGCATGCTCTGAGCCTGCTGGCCGGTCTGGTTGCGCGACATATAGAGCTGCGGAATCAGGGTCAGGACGGCAAACAGGATCAGGCAAACCAGCGCAGGCAGTGCAACCATAAAGCCATCGGCAAAGGAAGCGCTCGGCGTGGTGGTCAGGTCGGGCAGGATGTTGAAGAACGAGAACGTGCCGTCGTTAAAGTACTGCGGCAGGTTGCGCAGCAATGTAAACAGGGCGAACAGGATAGGCATCTGAATCAGCAGCGGCAGACAGCCAGCCATGGGGTTGAACTTGTTCTCGCTGTAGAACTTCTGCATCTCCTCGGCCTGACGCTGGGGATCGTCGGCATAGCGCTCCTGGATCTCGAGCATCTTGGGCTGCAGCACCTGCATGCGAGCCGTCGACTTGGTCGACTTGAGCATAAGCGGCGTCAGCAGCAGACGGATGATGACCACCAGGATGATGATGGACAGGCCCCAGTCGACCGCAAAGGTCTGGATGAGCTTGAGCAGCTCGAAAAGGATGTTAACGATCCAATCCCACATGTAAGTTTTCCTCCGATAGCGAGTGCCCGCTAGGGCACAGGGTCATAACCGCCGACGTGCAGGGGATTGCAGCGAGCGATGCGCCTCACGGCAAGCCAGCAGCCTCTCAAAACACCGTGCTTCTCAATCGCCTGGATGGCGTATTGCGAGCACGTTGGGTAATAAATGCAGGCGTCAGGCAATAAGGGCGAAATAACCTGTTGATATATGCGAATAGGAGCGATGGCAACACGTCGCAAAACGTGATTGCTCATCGCTCCTCCCCGGCAACGCCGGCGCGCTTCATAAGCGAACGCAACGCCTTGTCCATCTCCTGCGGCGAGGAAACCCTCGTCTTGGGAGTTGCAAACAAGATGATGTCATAACCCGCAACGGGAAATCCACAGCTGCGGGCGGCCTCGCGCATCACACGCTTAGATCGGTTGCGCACGACGGCACAACCGAGTCGCTTAGCACCAACGAAGGCGACCCTTCCGGAGTCGCCTTCGCCAACCGATTCACATATGGTCATTCGAATCAGAGGGTGATTGAAACGACGCCCCTGACTGAACACATGCTCGAAATCTTGCCGAGACTTAATAGTCTTCATGCGAGATGTGTGTATCGCTGCTAGACAGTGAGACGCTTGCGGCCCTTGGCGCGACGACGGGCGAGCACGGCACGACCACCCTTAGTGGCCATACGGGCACGGAAGCCATGGGTCTTGGCACGCTTACGCTTATTAGGCTGATACGTACGCTTCATCTTAAGTTCCTCCTGCTGCATTTCGAGTGTCCGCGGGGACGCGGACGCAGATATAGACACGTGAGCTTGAAGATTGTAGGGAAATCAATGTTCAAATGTCAAGAAATCAAAGGTAAAAGGTTGCGCAGTTCACACGGTTCCCCCATAAGCACAACCGAAATTTGCGCCTCATGGCAACCTTTCACGATATTTCATCGAGTTTTCAACAGGTCATGTTGGCAATGTTGAGAACTTTTCACCCGTTTTCCAAAGTTTTCAACAAGTTTTGAAAAGTTGTCGAAAGATGAGAAACGTTGCACGGTGAGCTACTATTTGTTCGAAACCTTTTGAAAGATTGCGAGCGGCATGTCTGACGACTTTTACACCATGGTCGATTCCGGAGACCCGGCACCCGACAACGAGCACATCACCGGCGTGCGCGAAGAGCGTGCGGAAGGCGAGCAGACGACCACGCAGGCGCCAAAAGCCATGTACGCCGCGCGCATCGCCGTCTATGACGACATGCTGTCGACACCGCGGGTGATCGTCATTGATCCGCAAGATGTCCGCACGTATTTGGAAGAGACGACCAACACCGTCTACCAGTGCATGAAAGAACAAGGTGGCCATATCTCGCTCATGGTCATCCGCGAGATTGTCGAAAACTTTATCCACGCACACTTTGCCGAGCCCATCATCTCGATTCTGGACGGCGGAGACACCATCCGCTTTGCTGACCAAGGACCCGGCATCGACGACAAGGAACGTGCTTTCGACTTTGGCGTTACCAGCGCAAACAGCAAGATGAAGCGCTATATCCGTGGAACCGGAGCAGGGTTTCCCATGGTGCAGGAGTATTTGGAAAACGCCGGCGGTGCCGTATCCATCGAGAACAACATGGGCAACGGCACCGTGGTTACGGTAAGCCTGAACCCTAAACGCGTGCAGGAAATCGAGCGTGCCGGCGGACGCGGCGCTGCCGTGCGGCCCGAGACGGAGCAGCCCACATATCCCCTGCCGGGACCTTTTGCGCAGCAGCCCGTGGCAACGCAGCAGATGCAGCCCCCCGTGGGACAGATGCAGCAGCCCGGAATGCTTCCCACACAAGAACCCCAGGCGGCATCTATGTCGATGCCGCCAAACATGCCAGAGGCCATGCCGCTGGCTGATCAGGATGCAGCAGCAATGCAGCAGGCGACGGGGGCGCCGGGTGGCCAGCAAATGGGCTATCAGCCGTACCAACAGGGATATCCATATCAGCAGATGCCGCCACTGGGGTATGGCCAGCAGTTCCCGCAGCAGTACCAGCAGGGATATCAGCAGCCGTACCAGCAGATGCCGCAGCAGCAGTACAACCCCTGGGCCCAGCAGACGCCTCCGCAGCCTTACCAACAGTGGCCTCAAAGTTTTCAACAGCAAATGCCGCCGACGCAGAGTTCTCAACAACCAGCAGCTCAAATGATGTATCCTAATGCAGTAAATCAGTATGCACAGCCACAACCGGACGTGTTCGTAAGCGATCGCGGCAACGCCGCGCTGGGCTATCTGGCGCAAAATCAAGCGTGCGGCGCAACCGATCTTGCGAGGGCGTTTGGAAACTCGGCCCCCACTTGGTCACGCACGCTCAATGACTTGGCGCAGGCCGGCTTGGTCATCAAGCATGGCCAGAAATACCATCTGACCGAACTCGGCGCCGCTCGCGTGCGAGCTCAGAGCTAAAGAACGGGAGAGACAGTGGACGAGGAAGCAAGCATCATCCTGGGGGATGCCATCGCCTTTTGCCAGCGCGACGGCCAAGATGCACGCCTCATCAACATGCTGGGGCAATCGCGCGCCATAAGCCTGACCGAAGATACGCTCACGATCGAGGCCCCCTCGCGCTTTGCCATCGCGCAGCTCAAAAAGCATCAGCCGACTATTGAGGCTTATCTGGAAGAAATCGCCTTTGCACCGATTGCGCTCGACATCGTGGCGCCGCAAGGCGCCGCGACGGAATCCGCT
>CAJLLN010000028.1:0-15442 GCA_905207495.1 uncultured Collinsella sp. | reverse complement strand
CGGGCGCCCTAGTTCTCCTCGGCCTCCTCGGCGAGGCGCTGGGCGGCCAGCTCGGGGGTGAGGCCCTTGTACTCGGTCTCGCGGCCCCTAGCGCTGACGACGCGGACGACCTCGCCGATGAGCACGAGCACGATGAAGATGACGATCATCGGGACCTTGTCGCCGACCTCGGCGGCGGAGAGCGGCACCAGCGTCGCGACGATGGCCAGGATCAGCTCGATGCAGGGGATGGCCAGCATGACCTTCATCATCGCGCCCTTGAACGGGAACGTGAAGATGCGCTCGCGGTTCGGGTCGTTCTTGCGGAGGTTGAGGAACGCCGGGAACATCGGGATGTAGGTGAGCAGCAGGAAGACGACGGAGGTGCCGAAGAGCATCCAGAAGACGCCGTTGGAGATGGCGTCGACGGGAACGAGCTGCAGGCAGAGGACCAGGGAGGCGACGACGGCGTTGACCAGGTTGGCGCCGTTGGGCATGTCGTCCTCGGAGACCATCGAGGCGAAGACCTTGGGCATGTTGCCGTGCTCGGCGGCGTAGCGGGCGACGGAGTTGACGCCGAAGGACCAGGCGGCCATGTTGGCGAACAGGGTGATCAGGAAGGCGATGCAGATGACCTTGAAGAGCACGGAATCGCCCACCATGGTCTGGACTGCGACGATCATGCCGTAGTCGGGGTCGATGGAGTCGGCCGGGATGGCGGCGCCGATGCCGAAGCCAGCGAACAGGTAGATGACGGCAATAGCCACGCCACCGACGACGATAGCCTTGGGGATATCGCGAGCGGGATCGGCCATGTCGTCGGTCATGGTGCAGATGACCTCGAAGCCCATGAAGTTGAAGATGATGATGGACAGGTAGCCCAGGGCGTTGGTGTTGGTGAGCTCGGGCAGGAAGGTGGCGGCGGACATGTCGTTCGCGAAACCGTTCTCCATGGCATACCAGATGCCCAGGGCGCCGACGATAACGGCTACGGCGACCTTGATCAGGGCGCCGCCGTTGAGGACCCACTCGGAGTCGGCCGCCTTGGAGCGGCCCATGAGGTAGACGATCCACACGAAGGCAAGCTCGATACCCATCTTGGCGATCAGGTTGAACTCGACGCCGAAGACCATGCCCAGGATGTCGGGGAACATGGTCGCCAGCGAGGCGATCCACAGGGGGTAGTTGACCCAGTAGTAGTACGAAATGCGGGCGCCCCACTTGTCGCCCAGGCCATCGCGTACCCAGTCGTAAATGCCGCCCTCGCCGTCATAGGTGGTGCCGAGCTCGGCGACGACCATGCCGTAAGGGAGCAGGAAGGTCAGAATCAGGAAGATCCACCAGAAGAACTGCTGGTTGCCGATGGCGGCGGCAGGAGCGGCGGCCTCGCAAACGAAGACGACGCAGATGATGGTCGAAATGACCGTCAGGAAGGAAAGCTTTTTCTTTCCGTCACTCATATTTAATCCTTTGCTCAGTCTTGGACAGATTCGAGGCCCTAAGGTATTAAGGCAATTGCTTGGGCCTCGGTGAGCGGGCGACAGGAGACGAGCATCCACCGCCCGCAAACGTGCTTTTAGAAGCCTTGAGGCTTAGAGCTGCTCGAGAGCCTCGAGAGCGGCGTGGAGCTCAGCCTTGGCAGAGTACTCGACACCCTCGTCGTTGAGCGGAGTGCGCTTGCCCAGGGCGGCAAGGAGAGCACGGATGGAGTGCTTGCGGTTCTCGGCCTCGACCCAGCACAGGGAGCGCTCGGGATCGTCCATGACCTCGTCGACGACTTCCTCGCCACGGGTGGCCGGCAGGCAGTGCATGAACTTGGAGTTGGGGCCGGCGAAGTTCATCATGTCCATGGTGACCTGATACTTGGGATAGAACACGTCCATGTAGTTCTCGCCCGAGACCTCCTCGTCGTACAGGCCATACCACACGTCGGTGTAGATGAAGTCGGCGCCCTTGATGCACTCGATGTCGTCAGAGATGACAACCGAGCCGCCGGAGACCTTGCAGTTCTCCTCGGCGATGGCCATCATCTGCTTGCCGAACTCGGCGCGCTCCTCGACGGTGCCAACGTGCAGGCCGCCGTCGGGGATCTGGTGGCCCTTAGGTCCAAACTGGACAAACTTCATGCCGACCTTGGAGGCGATGAACATGAGGGAGACGCAGACCTGGGTGGCATCGCCAATGAAGGCCAGGGTGCAGTCCTCGATCTTCTTGCCCTCGGGGAGGTTCTCGAGCATGGTCATGAGGTCGCCCATCTCCTGCGTGGGATGGTTGAACTCGGACATGCCGTTGATGACGGGCACAGCGGAGCCCTCGGCGAGGCCGACGACGTCCTTGTGACGGTCAACGCGAGCCATCATGATGTCGAGCAGCGAGCCCATAACGCGAGCGGTGTCGCCCAGGGACTCGTGACCGCCGAGCTGGATGGTGCCAGGGCCATAGAACTGAGCATGGCCGCCGAGGTCGGTCATAGCGGTCTCGAAGGAAAGACGGGTGCGGGTGGAGACCTGCTGGAAGATCATGCCAAGGCTCTTGTTGCGGAGCAGGTGCGGATAATAACCGTCAACCTTGATGGCCTTCTTCATTGCCAGGCCAAGATCCTCGATAGCCAGGATCTGCTCTTTGGTGAAGTCGTTGGTGTCGATGAAATCCTTAGGCAGTGCCATATCGATTTCCTTTCCGCCGGTCTTGCCGACTTATTTACTGTGAGGCGCTCGTACATCACGCCTCGTGTTGACAAGACCATCATTCACCCGCGTGCAATTTTTACCTAGTTTATTCGGGATTAAAGACCGTTCACGGAGTTACACCCTCTATAAACCAATATAAACCCGCAGGCAGCGGGCTTGCAGGGGGTTTACCGTCTGGAACCGCGAACGGTATACAGCTATGCTATGTCTGGCGTCTAATCCGCAATGGAACGACCGGCTGAGACAAGTATACCCGTGGGATATAGCGGGCTCCATAAGAGTTCAAATGAGGCAGGACGGTGACAAATGGACACGCTCATGTTCTTCTATACCTTAGCGATACTCGTAATCTGTATTGTGACGGCAGTGCTTTCGCTTGCCGCCTACGCCTCGTCCCATCGACGCTTCTTTATCTATGGCAGCGGCGTTTTTATTTGCTACGCCATCGAGATGACCGAGATCTTCTTTTTTGAATACACGTTGCAAAACGAGACTTTTCCGGCCAGCGACTATTACGCAATTACCATGCCTGCGTTTCGGACCCTTGTGGCGACCATTTCACAGGCTTTTATTTGGCTGATTGCCATGGACTTGCTCGATAAGCATTCAAAAAAGCAGTTCACTATCCCCGTCTTAACGTTTTTGCTGTTCGAGTCGCTGACTATCGTCGCTGTCCCCTCCGGCCCCATGCGTCAGTGGCTCTACTACACGATGCGTCAGGTATTCCTTGTCTTTGTGGGACTGTATATCTTTTGGACGGCTCATAAAAGTACGGAGGTTGAGCTGAAGGCACGCGTTAACAACCAGCGAAAGCACCTGATTATCGGCGCTATTCTGGTCGGTTGCATCGTTGCCGAGGATTTCTACAACATCCTTGTCATCCCCATGAGTCTGGCACCCTCTTGGCTGCAGCTTTATCTATCCGAGCGCAACTTTAGCGAGAACGTCTTTGCGTGCTACTTTGCGATTCTGCTGATCATCTACTCATACCACGTGCTTTCAATTCGCATGGAGAAGGCGCCCGAGGAAAAGAACGTCAACGATCTTGATCGACACATCGAAGAGCAAATGCCCTTCTATCGCAACGCCTACAGGCTCTCCAACCGCGAGGCCGAGGTTTTACGTCTGGTTGTGCTGGGCAAGTCGAACCAAGAGATTGCTGACGAGCTATTCCTTGCCGTGGGCACCGTCAAGACCCACATCCACAACATCCTGGTCAAAACCGAGCAGCAAAACCGCACCACGCTCATCCTCCACTTTTGGAAGCGTTAACCTGCCAAAAAGGGACAGGTTTATTTTGGTAGGTTTTATCTGGGCAAACGCCAGCCGCCGCAAGAGAGCTGCTTTCCCTCGCGGCGGTCTTCTAGCAGTAAGACCAAGTGAGTAGACTTTTTGCAGGAGGCCGAGCACAGCCCTAAACGCCGCGGCTCTGACCTGCGATTTTATTGAACATTTGTCGCGATGTGCTCGGCATATCTAAATAAGTCTACTCACTTGCATCCGAGACGCACCAGATAGGCAAATAACCGCCGCGAAGGAAGGGTTACGCGATTTTGCCAAACCGCATAACGGCTCGACGCTGCAAGCGCCCCTAAGCGAGTAAGGTGACGTTCAATCGTCGGTCGCGTACAAAAGTACGCTTCCCTCCTCTTTCACGTCACCTTACTCGCTTAGGGGCGCTTTCGCTGACTTATGCTCAACCTACAATGATTCCAAACTGGGTGAGTTACTCGCTGTAGCGGGTGGCTATGGCAGCTCGCACCATTCCGGCGCTCATGAGGTACGTCACCAGGAAGTAGCCACCGTACGCTGCCAGGAAGATCGCGCAGGTGAGGCCCACGGTGCCGCCGATGCTCATATTTCCGAATATGCTCACCAGCTCGATGATCACCTTAAGTGCCACAAAGGAGTGCGCCAGGCTCACTGCCAGCGGGAACAGGAAGAATACCGCCTGCCGTGCCATCACCGAATGGCGAATCTGGCGGTCGTCGCAGCCGATCTGTGCCAGCACACGATAGCTGCGGCTGCCGTCGGCCACGTTGGAGAGTTGCTGGATCGACAGAATCGCCGCGCATGCAACAACCAATACAAAGCCGATGTAGATAGCTAGGTAGCTAATAAGACCGTTCATTTGCGCTGCTTGCGTGTACATCTCGGAGCGTGTGATGAAGGTTCCCCACAACCCCGGCTCCTTGCCGTCGACGAGCAGATTGTCGAGCAAAGTGTATTTAATGCTCTCGTCTGCCTCGGTCGTATCCATCCCCTGTTTGTAGTTAACGAGCAGGCTACTGGAATACGGCTGCAGATTGAGTTGGGACAACAGCTCGTCGTCAACGATGACGGTACCCGGATTACTGCCCATCGCCGAGTTGGCGATGGCCGCCGTGTCCTCGTCCGACTTATCGGTTGCGGGCTTGAGCGTATGCCCGCCCAAGGTAAGGGTATGGCCGCCAGCCATATACTTGGTGTACAGGTCGACCATCTCGCCGCCCATATCACACGTGAGCAGATACTGGTCGTGACCGATGTGCACCGGCTCCTCGCCCATCATCTGGCGCAGTTTGTTGTACTGGCTCGCCGGCGTCACAAACAGACCCATCGCATCGGCATTGCTACCCCCGAACGCCTTGGGAAGCTTTTCGCCTATGATCTTGCACATCTCACTTGGGGTCACCGAAGGATTCGAGCCGCCAAGCGGGTAACTCAGATACGAATCGATTTGCACATGCTCACCGGCAACATCGGCGATATTGACCTTCTTGCCGGTCTCGTCGTTGTTGTCCGCCGACTTGCCCTTAATACCGTCTGCAACGTTATCGGGATCGATACGATTGCCGTGCCATGCGGGGTACAAATCGACCGTTGTATCGGCCAGCACCATGCGATCGGCTTCATCAGACGGATTGACGTACTCTTTGTAGTAGTCGAGCGTATCGGGCGTGTAATAGACATACGTCTGAGACACATCAACAGGGTTATAGCGCTCCAGGTTTTCGTTCATCACGCTGGCAATCGACATACCGCACGTCACCGAGGTGATGGCCAAAAACAGGAGCATCGCGATGACGCCCATCGAAAAGCACACCGTGTTGACCTTGGCCGCAAGCTGGCGCACGGTAAACATGTTGAGGCCGCGCCAATACACGCCGCGCAGGCTCTGCAGCAGCTTAATGAGCATGCCCGAGAGTCCCCAGAACAGGGCAAAGGTGCCCACGGTAACCATAGCGGTCGTAATACCAAACTGGTTCATGGCCTCTTGCAGCTTGCTGTCCATCGCGGTTAGCGGGAACCCATCACGTAGCAGACGGTAATAGGCCACGCCCACCAGCAACACGCCCACGGTAAAGATGGCAATCGCGATCCAGGGGTTGCGTGTCTTGATGCTCTCGTTGCGACGCTCGGCACCCATAAGCTCGATGAGTTTGGTACGGCGCACGGCGCGAAGGTTCAGCAGTAGCGTGAGCAAAAACATTACGAGCATGCAGGCAAGGGTCAGGTTGAACGCATGCACCGAGAAAAAGAAGTGGAAATTGGCGATCTGTGTCTTAAAGAGCGAGGCCGTAAAGAACGTCATGAGCTGGGAGAGTCCCACACCCAGCACAACGCCGGCGACAAAGGCCACAACCGATACTATCACCGTCTCGAGCGCCATGATCGTGGCGACGCGCCCGCGCCCCATGCCGAGCACCTGGTACAGGCCAAACTCCTTCTTGCGGCGTTTCATGATGAAGTTATTGGCATACACCATCAAAAAGGCCATGACACCGGCCAAAAAGTACGTCAGGTTGCCGAGCATGCTGCCCATAACCTGCGCCAAGCCCTCTTCATCGATTCCGGCGATGTCGACCTGCATCGAGATGGTGTTAAAGGCATAGAAGACCGTGACGCCCAGGGTGAGCGTCAAAAGGTAGACGAGGTAGTCGCGGCCGGCGCGGCGGACGTTGCCCCAAGCGAGTTTACAGAGCATCGGAGCCCTCACCGCCCATCATGGCAACGACCTCCATAATGCGGTCGAAGAACTCGCGGCGGTCGGTGTCTCCGCGGCGCAGCTCGGTGAAGATCTTGCCGTCGCGAATAAACAGCACACGGCTCGTGTAGCTGGCGGCAAAGCTGTCGTGCGTGACCATGAGCACGGTGGCGCGCAGGCGGCGGTTAAGGGCCTCCAGGCTCTCGAGCAGCAGGCGAGCGCTCTTGGAATCGAGGGCGCCGGTGGGCTCGTCGGCCATGATCATGGTGGGGTCGGTGACGAGCGCGCGAGCCGCGGCAACGCGCTGCTGCTGACCGCCGGACATCTGGTAGGGATACTTGTCGAGCACCTGACTGATGGACAGGCGCGCTGCCACATCCTGCACGCGGGTCGAGATCTCTGCCGAGTTTGTGCGGGCGATGGTGAGCGGCAGGGCGATGTTCTCGCGTGCCGTGAGCGTATCGAGCAGGTTGGAGTCCTGAAAGATAAAGCCAAGCTCCTCGCGGCGAAACTGCGAAAGCTTAGCCTGCTTCATGTGCGTCACGTCCTGGCCGTTGATGCGGATTGTGCCGCTTGTGGCGCTATCGATGGTCGACACGCAGTTGAGCAACGTCGACTTGCCCGAGCCCGAAGCGCCCATGATGCCAACGAATTCGCCGCGGTTGACGGTAAAGCTGACGTCGTTGAGCGCGCAGGTCACGTCGCCCAGCGCTCCGTATACCTTTTCGAGATGCGCGACCTCCAGTACCGGGGTCGCCATGTGCGTGGTTTGCATACCGAGTCCTTTCTTGCAATTAGTCTACGGCATCTATAGTCGCAAGAAGACGAGTCGGCTACCATCGATATGGCTTACGCTTGCCTTACCGTTGTGTAAGGCACGGGTAGCTAGCCTGCCACGTCTTGATATTGAGAGAGGACTCCTGTTGAAGACTGTTCATGTTGCCGTTGGGATCATCCGCAAGGAAGGATCTGACGAGCTGCTTGCCGTGCAGCGCGGCTATGGCGACATGCAGGGACTTTGGGAGTTCCCCGGTGGCAAGCTCATGCGCGGCGAGACGCCCGAGGACGCCGTACGCCGCGAGCTCATGGAAGAGCTGCAGGTCAAAGTCACCAACCTGCGTGATTTCTATACCGTTGAGTACGACTACCCCGATTTTCATCTCTCGATGGAGTGCTACTACTGCTCGCTCGCCGATGAATCCGATGAGCCTCAGAAGCACGACCGCCAGCTCGATATCCGCTGGATTCCACGCACCTCACTTGCCACGGTGGAATGGATGCTCGCCGACAAGGGGCTCATTAATGCTCTGATTGAGCTGAAGGAAGATCGGCTTGAGGCCAACAGCACTGCCAACGACGCCGAGGCCACCACGACCGAACGCCCCGTCGCCAAGCCCAAGCGCGCACCTAAGCGCCGCAGCAAAAAGCGCCCCAAGCCCGGCCTGCTGGACGGCATCGACACCTCGGACCTCTCCGCCGACGAGCGTGAGCTCGTGCGCCGTCGCGCCGCCATCAAAAAATCCATGAAGGGCAACAAGCGTGCGAACACCAAACCCGAGCTGCTCGTTCGCCAGCGCCTGCGCGCCGCAGGCCTTACGGGATACCGTCTGGAATGGAAGGTGCCCGGAAAGCCCGACATCGCCTTTCCCGGGCGCAAGATCGCCATCTTCGTCAACGGCTGCTTTTGGCATCGCTGCCCCAAGTGCAACCCGAGCCAGCCCAAGCGCAATGTTGAATTTTGGGAGGCAAAGTTCCGTCGCAACGTCGAGCGCGACCGAGCCGCCATCTCCGCGCTTACCCAAATGGGCTGGACACCCATAACCATCTGGGAATGCGAGCTCAAAAAAGACCGCATCGACGCCACGATGGAAAAAGTCATCGAGCAGGTGCGCGCCGCAGAGCCGCAGCGCTAGGAACGAGCCATCCACACGCCCCGCACAGGCGAGCCACATCCGCACCACAAACCTTAGAAAGCCCTTAAGCTCAAAACCTTTCAAGAGTGTTACTCGATACTTCTGACCTGCAGTTTCATCGTAAAACCAAACCAGGTTAAGCCTTTCTTTAGCGCTTCTTTGCAGCAGCCGCGGCATAATACTGCCAGCGCACGGGACCTAGCAGCACACCCCATGCGCAACCTTTTGGTGGACATCGAGGAGGCCGCATAAGCATGCATTCTTCCAATGCCGTAACACGGCAGCCATCCCTAAAACATGCAGACCTTTTCTCCTTCCCCCCGACACAGAGAAACGGTCTCCTCGACTCCCCCACCACAAAATCCAAACGCTCAACCGACCAGAGCCTCAACCTGCGAGCATCGTTCGAAAAGCTCCAAGCATCCCTAGACAAAACCTTCCCCAACCAAGCCCGGGCATACTAACCCCTCATCAACAAAGCGCCCCTCGCACCCCATCCTTTCCGCCCCAACGCCACAAGGGCGATCGAGCAGGACAGCTTGGGCGGGTCCCCGTACTTAGTTTCCAAAATCATTCCGCAGCGCGAAGGCCCCCGTTGCCAACGCTTCGTAGAAGCGAGGCAACGGGGGCCTTCATGCGCGAGGACGTTTTGGAAACTAAGTACGGGGACCCGCCCAAGCCGTCCGGTGGGATCAGAGTACCCTTGCTGTTACTCTGCTTTGCCCACAGAGTTAAGGTTGGTCATGCGGATCTTAACCAGCTCGGTGATCTCACGCATACCCTCCTTGGCCGGCTTCTTGGGATCGAAGCAGGCGGGGTTCTCGGCCATGTAGGCCATGAAGCCCTTGGTGTAGGCCTGACGCAGCTCGGTGGCGTAGTTAACCTTGCAGATGCCGTTCTTCACAGCCTCGGCAACCTGCTCATCGGGCACACCAGAGGTGCCGTGCAGGACCAGCGGCACGTCGACGGCGTCGCGGATGGCCTTGACCACGGACTGCTCGATGTGCGGATCGCTCGTGTACACACCGTGGCTGGTGCCAACGCCAATGGCCAGCGAGGTGCAGCCGGTACGCTCGACGAACTCCTTGGCCTCAGCAGGATCGGTGTAGGGGCTCTCGCCCTCAACCGCGGGACCGTCGTCCTCCTTGCCGCCAACCTTACCAAGCTCAGCCTCGACGGGCACGCCCATGGCGCGGCCAGCGTCGGCGACGGACTTGGTCAGAGCGATGTTGTCCTCGAAGGACTCGTGCGAGCCGTCGATCATGACAGAGGTGTAGCCAGTGCGGAAAGCCTGCATGCAGCGGTCATAGCCATCGCCGTGATCGAGGTGCAGGGCGACGGGCACGGAAGCGCGCTCGGCGGCAGCCTTGACCATGCCGTAGAAGTAGTCCAGACCAGCGGTCTTGATGGTGCCCGGGGTGGTCTGCATGATGACGGGGGACTTGGTCTCCTCGGCAGCGGCCAGAACGGCCATAACAAACTCGAGGTTCTCGACGTTGAAAGCGCCAACAGCGTAGTGGCCGGCCTGAGCGTCCTTGAGCATCTTTTCGGTGGTAACAAGTGCCATGAGCGTTTGCTCCTCTCCCTCGCCCGCATCTGGACATCGGGCGTAGTTGTTCACAAGGCATTTTACCTTGCGTTTTTCTGCGCTCATTGTATGAAATTCAGCGGCTTTACACGCGCGAGATATTGAGCCCATGCAGGTCAATACAGTCGTTTTTGAAAAGTAAACGGAAGGAATATGAGCCGAGTGGACATGTTCGATATTGAATTTTGGGCGTTCAGCGTCTTTCTTTTATAGAAAAGATAAGTAATCGAAAGGTGTTTTCTTACTCAAAAAGAAAATGAACGAAAATAGAGTCAACACAATTCCTGCAAATTTAGCCGAGAATGGAGCAGCTATGGCCCACGCAACAACCCGAGCCTTCGCCGATGAACGTCGTGCCGCCATCATGGAAATGCTTGAGCATAATGCCTCGGTGCAGGTAGCAGAAATCGCCCAGACCTTTGGCGTGTCCTCCGTTACCGCCCGCGCCGACCTGGACGCGCTCGCCGAAGCAGGCAAGCTGCGCCGCACGCATGGTGGCGCCGTATCGCTCCACAAGCGTCTGACTGTTTCCACGCAGGATCGCCGCATCAATGTCAACGTCGCCGCCAAGCAGGCCATCGCGCAAAGCGCCATCGAGCTCGTCAATGACGGCGACACGCTGCTCGTCGACTCGGGCACCACGGCGCTCGAGTTTGTCCGGCTCCTCGACCAGCGCAACGGCATCACCGTCATCACGGCCGACATTACCATTGCCGATTACATCGACGAGAGCATGCCCTCGGTCGATGTCGTCATGCTGGGTGGGGCACTGCGCAAAGGTCATCGCTATCTGTACGGTCCACTTACCATGCAGGCGCTCCAGATGGTCCACGCCGATCTTGCCGTCATGTGCCCTGGCGCTTTTGTTCCCGGCTGCGGCTTTACCACCGACTTTCCGCAGATGGCCGAGACCAAAACAGCCATGATCGGTGCCGCTCATCAAAGCGTCGCCCTCATGGACGCCAGTAAGGTCAACGGACGTGGCATGTACCGTTTTGCCGAGCTGACCGATGTCGACGCCATCGTGATGGACCGTGACCCCGATCATGCCGTCGCCACCTCAATCGCCAAGGCCACCGACAGCGCACGTCCAGCCCTCATCATCGCCGGCGCTTAAACAAAAACCACCACAAAGGTGCCTGCCCCCTTTGTGGTGGTTGTGATGGTTGAGCGTCAAAAGTGAACGTGTCGCTACTTGGAGAGCTCGTCGGCGAGGGCCTCGATCTGAGCGCGCGAGGCGTCGTTGAGCGAACCCAGGACAGTCACCTTGTTCTGCGTCAGGGTGATGTCCTTCATGCCCTCGAGCTCCTTGGTCATAACCTTGGCAGCTGCGGGCGCCCAGGAACCGGACTCGACAAGCGCCACGGTGCGGTTCTGGTAGGCATGCTCGGCGAGCGTGTGGATAAAGGTGCTCATGAACGGGAAGATCTCGCCCTGATAGGTGATGGAGGCGAGCACCAGGCGGTCATAGCGGAACGCGTCCTCAACGGCCTCGGCCATGTCATCGCGAGCCAGGTCAAAGACGGAAACCTTCTGGCCGCGAGCCTCAAGCGCAGATGCGAGCTCCTCGACGGCAGCCTTCAGATGCCCGTAGACGCTCGCGTAGGCAATGGTGATGCCCTCGTCCTCGGGCTGATAGCTCGACCAGGTGTTATAGGTGTCGAGGTAGTAGCCCAGGTTCTCGGTCAGCACGGGGCCGTGGAGCGGGCAGATGATCTGGATGTCCAGGTCGGCGGCCTTCTTGAGCACGGCCTGTACAAACTTGCCGAACTTACCGACGATGCCAAAGTAGTAGCGGCGAGCCTCGCAAGCCCACCCTTCCGGATCCTCGATGTCGTTGGCGCCAAACTTGCCAAAGCCGTCGGCACTAAAGAGCACCTTGTCGGTGGACTCGTAGGAGAAGATCACCTCGGGCCAGTGAACGTTGGGGGCGCCGATAAAGGTCAGGCTGTGGCCGCCCAGGTCGAGCACATCGCCCTCTTTGACGACCATCTTGCGCTCGGGGTAGTCGGTGCCAAAGTAGTTGACCATCATGCGGAAGGCGCCCATGCTAGCCACAATCTGGGCCTGGGGATAGCGCTCCATAAAGGCAGCGATACCGGCAGAGTGATCGGGCTCCATGTGATGGACGACCAGGTAATCGGGCGTACGACCATCGAGCACGGCCTCGAGGTTGCCGAGCCACTCGTCGACAAAGTCAGCGTCAACCGAATCGGCGACGGCGATCTTGTCGCCCAAGATAACGTAGCTGTTGTATGCCATACCGTTCTCGGACACGTCGTACTGACCCTCGAACAGGTCAATGTCGTGATCGTCGACGCCAATGTAGCGGATATCCTTGGTGATCTCCATCAGGCAAAGCCTCCTAGATAGACAAAAGAGCCCGTCTATCATAGCACTCGCCTTCATAGCCACGGCTATCTGTCAGCATCCTTACCGATTGTTTTTGAGGCGGAATATACCGCCGTTTACCTGCACAAACTATGCGCGCGATATCGCCGTGCTATGTCGAATGATGAGTTGGCCGGGAATACGAATGGCAACGGTTTTGCCCGCCGTACCCGCCTCGGGAACCGCATGCTCAAACACCTCGCGTCCGCGCTGATGTAGATCGAATCGCACGGTCGTGAGCTCGTTGTGTGCGACAAAATCATCGAGCGAATCGTCGACGCCCACCACGCTCACGTCCTCGGGCACGCGCAGACCGCTATCGCGCAGCGCTGCAATCACGCCATTTGCCATCTGGTCGTTTGCCGCGTAAATCGCCGTCATGGCGTGGTCATTCTCGGCCAGGTACCTGCCGGCCTCGTAACCGCTGTTGGCAGACCAGTCGCCCTCGAGCGGCGCCTGTGGCTTAATGTGCTTACGCTCGAGCGCATCCTGCCAGCCAGCGCGACGAAATTGCTCGTCAACCGAGAACGACGGTCCACCAATATAGCGAATTTGCTCGTGCCCCAGCTCAAACAGGTGATCCATAAGCAATAGCGAGCAGCCGTAATGGTCGGAATCGACCGTGGTCACCCGCGGGTGCGCATACATGGTAACGATGACCGTGCCAATGCCCGGCAGTGGATCAAACGTCTCAAAATCGGGCGCCATGCGGCTCATGCCGATGATGATACCGTCCACGGGCAGCGCGGCCATACGACGTGTGGCCTCGGCAAGCGAGAATTCCTCGGTCTTGGACATCTCGACCAGCGTGATGGCGCAATTATGCTCGCGAGCAGCGCTGGCGATGCCGTCGATCATTGAGAGGTTGCCAAACTTGGTGACATCGTTGATGCATAGGCCGACCGAATGGTAACGGCCGTCGCGCAGCGAGCGACCGGCATAACTCGGACGAAAGCCGAGCTCTTGCATAGCGGCCTGCACGCGCTGGCGCGTCTGCTCGTTAACGTTGGGCAAGCCGTTGGCGACGCGCGAAACCGTCTGCTGCGAAACGCCGGCAGCGCGGGCGACGTCGGCCATGGAGACCGGACGCGTACCTGTATCGTTGGACGGGCGCCTTGCCACAGGATCACCTTCACCCTTGCGAGATCTGAATAGCGTGAATGCCGGCCCGGGCAGAAACACACCCCGCGCCGAAGCCCGCTATCGTCGGACGCATGTTAACGTACTCTACTTTTTCAATCCGCAACTCTTCTGCTTTATAAGTCCATACAGCAGTACCGTTCACGGCTGTATTTCTACCGATTACCAGATTCTCAAAAAGTGACAAGCGTTGTGTTATGAGTACGTTAACATAGCTCGTAACGTGCGGTATCGTGAACACTTGGTTCATGCCACTTTATGTTGTTAACGTACTCATAACGACGCAAAACTCACCCGTGCGCGCCAAGGAAAGGACTCCCATGACCACCCCCGACGAAAAGACACTCGCCACGCTCACCAAGCTGTTCGAGGAGGAGTTTGGCCCCATCGGCGACGGCCAGGTGCTCTACGTGCACGCGCCCGGCCGCTCCGAGATCAGCGGCAACCACACCGACCACGAGGGCGGCCACGTTATCGCCGGCTCGCTCGATGTCGCTGTCGACGGCATTGCCGTGGCAACCGACTCCAACAAGGTCCGCATTGCCGACGAGGGCTATCCTACGTTTGAGATCGCGCTCGACACGTTAGACGTTCAAGAGTCCGAGAAGGGCACGTCCGCAAGTCTCGTTCGTGGTATGGCCCACGAGATCGCAGCCCTGGGCGTTGAGCCCCACGGCTTTGATTTCGCCTTTACCTGCTCCGTCCCTTCGGGCGGCGGTCTTTCCAGCTCTGCCGCCGTCGAGGCCGCGTACGGTCGTGCCATGGAGACGCTCTGGGGCGCGCCCTCCATTGAGCCCGTCACGCTCGCCCAGATGAGCCAGCGCACCGAGAACAACTACTATGGCAAGCCCTGCGGTCTTATGGACCAGGCCGCCGTTTGCCTGGGCGGTCTTGCCTACATGGACTTTGAGGATCAGGCCCAGCCTAAGACCCAGAAGCTCGAGCTCAACTTTGAGGATCACGGCTACGCGCTCGTGCTCGTTAAGGTTGGCGCCGACCATGTGGCAGCTACCGACGACTACGCCGCCGTTCCGCGCGAGATGCAGGACGTCGCTGCCGAGTTTGGCAAGGCACGCCTGTGCGAGGTAAACGTGGCGGACTTTGACGCCAAGCTCCCCGAGCTGCGCGCCAAGCTGGGCGACCGCGCCTGCCTACGCGCCGTTCACTACTGGTACGAAAACGGCCTGGTCGACAAGCGCTGGGCTGCCCTGAACGCCGGCGACATCGACCAGTTCCTGGTCCTGACACGCGAGTCCGGCGCCAGCTCTGCCATGTACCTGCAGAATGTCGTTGCCAAGCTGGGCTCCGAGCAGCCTTCCATGTATGCTCTGGCGCTGGCCGAGCACGTGCTCGACGGCCGCGGCGCCGTCCGTATCCACGGCGGCGGCTTTGGCGGCACCATCCAGGCCTTCGTGCCGCTCGATCTGGTCGACATCTTCATCACAAAGATGAACGGCTGGCTAGGCGAGGGCTCTGCCCGCCACTACGCAATTTCTGACAAGGGGGCTTACGCGGCATGGCTGTAATGACTGACGTGCGCGAGGCCGCGCAGAACCTGATCGAGTACGCTATCCACCGATCGATGATCGGCCAGGACGATCGCATCTGGGCATACAACACCATTTTGGAGTGCATCGGCGCCACGGGCCCCGCACTCGACATGGCTTGGGCGCTCAAGACCGAGAAGATTTCGCTCTTGCACCCCGATACCTTGCCCGACTTTGACCTTGAAGGCACGCTCGCCGCGCTTGCTGAGGCCGCCGTTGCCAACGGC
>CAJLLN010000027.1:0-16082 GCA_905207495.1 uncultured Collinsella sp. | reverse complement strand
AGGACATCGCTGCGGCGCTCGATGCCGCTGGCATCGCCCACAACCCCGTCGCCTGGTACCCGGACGCCTTTATCCTGCCCGAGGCCCAGGTTTCCGATCTGTGGGATCTCGACATCTACCGCGACGGCAAGATCTATCTGCAGAGCCTGTCGTCCATGATGCCGCCGTTGGTCCTGGGCGCCCAGGCAGGCGAGGACATCCTGGACATGTGCGCAGCCCCTGGCGGCAAAACGACGCAGATCGCCGCCCTCACCCAGGGCCAGGCACACCTCACGGCCTGCGAGATGAGCATTCCCCGCGCCGAAAAGCTTGAGTCCAACCTCCACCGCCAAGGTGCCAAAAACGTGCCCGTCATGCGCATCGACGCACGCGAGCTCGACGAGTTCTTCCGCTTTGACCGCATCCTGCTCGACGCTCCCTGCACCGGCACGGGCACCGTCATCAGTGGCAACGAGAAAAGCCTGCGCGGCCTCACCGAGCAGTTGCTGAGCAAGTGCGCCCGCTCGCAGCGAGCACTTCTGGACCGCGCCATGGGTGCCCTCAAACCGGGCGGCACGCTCGTCTATTCGACCTGTTCGATCTTGCCGCAGGAAAACGAGGACGCCCTGCAAGAGGCCCTCGACAAGCATATGGACTGCGAGCTCATTCCCCTCGACGGCACGCCAAGCGAAAGTGAAGCACGACGCACCCAGGAAGCTGGTGAGGAGCCGCGCATCGAGTCCAACGCTCTGACCGAAGCCATTGCCGCGGGTCAGGTATCGGCCATCGCCAACGGCCTGCCCGGCACGCTCACCATTCCGCCTAGCCGCGACTTTGAGGGCTTCTACATTGCCCTGATCCGAAAACGCAGCTAGCGCACGGATCCAAAACTCAACAAGCTATCTCTGTGCGCGTTTGCCCTGCTGGTCGCGATGCTGTTTAAGCATCGCGCGCTCCTTGCGTTCGGCCCTTTTGCCCTTAATGGCCGTGACCACAAAGTAGATGACCGCGGCGGCAACGATTGCGGCCACACACAGGCCGATCGAGCCAAACATTGCTGTCAATTCCATACCGCGTCACCTCTCTTTTAAACGGGGCTTTCAAGATAGCACCTCGATACCCGCCACCACAGCTCCTTCACGTTCGCCGGCCCTTCGGTCTAACGGATGGCGCGGCGGGGAAAAATCAACTCGTCAAACGATTTAGCATTCGCAATTCCGGCTGCATCGCGCCGGCCATCATCACATAGAATCGAGCCTCCATGGATACCCTCAATGATCTAAATGAGCGCGTCGACGCCTTTGTCGGCACCAGCTCCTTCGACACGCCTGCCGCGGCAAACGACCAAGCTCCCATCGATGTGCCCGCCGAGGTTCACGAGGACATCGTCGCCTCGGTCGATTTCTCCGAGGTCGAGCTCGCAGACGAGTTCACCGAGCCCCAGGTAGCCGTGACCCCCAACGGGCTGCTCCCCATGGAGCCACTGCCCATCGACGGACGTTTGCGCAAGGCGGCCCTTCGCATGCCCGACGAGATCGAGGAGGCCAGCGGCTTTACGCTCTTCGGCCGACGCATCAAGTCGCTCATTTACACCACCGACGTCGCGGTTATCCGCAACTCCAACGCCGATGCTGTCTTTGCGGTCTACCCTTTCACGCCGCAGCCCGCCATTACGCAAGCGCTGCTGACCGTCGCCGAGTGCCCGGTCTTCGTAGGCGTGGGCGGCGGAACTACGACCGGTAAGCGCTCCGTGCAGATGGCAGCCGTCTCCGAGATGCAGGGCGCGGCGGGCTGCGTGGTCAACTCCCCCGCTACTGCCGAGATGGTCGAGCACATCACCAACATCGCCGACATCCCCGTCATCGCCACGGTCGTTCGCTGCGACGACGATGCCCACGCCAAGGTGCGCGCTGGAGCCAAGATTCTCAACATCGCCGCCGGCAAGAACACGCCCCAGGTCCTACGCGAGCTGCGCGAGCACTATCCCAACCTGCCGCTTATCGCGCCGGGCGGCAAGACGCCCGAGAGCATTCGCGAGACCATCGCCGCCGGCGCCAACGCCATCATCTGGACGCCGCCTTCGGCCCAGCAGCTACAGACCGACATGATGCAGCGTTATCGCAAGATGAAGGAAGACGCCACACCTGTCATCTCGCGCGACGATGTGCCCATTATCGACCAGGTAGCCGCCGCCGAGGTCAGCCAGGTCGAGAACATGAATCCCGACGTGCCGATTCCCGACGAAGTCATCGAGCGCGTCGCTTCGATCCACGAGCGCGTCGAGGAGCATCGCGCCAACCGCGGCCTTAAGCCGTCACTGCACGGCTTTTTCTTCCGCGGAAAGAAACGCTAGCCGCAACAGCAAGGCCCGCCCCACAAACGTGAGACGGGCCGTTTTCGTTTGAGCAATCATGCAGCGACGTGATGGGGCAAATTAATCCACGCGCTTGTCGCCCATAAAGAAGAGCGCCACCGTACCGGGTCCGGTATTCGAGCCAATCAGAGTACCGATGTCATTGATCTCAATCTTGCCTTTAAGCTGCGGAACCTGTTCCTCAATCAGCGCCGCAACTGCCTCGGCATCCTCGCGGCACGCCGAGTGCGACATGATGCACTTACCCGAATAATCTGCACCGTCCTGTACGTGTGCCATCATGGTCTTAGCCATCTCGGAAATCGCTCGCTTCTTAGTGCGAATCTTCTCACGTGGCGACAGCTTACCTTCGCAATCGACCGTCATAAGCGGGCAAATCTTGAGCGCCGTGCCGATGATCGCGCTCGCGGCCGAAATGCGACCGCCGCGCAGGTAGCTCGACAGATCGGTCGAGAAGAACCAGTGGTGCAGGTTGAGTTTATGCTCCTCGATCCAAGCGGCCGTCTCGTCGAGTGAAGCCCCGCTATCGCGCACGTCGGCGGCATATTCCAGCAACAGACCAAAGCCCGAAGACGCCCCCAGCGAATCGATGACGCGTACCTTGCCGCCCTGGGGATAGCGATCCGCAAGCATCTGCGCCGCGACGCAGGCCGATCCATACGTGCCCGAAATACCCGACGACAACGTCAGGTGCAGCACGTCTTTACCCTCGGCAACAAACGGCTCCCAAAACTCCTCGTACTCGCCCACGCTCACCTGAGACGTCTTGGGCATGGCGCCCGCGGCAATCTGGGCAAAAAACTCGTCCGGCGTAATCGACTGATACAGATCGTCCGTATAGACAACATCGTCGATCTCGTAATGAAAATACGCGACGGGAATATTGCGCGATTCAAAGAACTCACGGGTTCGGTCGGCGGCGGATTCACAGGTCAGGACAAAATCACTCATATGAGGCTCCTTACTCATTGCTGCGCAAATTATCGCACAGTGAGCCTACATGCGGTACATATGTCCACTATTTACCAAATCGAACCAAAAATAGTGAACATCTTTACCACCATCGTCTCCACCGGCCCCACGCAAAAATATCTGAGAAAACACCCTCTGTCGTCTCCACTCAACCGCCATATCTACCTCAACTAAATCGATTTACCAAACCGTTCATCCGACAATTCAGCCGCTGGCGCAAAATCGAAACAAAAGCGGCGCATACTGGTAAACGTTTGACGCTGTTTATCAGTTTTACCAGCCCCATCGGAAGGTGTTTCATGGTCGCATTCGATCGCAACCCGCAAGACTTCAAGTATCTGCGCCTGCTTTCGAGACAGTTCCCCACCGAACAATCCGCGTTTACCGAGATCATCAATCTCTCGGCCATCCTCAACCTGCCCAAAGGCACCGAGCATTTTATGAGCGACGTGCATGGCGAGTACGAAGCCTTTATGCACATCCTCAACAACTGCTCGGGCGTCGTGCGCGAGCATGTCGACGAGATCTTTGGCGACACGCTCACCTTTGACGAAAAGGGCGAGCTGTGCACGCTCATCTACTACCCGCACGAGAAGATCGAGCTGGTCCGCAGCCAGCGCGAGGACTCGCCCACCTGGTACAAGACGATGCTTGACCAGCTCATCATGGTCGCTCGTTCGCTTTCAAGCCGCTACACGCGCTCCAAGGTGCGTAAGGCCATACCGCGCGATTACGCCTATATCATCGACGAGTTGTTGCACACGCACCCGGACGAGAACAACTATCGCGTGCGCTATCACGAGCGCATCGTGGAGTCCATCCTGGAGACCGCCAGCGCCGACGACTTTATCGAGTCACTCGCCTCGCTCATCAAGCGCTTGGCCGTCGACCACCTGCACCTGGTGGGCGATATCTTCGACCGCGGCGGCGGCGCTGCCAAGATTATGGACCGCCTGCTCACCTACCATTCGCTCGACATCCAGTGGGGCAACCACGACCTGCTATGGATGGGCGCTGCGGCCGGTGAGCCCGCCTGCATCGCCACGGTGCTGCGCAACAACCTGCGTTACGACAATTACGAGATCCTCGAGAACGACTACGGCATCTCGCTGCGTGAGCTTGTCGCCTTTGCCGATGCCACCTACACCGCCGGTGAGTCCATCACCCCGCTGATCAAGGCCATCAATGTGCTGCTCTTTAAGCTCGAGGGCCAGATTATCCAGCGCCACCCCGAGTTCGATATGACCGACCGTCTGTTACTCGACAAGATCGAGCACGACACCGGCACGGTCACGCTCGCCGACGGCAGCGTATGGCCGCTCACGACCAACGACTTCCCCACCGTCGATCCGGCGGACCCCTATACGCTCACGTCTCAGGAGCAGCACATCATCGACAAGCTCGTGTCCGAGTTTGTCACCGCCGATCACCTGCATCGCCATATCGATTTCCTCTATTCCCACGGCTCGATGTACAAGGTCGCCAACGGCAACCTGCTGTTCCATGGCTGCGTGCCGCTCAACGAAGACGGCACCTTTAGCAGCATGAACTGCCTGGGCACCTGGCACGCCGGCCGCGATTATCTCGATTTTTGCGACCACATCGCCCGCCGCGCCTGGCGCGTGGGCGACCGCGACGCTCTCGACTGGATGTGGTACCTGTGGATTGGCTTTAACTCGCCCGCCAGCGGACGCCTGGTGCGTACCTTTGAGCGCGCCTATATCGCCGATAAGAGCACCTGGGTCGAGCCGATGGACCCGTACTTTACGCTTACCAAGTCGCCCTCGGTCTGCGACGACATCATGCGCGAATTTGGCGTCGCGCCCATGGCATGTTCGCCGACCGGCCACATCATCAACGGCCACACGCCCGTTAAAACCACCAAGGGCGAGCAGCCCATCCGCGCCGAGGGCAAGCTGCTGGTCATCGATGGCGGCTTCTGCCGCGCTTACCATCCCAAGACGGGCATCGCCGGCTATACGCTCATCTCGAGCTCGCGCGGCTGCCGCCTCAAGTCGCACCGGGCCTTTACGACGGTTGCCGAGGCACTCACGCGCAACGTGGACATCGAAAGCGAGACCAACCGTTTTGACCAAGCAGACCGTCGCCGCATGGTGAGCGACACCGATACTGGCGCCAAGATCCGCAGCCAAATCCAGGATCTGCGCCAGCTCCTCGATGCATATAGAAACGGTGCTATCGAGGAGCGCGCCTAGCACCACCCGCGGGGATTGGCTAAACTTGCTGAGTTTGTCATCCCCGCGGCGCTTCGGCGCCAGCTTAAGGCAGGTACCATGCAAAAGCTCCTTGCGCAGATCATGAAATTTGGCGTCGTCGGTGTCATTGCCACGGTTATCGACTTTGGCATTATGAATCTGCTCCACTACGGTCTGGGCCTCAACATCCTAATCGCCAACACCAGCGGCTTTATCATCTCACTCATCTTTAACTACCTCGCAAGCATGAAGTACGTGTTTGCGCACAAGGAAGGCATGAGCCGCCGCCGCGAGTTCATCATCTTTGTCGTGCTGTCCGTGATCGGTTTGGTGCTCAACGATGGCATCGTGCTGGCGCTCAACGACGGCCTGGGGCTCGAGGCCAATATCGCTAAGATCTGCGCCACCGCGCTTGTCATGGTCTACAACTTTGTGACTCGAAAAATCTTCCTGGAGGGTGACGAGACAAAATAGCTCGAAACCCCTGCAGCATTACGGCGCCCACGGACGACGCGCACTCAGCGCAGTATCGTCCGTGGGTGTCGCTCGTTTACGGGCAAATTTTCAACGTTTGCGGATTAGCTCTTGAAAATTTGGCGAGTTCATATAGTTCTTGGCAAAGACCTTACGTTTCCCTTGTAAAAGCTCTAAAGTATCCTCTGCTCGATTCATCAACGCATTGGATGTGATTACGTGCGCAAGGCGCTGGCACAACCTCATACCAAGCAGTTCCTCAAGTTTGCTGTCGTGGGTCTTATCTCCTTTGGCATCGACTGGGGCATGCTCATTGCGCTCGTCGAGCTGTTCCACCTCGACTTTTTGATGAGCACCACGGTTTCGTTTATCACGTCCGTCGTGGTCAACTACTGGCTCAGCATGAAGTACGTGTTCGACCACCGCGAAGGCATGAGCCGCAAGCGCGAGTTCACGATCTTCACCATCCTGTCGGTGATCGGCCTGGGCCTCAACGACCTGTACATGTTTGTGGGCGTCACGTTTTTGAGCATCGGCTACCAGGCCATGAAGGCCATCGCCACGTTCCTCGTCACCTGGTACAACTACTTCAGCCGCCGCTTCTTCCTCGAGGGCGCACGGTCGTAGTCAATTCACTATTTGCTTGAATGTATAACCGGTTGGAATTCCCGTTCCAACCGGTTTTTTGTTTGCCGAGAGACCCGGCGACCCAGTCCAATTCGCGTTAAAAACGGGCGGCTCGGATGTTTGTCCGAACCGCCCGTTTGATGCGATATGTCGAGGTCCCTAGCCTGTAACGTAATACCAGACCACGTTGTCGCCATTGGAGAGAACGTAGTTACTGCAGGCCGTCATGGGTTGTGAGCCATTAACGGAATAACACCAGCCACTAGTGCCGCCGTGTTCATACTCGGCAAGCCCACCAATTGCCTTCACGTATACGCCGTGATAAAGAGGCGAGTTTTCGGCATTAACAGAAAGGCCCAGCGCGCACAGGGCATCGTAGACGGTAGCGCCTTCGTTAAAGGTAAAGGTGCCACCAGAGGACACAGGATTGCCCACAGCGCTCGATGTGACCGAAACCGTCACCGTAACGTAGTTGGACTCCTGTGAGCCGCTCTGGCCGCCCGAGGAGGCGTTTCCACCATTAGAGGATGAGGCTCCATTAGACGACTGGCCACCGCCCGAAGAAGCACCACCAGACACCTCGGAAGTATCGCCGGCGCCCGTATTCTGGGCAGCGGATTTATCGCCAGACTTCTTGCCGCCCCGGTCCTCGGACTTCTTGCTATCCGAGTTTTTGTCCGATTCCTTGTTTGAAGACTCGGAATCGTCCTTGCCGTCGTTCGAACCCTTGGACTCGTCTTTTGCGTCATTCGATGACTTGGAATCCTTGGAACTGGCCTCGCCCGAAGTCGTAGTCGAGCCAGACGCCTTGGTGTCCTTGGCGACGACGCTCTCCCCCGTCACGGTCTGAATGATCCAGTCGATGGACCAGGCACCGCTTGTGGAAGGATGGACGAAACCCAGCGAGACGACGATCAGAATGGTGCACGCGGCAGTCAGAACGCCAAGGAGCGCCTTGCGACGAGAGGCGGACGCCGCCGAAGCGGCGCCCTGTTGCTTTGCATCGTCGAACTGAATGAACGAGGAATCCGGTTGCTTGGGGTCAGCGTCCTTGGATTTATTGGACACAGCCCTCACCTACCGACGTTTGGTGAACACGAACACGCCGACGATGGCGAGACCGATGACGCCGGCGGCAACGCCAACAATGGCGAGCGGGTTGGTGCCAGTCTCCTGCTCGGAAGCACTAGAGGACTTCTTAGCAGTGGTCGTGGAAGCAGCACCCGTATCGGACTTCTTGTCGGACTTGTTGTCCTTCTTGTCAGACTTCTTCTCATCCTTCTTGTCGGACTTGTTTTCCTTGGTCTCGGCCTTGGTCGACACCGTCGTCTTGGTCGTCGGCTTATGACCCGGGGCGACAGCGCCGCCCTTCGAGCCGGAGCCGGAACCCGTGCCAGTGCCAGCGCCAGTGCCGGAACCAGTACCGGTACCAGAACCGCCGCCGCCATTCGAACCTGCGCCGCCATTACCGCCAGGGTTAACGGCATTCTTGGTCCACTTGGCATACAGCGTCAGATCGGCCGTCACCGGCGTGGCGAAGTCATACGCCCGCGTGCAGGCTTCATCGGTATACCAACCGCCGAAAGTGTAGCCATCGCGCGTCGGATCGGCCGGCTTGACCAGCTTGCCATCGGCCGTGGCAACAAACTTAGTGTCGCAAGCAGACCCGCCGTTGGAATTAAAGGCAACCGTCCAAGACTCAACGGCCCCAAGCTTGAACAGCGTGCCCGAGTCATTGATGTAGTACAGGTTGCCAGATGCATCGGCAATGACCGGAGAGTCACAGTACTGGTAATGGCCAGCCGCATCATAAATCTGCGTCGCCTCTGCATCGCCGAGCGTATAGCGATACACCCCACCACCAGCAGAGTAGCTGACGTAGTCCTTGCTATCCGCGCTATTAACGGTGAAGTACACATAGGTCTTGCCGCCCTGAACACTCACCAGCGGAGTAGCAGCAATACCGTTAAATCCGGCCGGTAGCTCTTTACCGTCAGCAGCGGTGACCATCGTGGTCTTACCAGTCTTCAGATTATAGAGAACCAGAGCAGATCCAGTAGCCGTCTGCCCACCGACAATCAAGTTGTCGCCAGACATCGCCGGGGCGCTCATGTTATTCGTAAGACCCAGGTCGACCGTCTTCTGCTCGCTCAGCACGCCCTTCGCCGAAAGCGAAATCACATGGAGCTTTCCGTCGTGCGTCATCTGATAGAAGGTCGAGCCATTGGACGGATCGGCGACGCAGTCAGCGTTCGCAAGGGTGCCGAGCTTCATGGTCGAAACGACATCGCCCGTTGCCTTATCAATGCACTTAAGCGTACCTGCGCTCGTGGGGACGATGGCGTACTTATCCGTCAGGGCAGCGCCAGTCCAATAATAGCCCTCAGCTGCGTCGATGTTCTGCCAAGAGACTTCGCCTGTGGTGATCTTGATGCGCGTAAAGGAACCGTTGACGTATTTCTTCCCATCAGCCGTACCTACATAGACGTACTCGCCGTCCGAAACGACGGTGCAGGAGCTCTGCGTCAAGTCCGTCAAACCAGGCGTCAGCCACTTGCAGATCAGCTTGTCTGCAGTAATCGCCTGGACCGCACCGCCGTTGAGCGGAACGATGATAAGGCCGTTGGTATAGATCGGACGGGAGGTATAGCTCACCTTGGAGGCAAGCGGCGCAGAGGCAACCTTTTTGCCCGTGGACGAATCGATCTTAATGAGCTCGTTCTCGGTCGCGATGTACACAAAGCCGTTGGCGATGACAGGTTCGCTGCAGTTGGCATACTGCTGACCAGACTCGGCCTTCCAATCGAAGGCCCACTTAAGACCGGAAGCCTGCGCAGGCGTCTTGGCATCCGTTACGGTCGAACCGTTGCCACTGTTGCCGTAGCCGGCCCACTCGGCATCCCAATCAGGAGTCGTCGCGCTCGGATCCACGACAATCTTGTCGGGATCGGGCATGGGCGAATTATCGGTGGTATAGGCAAGCGTGACCTTATCGCCGCTCTTGAGCGTAATCTGATTGGCGCAGAGTAAGGAGGGCTCTCCGTTGATATACAGATGCCAATATTTATTGGTCGCAGCATCCCAACCATACGGCTTGTGATCGAACGGCGAAGTAATGGAATTCAGGAACCAGTACTCACCACTCTGGGAGCCGTTGTACGCAACGCCCTTGGCCTTCAGAACTGCCTCAATAAGGTTCTGGGCCGTGGAGCCTTCGGGCAGAGAAACATTGCTTGCCGTGCCCCAACGCGTATTGTTCCCGTTGACATCGGGACCGATAACATCGGCGGATCCAAGCACCTGACCGGGGAGGGCATCGGCGTCAGCACCATACATAAAGGTGACGGCGTCACCCTCCTGGAGCTTGTAGGCACCGGCGCCAACGTCGGCGAACTTGCCATTTACGTAGAAGCGCCAATAGCTCTTGGTCGCAGCATCCCAGCCATAGGACTTACCATCAAACGGCGAAGTAATGCCGTTGAGGAACCAGCCCCAAGACGATTCGCCAGCATCGAGAGTAAGGCCGGTCTGCTCAAGGAGATCCTTGGCAGTAGAGCCTGCCTTGAGACTCGTCTGGCCCGTCGAAGCCCAAATCTGCTGCTTGCCGTCCTTGTCCTTACCAAGCACCTGAACGGAGGCATGAACGGAATCAGAGGGCAGCTGGTCGCCCCAGCCACCGTAGAACCACGTGACGGTATCGCCAACATGGATGGTGACATTGTCCGCCGTATAGTCACTCGACTTGCCGTTTATGAACAGCTGCCAATAGGTCGAATAATCTTGGGGCGTACCCAGTTCAACACCGTTGTACTTAAGGCTCAGAATGAAGGAGCCCGCAGCAACGGCGTCGATGCCATTCGCCTCAAGCGCGACCTTCGTAAGGTCAAGTGCGCTCGAGCCGGACGTCACCACATACTGCGCGTTATCGACCCAGGTCTGAGTCTTGCCCTGGGCATCGCGACCAATGACGGTCACATTTGCGGCAACCTGGTCCTTAACGACAGGGGACGAGCTACCAGCCGTATAGGCAAACTCAATCTTCTGCCCCTGGGTGAGCTTGACGCTGCTCGCGCCAACCGAGGAAGACGCGCCGTCGACGAACAGCTGCCAGTAGGCATAGGTCGTCGGATCGTAGGCAAGCGTGCGGCCATCGCTCGGGGATGTGATGCTTTCGAGGTAGAAACCGTATGCCGTGTTCGGATCGTACTTCGCCTTGAAGCCCGTCTTCTCCTGCAGCTTAATGAAGGCATCCGCAGCCGTCGCGCCCTCGTCGAGCTTGAGCTGCGTAGGTGCCACCCAGGTCTGAGCCTTGCCGTCAGCATCGGTGCCGATAATCGAGAACGAGACCTCGACCTGCTTCTTGGCGACATCGCCGGTTTCTGTCGGGTTCTCTGTCTGGATGGCAGCCGCGGCGGCAGATCCTGCTTGGCCAGCGGATGCCGTCGAAGACTGCTCGCTCGTGGCAGGGCTCTCCCCCGTCGCCGAGCCTTCGTCGCCAGTTGTTGCCTCTGTTATGGCTGCACTAGCTGCAGGCGCGCCCTCGGAATCCGAAACCTCGGCGCCGCTCTGCTCAGCGGTACCGCCCGCAAGCGCTGCGTCCTCGCCCGGCGTCGTAGCCTGAGCCGCAGCCTCGGCAATGCCCTCGGCGCCTTCGGCCCACAGCTGAGCCGGTGTGGTGCCAAAGGCCATCGCGAAGGCCAGGAATGCCACCAGGCCGCGCTTGGCTACGCCGCGCGCAATTGCGCCACGGCGATGCGAGACGCGCTGGCGCTCGTCCTCAAACATATCCATTTGTCTCCTACTGTCTGCACTTGGAGCGTTGCCTTGAGACTGCCCCACGTCATCGCGCATGTTGCGCTCGAGTTCCCCCATCGGGGACCCCCTTCCCTCCAGAGCCCTATGCACACCGGCGGCAAAAGCCGCAGCCGTATGCAAGACGGGAGGCGATCCGACTTAACCTTAACGACTCGGGCACGTCGTCCGATCTGCGACGCGAGCATCCCGAGCCAAGAGGAATTACGGTTACTGGTACAGCCGGGGACTTGCACCCCGATTCTCCCAAATGCGCAGGATAACCGCGCATTCGTGCGTCTCCGCACCACCATCTAGGCCATCGATTAATACCGTCAATATGCTATCACGCAAAAGGGCCTCGCACGCAGGCGAAGCCCAAGGTAAAAGCTATTGTTTGCGATAGGAAAATGCGGTGACGGCCGCAGCCTCTAGTGCTTGCCGCCGTGACTGTTGAGCCAGATATTGCGGCCCAACATAAGCGCCAGCACCAGCGCGCTCACGTAGCCCATAAAGCCAATGACCGGGATACCAAACACAACCGGCTCGATGCGCGCGTAGTACACCACCGACGAACCGATAAACAGACCGGCGATCACAATTGCCATCGACATGCGGTCGATAATCCCACCTAGCTGTCGCAGCGCCTTATCGCTGCTCATGATCTGCGTGTTCACCTTAAGCTGGCCGCGCGTAAGCATACGCGAAGCCAAGCCCAGATACTCGGCCGCCTCGAGCGAGCCCTTCGCCGCGCGATAACTGCTCGCTGCAAAGTCGCGGCTCATCTCGCGCATGCGCGCATAGGTGCTTTTCTCGTTTTTAATATGCGTCTGGATGATTTGGATCATGTTGACGTTGGGCATGTACTCGGTCAACAGGCCCTCGAGCGTCACCATGCCGCGGGCGAACATCGTCACCACGCTCGGCAGCTCAACGTCATTTTTGCGCGCGAGGTTTAACAGCGAGGTCAAAAACTCGCCGATATCCAGGTCTTTAAGGTCGAGCCCGGCAAAGTCGGCAACAATAAAGTCCAAGTCGGACAAAAAGGCCGAATGGTCAAGCTCGGCCGAATCGCCGCGCGTCACGGCAAAGCGCATGAGCGAATCCTTGAGCTTTGGCACGTCGCCCTCGGCCACGGCAAAGATCATATCCTTGACGATGCCACGGTCGTGGCTCGACATGCGTCCGACCATGCCCAAGTCGATAAAGTAGACAATTCCGTCTTTGAGGATGATGTTTCCCGCATGCGGGTCGGCATGGAAAAAGCCGTCGTCGAGCACCTGCGTCGAATAGTCCTCGACGATTGCGGCACCGATCTTTTCCAAGTCATAGCCCTCGGCCACTAAGCGTTCAGGATCGGCGATCGAAATGCCGTCGACGTAATCCATGACCACCACGTGCTCGGTGCACAGGTCCAGATAGGATTTAGGGCACGTCACGCCATGAACGCTCTTATGGAACTCGTAGAAGTCGTTGAGGTTTTTGGCCTCGGCCAAAAAGTTGGTCTCCTCGCGAAACGAGGTCCACAGCTCCTCGACTACGCCGTGCAGGTCAACGAATTGATCGGTATTGACGAACTTGGAAACGATACGCACCACCGAGCGGATGATATCGATGTCCTGTGCCATAACCTGCTGCGCACCGGGGCGCTGCACCTTGACGGCCACGTCCTCGCCCGTCACCAGACGAGCGCGGTGCACCTGCGCGAGCGATGCGCTACCAAGCGGATTGGGGTCGATCGCATCGAACATCTCCCCCAGGCGCAGGCCGTATTCCTCTTCCAAGCAGCGGAGCACTACCTCGTACGGCACCGGCTCCACGTCGGAGCGCAAGCGGCGCAGCTCATCGCAAAAGCGTTGCGGCAGAATCTCGGACCGGTTGGCCAGAATCTGCCCCATCTTGACGAACATGGGGCCGAGCTCCTCGAGCAGGCGGCGCAAACGAACCGGCGTGAGGTTATCCCACACGCGGTACTTTTTAACCAGGCGAACAATCTGCCCGATACGCTCGCGGCGACCCGCCGGCGTGAGCTGGTATTCCTCGTCCGGCGCCATCGCGTCGGGCTCCTCGGGCACCATATCGACAGCGCGCGGCTTCTTGCGAGCGCCCGAGACGGCGGCGTCGACCTCATCGACAACCGCCGCCTCGTCACCCAGGGGATCTAGTTTGTTGTAATCGGTGGTGGAATCTGCCATCTGCGCTGCTACTCGGCCTCTTCGGTATCCTTCGCATCGTCGGGCTCAACGGACTCGACGGGCACCGAGGTCACGTTGTCCTCGACCGAATCGACGATGTCGCGCACGTGGGCCAGGAAGGCCGTGCGCTCGGACGCGGTCATAACGCGGACGCGAGCAAGGATGAGCTCATCGAGCACGCGCTGGGCCGCGGTCTCGCCCTGCATGCCCAGACGCTCGGTCAGATCGGAGATGGTACCGCCGGCCTGCTCGAACATGTCGGACACACTGCGGGCGATATCGGGAGCGCCGGCGTCCTTGCGAACCTGCTCGCCCTTGGTATTAAGGTCGTCGAGAACCTTCTTGCCGCCTTCGACAGCAACGGCGGCAGCGCCAAAGCCCACGTTAATGGCGCCGTTAACAAGCTGATCGAGTTTCATAACCATGGTTGTCTCCAATCACAAACAACTGCATTGGCGTTCTTGTACCCAAGATTGAGCGAAAGCGACAAAGCGTTTTAGCGCTATTCAATCGACGGGAAATCCCTACCTCACGTTGTCGTTCATCGCGAAAGAGTTCTTCATGGCGCAGCTCGTGGTGTAGAGCACCTTGCCCAACAGGGCATCGGTCTCCACGCGCACGAACTCGGCAAAGGCCTCGTTGGCGCGGGCGAGCTCGGCAGGCACCTCGGCCTCGGGCAGCGCGGCTACGACAGCGTCAACGTCGTGAATCTGCTTGTGGCCCATGCCGCCGACCTTCTCCTGGTAGTCCTCCACAGCGCGGCCGCACTCATGGAAACGGACGTCAGCCAGGGCGCCGATCAGGCGGTTGGCCCAGTAGAAGTTTTCGGACGTCACGCGAGCCTGCGTGTCGGCATAGTACTCGGGCATGGTCTCGACGTTGGCGTACAGCGGAACCAGCGCGTTAAACGAGTTGGAACCAAAGGCCATCCACTGCACGGCACGGTAGGCCGGCTGCGCATAGGGGCGCAGCTGCAGCACGGCGAGCTGGCTGTTGCGATTGATGCCGATGGGGCGATAGGCGCCGCGCGTGGCGGGCGTGCCCTTGCTGCCGTAACAGTCGTACTCCGTGCCCTGGTAGTGGCTCGAAAGCACGTACTTGATGTCCTCGATGGTCACCTTACGCTCGGGCACGCGGCTCCAGGGGATATCGTCGCTCTCGGGCGTGTAGTCGGCGTCGGGGCCGTCCCACACGTCGCCGGGGTTGAGGCAGCGCTGCATGTACCAGGCGCGCGGCGTGTTGTAGACGTGATCGCTGTCGCTGTGCGAGCCAAAGGCCTCGCGCGGGTTAAAGACCGTTGCCGGACCGTCGCCCTCGACGCCCAACGTCAGGTCCAGATGCCACTCGGCCATCCAGGAGCGCAGGTCGGCCGAGCACATGTGGTCGGTCTGGGCGCCCTCGGCGTCGTCTAGGTCAAAGCTGTCGATACCCAGCTGGTTGGGCATGGTCACATAGGCGTCATCAGGCACACGCTTGGCGATCCAGTGGTGGCCGCCGATGGTCTCGAGCCACCAGATCTCGTCCACGTCACTAAAGGCGATGCCGTTGTTCTCGTAGGTGCCGTAGCGCTCGAGCAGGTCGCCCAGGATACGAACGCCGTCGCGGGCGGACTTGGCGTACGGCAGGACCAGGGTCACCATATCCTCCTCGCCCAGGCCACCAGGTTGCGCCGGCACATAGCCGTCCTCACCCTCGTTGCCCTTGGCGGGTACGTAGTCGACGAGCGGGTCGGCACCGCGGACGCGCTCGTTGGTGGTGAGCGTCTCGGTTGCGGACATGCCCACATTGAGCTCGTTGAAACCGGCCTCGGCCCAGATGCCGTGGCCCGGGACAACATCGGGGACGCTCGTGTAGCGCATGGGGTTATTGGGCAGTTCAACGGTCAGGTGGCTCAGGACGCTTGTGTAGACGCGCGGCTGCTCGTCGGGATGCACCACGCGCATACGTTTGGGCTCAAACACCCCGTTGGACGAGTCCTCGTTACGCGCGACCAGGGTCGACCCGTCGTAGCTTGCGTTTTTACCGACCAGAATCGTTGTGCACGGCATGCGCATCCTCCTTGAGCGAAGAAATCAAACGGCAACAGTGTATCGCTTCGGCGCAGAAAGGGCGAAACCACGGCGCTGGCAACCCCTGTGGTCAAAAAATGCCAAATATGAGTACTGTCACTAATTTAGTAACAGCAATTTTGCTACGCTTGGGTGTCGAAAGTCTACATTTGTTCAAAAATCAGATGATGTACTTCCCCATAGGTCCAATAAAATAGGCTCTCTATCGATAATAAAGGTCGCGCGCGCAGACGTGGTGTAAGAGCGTCCTGAGGTCCGTCGCTGCAAGTCCCGATGTTACTCCTTCTTGAGGCCGTGCCTCTCGACTATCTCGTCCACTATCTCCATGGCGCGTCGCCCGAGCGCGCGGCGCCTCCCCTCTGTCGGGACCGGCCTGTCCGCGGGC
>CAJLLN010000026.1:0-16259 GCA_905207495.1 uncultured Collinsella sp. | reverse complement strand
GCTTTGCCGTCGTGGCTTGCGATGACCGCCCCGGCACGTTGACGCCCGAATGGGTGCCCGGTGTCTACGATCGTCGCCTGGTCGATTACAAGAACCTGAGCGAGCTGTGTCCCATCGGTCCGCGCGACTTGGTGGTCGTCGCCACGGCGGGGCACAAGTCCGATATCGACGTGGTGATTCAGGCCATGCGCGCCAAGCCTGCCTACCTGGGCTGTCTGGGTTCGCGCCGCAAGACGGCCTTTGTGCGTGCCCGCCTGGAGCAGGAAGGCTTTACGCAGGACCAGATCGACGAGCTGCACCTTCCGATCGGCGTTGCCATCGAGGCCGAGGACCCCGAGGAGATCGCCATCTCCATCGCCGCCGAGATGATCCACCTGCGACGCACCAAACTCGTCCCCCGCAAGCGCTAATCGCATCCCCACCAATTAAGTTGCGGTGAAATACGGATTGTTTAAGCCTGTTAGGCCGCCAGGCAGTCCCTATTTCACCGCAACTACTTTTTGGGATCCATTTGTGCGGGGGAGTTGTGGAGTTGTGCAGGCAGACGAGGTTTTTCTGGAAATACGCTCCCGATGCGCGTATAGTACCGATTGTTTTGTCGGCTCCTGCTGCGTCGAGTCCAAACCGCAAAATGCCATGAGCGGCGCGGATGCAGCCAGGAGGCACGAGGACAACCCATCGTGGCCACGCCCCGTGCTTAAAACCCCAAGAAGGAGTGAACAATGGCAGAAGAGAAGTATGTGCCGCGTCTGAAGACCAAGTACAACAACGAGGTCAAGCAGCAGCTTCAGGACAAGTTCCAGTACGAGAACGTCATGATGATCCCCAAGTTTGAGAAGATCGTCGTGAACATGGGTGTCGGCGAGGCCGCTACCGATTCCAAGGCCATCGACGGTGCCGTGCGCGACCTGCGCGCCATCACCGGCCAGCAGCCGATGATCACCCGTGCCCGCAAGTCCATCGCTACCTTCCGCCTGCGCGCTGGTATGCCGATCGGCTGCAAGGTTACCCTGCGTGGCGACCGTATGTGGGAGTTCTTCGATCGCCTGACCTCCGTCGCGATTCCCCGTATCCGCGACTTCCGCGGCATCTCCGCCAAGAGCTTCGACGGCCGTGGTAACTTCTCCATGGGCGTCACCGAGCAGCTCATCTTCCCCGAGATCGACTTCGACTCCGTCGATCACCAGCGCGGTATGGACATCACTTTCGTGACCACCGCCAATACCGATGAGGAGGCCAAGGCCCTTCTGGACGCCTTCGGTTTCCCGTTCAAGAAATAGGTTCACCTGCCCTATAAGCGCCGTTCCCACAAGGGGGCGGCGCTTGGGGCGAACAATACTCTATGTGAGGAGGATATAAGTGGCTAAGACATCGATGATCGTCAAGTGCAATCGCAAGCAGAAGTTCTCTACTCGTGAGTACACGCGCTGCCAGCGCTGCGGCCGTCCGCACTCTGTGTACCGCAAGTTCGGCCTGTGCCGTGTCTGCTTCCGCGAGCTTGCACTCAAGGGCGAGCTTCCCGGCGTTAAGAAGGCCAGCTGGTAAGTCACTACCAGCGTTTCAAGCATCAGTTTGGAACAGGGAAAACGCGCTAAAAAGGCTTTGCCGTTAAGGGCGGCGAAGAACCAAGAGCACGTGTTCATCAAGAACGAAGGAGAATCTGTATGAACCTTACAGACCCGATCGCAGATATGCTTACGCGCATCCGTAACGCTAACTCTGTGAACAAGGCCACGGTCTCCATGCCGAGCAGCAAGAAGCTCGTCGAGATCGCTCGTGTTCTGCACGAGGAGGGCTACATCGAGGGCTACGATGTCGAGGACACCGTTCCCCAGAAGACTCTGCACATCACGCTTAAGTATGGTCCCAAGAAGGCTAAGGTCATCAACGGCATCCGCCGCATTTCCAAGCCGGGCCTGCGTAAGTACACCGGCGTTGCCGACATGCCCCGCGTCCGCGGTGGCCTTGGTACCGCCATTATTTCCACCAGCCATGGCGTCATGACCGACCGCGATGCTCGCAAGCACAACGTCGGCGGCGAGATCATCGCTTACGTCTGGTAATTCGCTCGGTAGGTAGAAGGAAAGGAGATCACCGTGTCTCGTATCGGTAATAAGCCTGTCCAGATTCCCGCCGGAGTCGAAGTGGCAGTCAACGGCAACAACGTTGTCGTCAAGGGCCCCAAGGGCCAGCTCGAGCTCGATGTCTTTGAGAAGCTCGCTATCAACGTCGAGGACAACGTCCTCACCGTTTCCCGTCCCGACGACGAGCGTGAGACCCGTGCCCGCCACGGCCTCACCCGCGCCCTCATCCACAACATGGTTGTTGGCGTTTCCGAGGGCTTCGAGAAGAAGCTCGAGCTCGCCGGCGTCGGTTACCGCGTGCAGCAGAAGGGCAAGAACCTCGAGTTCTCCCTGGGCTTCTCGCACCCCGTGATCGTCGAGGCTCCCGAGGGCATCACCTTCGAGGTTCCCGACAACACCCACGTGAACGTCAAGGGTATCAACAAGCAGCAGGTCGGTCAGATCGCCGCTGAGATCCGCGGCCATCGTCCTCCCGAGCCTTACAAGGGCAAGGGTATCCACTACGTTGGCGAGCACATCCGCCGCAAGCTGGGTAAGGCCGCCAAGTAGTCGTAACCGACTCACTCGCATAAGACCAGCACCCCGTCAGGTGCTGGCAAGATCAACCTTTTTAGGAGTTTACGTATGAACAAGCATAAGGCGAAGCTGGAAGGCCTCAAGCGTCGTCAGCGTCGTGTTCGCGGCAAGGTCTCGGGTACCTCCGAGCGTCCGCGTCTTCGCGTGACCCGTACTAACGCCAACATCTATGCCCAGATCATCGACGACAGCAAGGGCTCCAGCCTGACGCTCGTCTCTGCCTCGACCCTCGAGGCCGAGTTCAAGGGCACCCACACCTCGAACAAGGAGGCTGCGGAGAAGGTCGGTCAGCTCGTTGGCAAGCGCGCCATCGAGGCCGGCATCACCAAGGTCGCCTTCGATCGCGGTGGCCGTATCTACCATGGCCGCGTCAAGGCCCTCGCCGACGGTGCTCGTGCCGCCGGTCTCGAGTTCTAGGAGGTATGTAGCACATGGCTCGTAATCAGAAGCAGCAGCGCGAGGCCTCCGAGTTCGAGGAGCGCGTCGTTTACATCAACCGCGTGTCGAAGACCGTCAAGGGTGGTCGTCGCATGAGCCTCGTCGCTCTCGTCGTCGTTGGCGACGGCAAGGGCAACGTCGGCGTTGGCATGGGCAAGTCCGCTGAGGTGCCCATGGCCATCTCCAAGGCATCTCTCGATGCCAAGAAGAACATGTTCCACGTGCCGGTGACCGAGCAGGGCACCATCCCGCACGAGGTTCTCGGCCACTTTGGTGCCGGCCGCATCATCATCAAGCCCGCTGTCGAGGGTACCGGCGTTATCGCCGGCGGCGCTGTGCGTCCCCTCTTTGAGCTTGCTGGCATCAAGAACGTCCTGTCCAAGTCCCTCGGTACCGACAACGGCCTCAACATCATCAAGGCTGCCGTCGAGGGCCTCAAGGAGCTCTCCAGCCCTGAGGACGTCGCGTTTCGCCGTGGCCTGACGGTCTCCGAGATGTTCGTCGGTAAGGAGAACTAAGCATGGCTGACACCATCAAGATCAAGCAGGTCCGCAGCACCAACGGTTGCAAGCAGGACCAGGTCCGTACTGTCCGTGCCCTCGGTCTCCACAGGATCCGCGAGGTTCGCGAGATTGCTGACAACGAGTCCGTCCGCGGCATGATCTTCAAGGTCAAGCACCTTGTCGAGATTGTAGAGGAGTAGCAAATGCAGCTTCACGATCTTACTCCCGCGCCCGGTTCCACCAAGAACCGTAAGCGCGTCGGCCGTGGCAATTCTTCGGGTCACGGCACCACTTCTGGCCGCGGCCAGAAGGGCCAGGGTTCCCGCTCTGGCGGCACCAAGGGTGCCGGCTTCGAGGGTGGCCAGACTCCGCTGGCTATGCGCCTGCCCAAGCTTCCGGGCTTCCGCAACCCCCGTCGTATCGAGTACACCGCTGTTAACGTTGAGCGTCTCGAGCGTAAGTTCGAGGATGGCGCTGTGATCGACGGTGCCGCTCTTAAGGCCGCTCGCATCACCAAGAGCGAGTTCGAGCCCGTCAAGGTGCTCGGCAATGGTGAGCTCACCAAGAAGTTCACGGTCAAGGTCGACAAGGTCAGCGCTTCTGCGCAGGCCAAGATCGAGGCCGCCGGCGGAAAGGTCGAGCTGCCGTGCTAAATGGTCTTAAGAATGCTTTCCGCATCAAAGAATTGCGCGAAAAGATTCTTTTTACCATAGCTATGCTCGTCGTGTACCGCATTGGTGCGCACGTTCCTGTGCCCGGCATTCCCTTCCAGGGGATGCTGGGCCTTTTCTCGACCGATAACAATTCGGTCGCCGCAGGTGCTATGGCCCTCCTGAATCTTTTCTCTGGCGGCGCGTTGAGCTATGTGTCGGTGTTTTCGCTGGGCATCATGCCTTACATCACCAGCTCGATCATCCTCCAGATGCTCCAGGCCGTCGTGCCTTCCCTGCATGAGCTTGCCCGCGAGGGCGAGGTCGGTCAGACCAAGATTACGCAGTATTCGCGTTACCTCACCCTGGCTCTGGCAATCCTCAACTCCGTGGGTTACCTCTTCCTCTTTAAGAGCTTCGGCATCAGCTTTAATGGCGCCGGCGCTCCCGAGATCATCTTCGACCTCATGATCGTCGGTACGCTCACCGCGGGCGCCATGCTGATCATGTGGATTGGTGAGCTCATCACCCAGCGCGGTATCGGCAATGGCATGTCGCTGATCATCTTTGCGAACATCATGGCCGGCCTGCCGCAGGCTATCTTCTCCAGCACCGAGGGCAATGCCGGTGGCATCATCACCATGGTGATCATCTGCGCCATCATCCTGCTGGTTATCCCGCTGATTGTTTTCCTTGAGCGCGGCCAGCGCCGCATCCCGGTCTCCTACGCTAAGCGCGTCGTGGGCCGTCGCATGATGGGTGGTCAGACCACCTACCTGCCCATCAAGGTCAACACCGCGGGTGTCGTGCCGATCATCTTCGCTTCGGCGCTGCTGTACTTCCCGGCTCAGATTGCCGTGTTCTTCCCCGGCATCGGCTGGATCCAGGCAGTTGCCTCTGCGCTTTCGCGCGGCTGGCTCAACTGGGTGCTTAACGTTGTCCTCATCGTGTTTTTCGCGTACTTCTACACCTCCATGGTGTTCAACCCCGATGATACGGCCGACAACCTTAAGAAGCAGGGCGGCTTTATTCCGGGCGTGCGTCCGGGTAGGGCTACCGCGGCCTACATCAAGAACGCGCTCAACAAGATCACGCTTCCCAGCGCTGTCTTTTTGGCGCTCATCGCCATCGTGCCTTCGATCATCTTCTCCTTCACGGGTAACCAGCTGATTCAGGCATTTGGCGGCACGTCCATCCTCATCATGGTCGGCGTCGTGCTCGACACGGTCGATAAGCTCGAAGGCCAGATCAAGATGTATGATTACGATGGATTCTTTAAATAGGCTAGAGGAGGATTGCTCATGAACCTCGTATTGCTCGGAGCTCCGGGTGCCGGTAAGGGCACCGTCGCACAGGAGCTTGTCGCCGAGTTTGGCGTCGCCCATATTTCCACGGGCGACCTGCTGCGTGCTGCCGTCAAGGGTGGCACCGAGCTTGGTATTCAGGCTAAGAAGTACATGGACGCTGGCGAGCTCGTTCCCGACCAGCTCGTGATCGACCTTGTCAAGGAGCGCCTTGCCGCCGATGACGCCCAGCAGGGCTTCATCCTCGACGGCTTCCCGCGCAATACCGCCCAGGCTGTGACGCTCGATTCCGAGCTCTCCGCCATGGGTCGCGAGATCGATTGCGCCCTTCTGGTCGATGTGGCCCCCGAGGTCATTATCGATCGTCTGTCTTCGCGTCGCACCTGCCGCGCCTGCGGTTACACCGGCACCGCTGCCGATGCCACCTGCCCCAAGTGCGGTGGCGAGATGTATCAGCGCGACGACGACAAGCCCGAGACCATCAAGAACCGTCTCGACGTCTACGAGAAGTCCACGAGCCCGCTCGTCGACTACTATCGTGGCCAGGGTCTGCTCAAGTCGGTCAACGGTGACCAGGCTCGCGAGACCGTGTACGGGGATGTCAAAGAGGCTCTCGGTCTATGATCAAGATTAAGTCTGCAACGCAAATCGAGCAGATGAAGAAGGCAGGAGCGCTATCTAAGATGGCGCTCCGCCACGTTGGAGCCATGGTGCGTCCCGGCGTTTCCACCTTTGAGCTCGATCAGCTCGCGGAGCAGATTATCCGCATGCATGGCGGCACCCCGGCCTTTAAGGGTTACGGCGGGTTCCCGGGGACCATTTGCGCATCGATCAACGATGCCGTGGTCCACGGTATTCCCAATCCCGACATGATCCTGCGCGATGGCGATATCATTTCCATCGATACGGGAGCCGTTGTCGACGGTTGGGTCGGCGATAACGCTTGGACGTTTTTCGTCGGTACCCCCACGCCCGAAGCCAAGGCTTTGTGCGAGGTCACGCGCGATTGCCTTAAGGCTGCCATCGAGCAGGCTGTTCCCGGTAACCATATCGGGGACGTCGGTTATGCCGTTCAGTCCCTCGCCGAGTCTCACGGTTACGGCGTGCTTCGTGATTATGTGGGCCATGGCATTGGCCGCGTGATGCACGAGGACCCCAATGTTCCTAACTATGGAAAGAAGGGGAGGGGTGTTCGCCTCCAGGCCGGCATGGTCATTGCCATCGAGCCGATGGTTACGATGGGTTCCAACCATGTGAGCACGGGCTCCGACGGTTGGATTGTTACGACCAACGACCACCTGCCCGCCGCGCACTACGAGAACACCGTCGCCATTACCACTGACGGTCCGGTGATTCTGACCACGGATGCCCAAGGTGCTTGGTGTTCGCTCCAAGGCGGAGAAATGTAAAAGTCGCCGCCCCCTGATGCCCAACCTCGCCTTTCAATTTCGAAGGCATGACCCCAAGGTCTATGCCTTCTCATTTCAAAGCGATCTTGGGCATCAGGGAACGGCTTTGTTTTACATTTCAAATGTAACAAGTTCCACTTAGTTGTGGAGCCATTACGAAGTTATTACGATGCGTGCATACGTGTTGTAGAATACTCAATCGCTGTCGTTTTCTAGAGAAAGATGATTGCTTGTGAAGAAGGAAGACGCAATTGAGCTCGAGGGTACGGTAAAGGAACCGTTGCCCAACGCCATGTTTAAGGTCGAGCTCGAGAACGGTCATTCGGTTCTGTGCAACATTTCTGGCAAGATCCGAATGAATTACATCCGTATTCTCCCCGGTGACAGGGTTGTCGTGGAGCTTTCCCCGTACGACCTGACCCGCGGCCGCATCACCTATCGCTACAAATAGCGGCACGCATACACGCACTCCATTTCCGACTGCAGGCTTAGCTCAACCTACGGTCGGATTGTGTGTGAAGACCAGCCATAGTTTTAAACGCCTGCGGCTGGGCGAGTAGATAGTAGGGAAGTAGTTTGAGCGCTACCGAAAGGAAGAACGATGAAGGTACGTCCTTCGGTCAAGAAGATGTGCGATAAGTGCAAAATCATTAGGCGCCATGGCAAGGTCCTCGTCATTTGCGAGAACCCCCGTCATAAGCAGCGTCAGGGTTAAGAGAGGAGACTACGTTGGCCCGTATTAATGGTGTTGACCTCCCGCGTGAGAAGCGCGTTGAGATCGGTCTGACCTACATTTACGGCATCGGCCGCACCACTGCGACGAAGATTTGCGTCGAGTGCAACGTTAACGTGGATACGCGCGTTAAGGACCTCACCGAGGATGAGGTTAACGCCATCCGCGATTATATCGATAAGAACCAGATCATGGTTGAGGGCGACCTCCGCCGTGAGCGCAACCAGAACGTCAAGCGCCTTATGGACATCGGCTGCAACCGCGGCCTTCGTCACCGCAAGGGCCTCCCGGTCCGCGGCCAGCGCACCCACACTAACGCTCGTACCCGCAAGGGCCCGAAGCGTCAGATCGGTGCTAAGAAGAAGAAATAAGGAGCGCTAGATAGATGGCTACTGCTAAGAAGAACGTTCGCGCTGCCCGTCTGAAGCGCGCGGACCGTAAGAACATTTCCGTGGGCCAGGCTCACATTCGTTCTACGTTCAACAACACGATCGTTTCGATCACCGATCCCCAGGGCAACGTCATTTCCTGGAAGTCGGCTGGCCAGGTGGGCTTCAAGGGCTCCCGTAAGTCCACGCCGTTCGCTGCCCAGATGGCTGCCGAGGCTGCTGCCAAGCAGGCCATGGAGCACGGTATGAAGAAGGTTTCCGTCTTCGTCAAGGGCCCCGGCTCCGGTCGTGAGACCGCCATCCGCTCCCTCCAGGCTGCTGGCCTCGAGGTCTCGAGCATCCAGGACAAGACCCCCATTCCGCACAACGGCTGCCGCCCCAAGAAGCGTCGTCGCGTGTAACTGAAAGGATCGTATCAATATGGCAATCGACAGGACTCCTGTTCTTAAGCGCTGCCGTCAGCTCGGGATCGATCCCGCTGAGCTCGGTTACAGCAGCAAGAAGGAATCTATCCGTCAGCCCAAGCGCCGTCGCAAGGAATCTGAGTACGGCATGCAGCTGCGCGAGAAGCAGAAGGTCAAGTTCATCTATGGTGTTCTGGAGAAGCAGTTCCACGGCTACTTCAACAAGGCCCGTAAGATGAACGGCGTCACCGGTGAGAACCTCATGATCATTCTTGAGTCTCGCCTCGACAACGTTGTCTTCCGTCTTGGCTTCGCCCGCACCCGCAAAGAGGCTCGTCAGTCCGTCCGTCACGGTCATTTCACCGTGAACGGCAAGCGCGTGGACATCCCGTCCTACCGCGTCAAGGCCGGCGACGTCGTCGCTGTCGGCGAGAAGTTCCGTGACCTCCTCCCCATCAAGGAGGCCCTGATTTCCTCCGAGCGCTTTGAGGTCCCTGGCTGGCTCGAGGTCGATATCGAGAAGCTGTCTGGTAACGTGCTCGCTCTGCCGACGCGTGAGCAGATCAGCGGTGATATCAACGAGCAGCTCATCGTCGAGCTCTACTCTAAGTAGTCCATCCGGGCTGCTGAGGCTGGAGGTAATACATGTCAGAATTCATTAGGCCTCAGGTTCAGGTCGAAGAGATCAACGAGACGTCTGCTCGTGTCTCCGTCGAGCCGCTCGAGCGTGGCTACGGCGATACGCTGGGTAACTCCCTTCGTCGCGTTCTTCTGTCCTCGCTCGAGGGTGCCGCCGTCGAGGCTATTCAGATCGATGGTGCGCAGCACGAGTTCATGACCATCCCTAACATGGTCGAGGATGTCACCGACATCGTCCTGAATGTCAAGGGTCTTGTCTTCAGGGCTCTCGGCACGACCGACGAGGCGACCGCCACCATTTCGGTTGACGGCCCCTGCGAGGTCACCGGTGCGGACTTCTTTATTCCGTCCGAGTTTGAGTTGGTTAACCCCGAGCAGCACATCGCTACGCTCACCGAGGGTGGCCATCTCACCATGAGCATGCGCATCGGCTATGGCCGCGGCTATGTTTCTGGCGAGGCCAACAAGCGCGACAACGATCCCATCGGTGTGATCCACGTCGACTCGCTGTACTCGCCGGTTTCCCGTTGCGCCAAGCTCGTTGAGGCTTGCCGTGTCGGTCAGCACACCGACTACGACCGCCTTGTCCTCGAGATCGAGACCAACGGCTCCATCGCCCCGCGCGACGCCGTGGTCCAGGCTGCCAATATCATCAACCAGCATATGGCCGCCTTTATGAACCTTGCCGAGACCCCCGAGGTCGATGAGGAGGCTTCGATCTTCGCTCCCGAGGTTACCAACGACAACGCCGAGCTGGACAAGCAGATCGAGGATCTGGACCTTTCCGTCCGTTCCTACAACTGCCTTAAGCGCGCCAGCATTCACTCGGTCCGTCAGCTCGTTGAGTTCTCGGAGAACGATCTGCTCAACATCCGTAACTTCGGTGTTAAGTCGATCGAGGAAGTGAAGGACAAGCTTGAGTCCATGGGCCTGAGCCTGAAGGCTTAATGCTTCGCATATTTGAGGAGAAACTAGACCATGCGTCACAACGTTAAGAAGGGCCTGAAGCTCGGCACCGATGCGAGCCACACCAAGGCCATGAAGAAGAGCCTTGCTAAGGCCCTCTTCGAGAACGACCGCATCAAGACCACCGAGACCCGCGCTAAGGCGCTGCGTTCGGTCGTCGATCCGATCATCACCTGGGCCAAGAAGGGCGACCTGCACTCTCGTCGTCTGGCTATCGCCAAGCTCGGTGATAAGCAGCTCGTTGCCGAGATCTTCGACAAGGCTGCTCAGGGTATGTGGCAGGACCGCAACGGCGGTTACACCCGCATCATGAAGCTCGGCAACCGCAAGGGCGACAACGCTCCCATCGTTATCATGGAGCTCGTCACCGAGCCTTGCACGCCTAAGGCCAAGAAGGCTGCTCCGGCCCCCAAGAAGGCCGCTGCTCCCAAGAAGGTCGAGGCTGTCGAGGAGACTGCTGCTGAGGAGACCGCTGAGTAGACATTCCGTCTGCATAGGCTATATTCGAGGGGTACGTTCGCGTACCCCTCTTTTTTTGTCGTGATACCGTTGCTTGTTTGTTGGGAGCGCCCATGACTGCGCCGTCTGTTTTCAATTCGATTTCCGAGCTTGACGCCACGCTCGTATTTCGCGTGGCCTATGATGGCTCGTCGTATAGCGGATTTGCCGAGCAGCCGGGACAGACGACGGTTGCGGGTGAGCTACGTCGAGCTATTGAGACGCTCCTGCGCCGTCCGATCGACCTGACGTGTGCGGGACGTACCGATGCCGGCGTGCATGCGGTGGCACAGTTTATCAGCGTGCCCGTAACGGACGCTGAGTTGGCTTTGACGCGCCGTAGGTGGCTGAGGGCTATGGATGCCCTCCTGCCCAAAGATATCGCCATAAACGAGGTCTACAAGGCCCGTAAAGGCTTTTCTGCACGCTTTGATGCGCGTTCCCGTACGTATACGTACCGTATTGCCGATCGCGACGCGCGCCCTGTGCTTTCGCGCGGTGCGGTGTGGTGGCATCGCTACCCATTGGATGTTGAGGCGATGTCTGCGGCCTGTCCCGCGCTGCTGGGCGAGCAGGACTTCAAGAGCTTTTGCAAGGTGGCGTCTGCCGTGGGCAAGCCCACGCACCGCTGCGTGATGCGTGCCGAGTTTGGCCATGAGGTTGCGTTTGGCGAGGACATCCTGACATTTACCATCGAGGGCAATGCGTTTCTGCATTCGATGGTCCGCACGATCGTGGGCACGCTTGTCGAGATTGGCATGCATCGCCGTGAACCCGAGTGGATGCGCGAGGTCATCGATGCTTGCGACCGTATCGCTGCGGGTCCCACGGCTCCTGCCTGCGGCCTTACGTTTATGGGCGTGGATTACGATCCCGCCGAGCTTGTCGTGCTCGACTAGGGGAGGGCTTGACGCGTCGTGCGTCGGCACCTGTCATCTGTGGGCTGCGCGTGTGCAACATCTGTTCTTGGCGTGCAATACAACTGGTGTCTCATTGCTTTTATTGCCGGGGTGTACCATGAACGACAGTTTGATTCACTGCTGTCGAGAGGACGGATAACTTGGTTCGACGTGGCTCGCATCCGCGACTTTCGGTGATCCTTGTGGTAGAAGGTTCGCCCAGCTATGCGATGCGTGCGCTCGAGAGTATCCAGAACCAAGACCTCTACGATTTGCAGATTGTCGTTGTCTGCCGCGATGCTGCGCCCGGTGTGCGCCATTCGCTTCAAGTTGCTGCCGACAGGGACATCCATATTGATTTGATTGACGTCGAGGACGCGAAGCGCGGCGCTTGTCTTCGTGCCGGTTTTGCTGCCTCGCGCGGCTCTCAAATCATCGCTATGAACGCCGATGAGTGGTTTGCTCCGCAGTCCCTTTCCAAGATGGTCGATATCGCGTGCGATACTGCGGCAGACATAGTGTTCCCCACGGTGTCGCTCGACCGCTATGATGCACATCGAGAGCGCCATTCGCGCGTCTTGGATGTTGTCCCTATTGTCATTGAAGACAAGTCTTCGATGGTGACCGGGCTGTCCCAGTTGATTTTAGGCGGCCTAGTCGTTCAGACCTCTGGCGTGATGTATAGCCGTCCGCTGTTTGAGGCATGCCTTTTGTACGACAAGGCGTTTCGCACAGTTGGGTTTATGGCGTGCTCGCTCTCGCGGGCGCAGCGCGTCTCCGGATGCGGCGACGCTTGTTTCCACGCGGCGGCACCTAAGCTTACAGATGCCTTTGATCCCACCATGTATGCCAAGGTATCCGATGATACCCGAGCGCTCGACGAGCTTGCGGACTCACTCTCGGAAGCAGATAGCGGTGGTCGGCTCAAGCTGGCAACCCAAAAGTTCTACTTTGCCGGACTGGTCGCCTGCATCGAGAATTTGTGTCTGAGCCCGCATGGAGTGTCCTCAATCGAGCGTTCCGCCCGTATGCGTGATATGCTCGATGCGCCTCGAACCCGTCAGATGGTCGCCGCGCTCAAGGATAACCATCGGGGGCTCGGTCTGTTGTTTGGGCCGATCGCCAGCGCCAAGCCCGCGCGCTGCGTGATGTGTACGCATCTGGCAGCTTTTCTTAACCGGACGGGCGCAAAAACCGCCTAAACGGCTCATTTCGAAACAAACTTGCATAGAATTGTTTCGAAATGCGTTCTTATACACAAAAGCCTTCAAATAGCGTTAAACTATTCAATCACTGATTGATTGTCTCCGCCATCTTTTGGAGTGAGGGTTTGTATGGCTAAAAAACGCAATGGGCGCCAGGATGCCATTAGAGATATTGTGCGCAATAAGGACGTCCGCACGCAGCGCGTGCTGGTCGATGAGCTCCGTGCTATGGGTTTTGATTGCACGCAGGCGACTGTCTCTCGTGATATTGCCGACATGGGGCTGCGTAAGCTCCCTGAGGGCATCTATGTTCTGGCAGAGGATCTGCACCTGCAGCGTATGGTTTCCGAGCTCGTTACGGGCGTTCTGCGTACCGATAATCTGGTTATGATCAAGGCTCAGCCTGGCACGGCTTCCGGCATCGCCGCCGCCGTTGATGCGGCAGAGTTGCCCGATGTGCTTGGCTCGCTTGCCGGCAACGATACGATTTTGGTTATTGCCCAGACGGCCGAGGACGGCGAGCGTCTTGAGGCGCTGATCAATAAGCTGAGCAATTCTCGCAAGTAGGCGTGCGGGTCGTGCGCTCGGCACTGTGTGCGTGACATAGTGGCTTGTAAGGGGTATCGACGTTGGTCGGTACCCCCTTTTTTTGTTTGCCGGTATAAAGACCGCCCACCAGGTCGCTTTAAACTAAAAGGCCCCCGAGCAGTTTAATAAGCTGCTCGGGGGCCTTGTTGCTTATGGCCGGATGATTTCTAGCCGACCGTATCGTCAGGCGTGGGCGAGGGGTCGGGAGTGGGCGTAGGCGTAGGCGTAGGCGTAGGCGTAGGCGTGCCGCCATCGCCGCCGGTCGAACCACCAGTTGAGCCGCCCGTCGAGCCACCGGTCGTACCGGTGCCGCCGGTGGTGTCGCCACCCGTGGTCTCGGTGGTCGTGGTCGTCGTGGTAGTCGTTGTGGTAGTTTCCTCTTCGTCCTCGTTCTCGTCCTTGTCGTCGTTCTCCGTCTTCTTGGCGTTGTTGGTGCCGTAGAACTTCCAGACGCTGTTGTTCTTGTAGGTGGGCGCCGTTCCGGTCGCAAACTCCTCGCGCTCGGTACCGGTCAGAACGGTGTTCATAAACCGCTTAAAGACAGGCAGGTTGGTGCTGTCGCCCAGCAGGTCCGTGCCGTATTTTTGGATGGGGATCTCACCTGCGGAATAGCCGGTCCACAGGGCGCACGCCAGCTGCGGGGTATAGCCGCAGAACCACAGGTTGGTGGTGTTGTCGGTGGTGCCCGTTTTGCCGGCATAGGGCTGGTTGACGCTCAAGGCGCCGGCAGCACCCGTACCGCTGCCCTGCATGACGCCGGACAGAACATCGGTGACCGCGGCGGCCTCGCCCTCGGTGAGCACCTGTGAGGGATTGTCGGTGTGCTGGTACAGCACCGAACCGGTACGAGAGTCAATCTCGGTGATGGCGATCGGCTGGCGATAGTAGCCGCCGTTGGCAAACGTCGCGTAGGCGGCAGCCATCTCGAGCGGCGAGATCGAGCCGGTGCCGAGCGTCATGACGGGAACGTCCTCGATGTTGTCCTTGGCGGGATCGATGCCGAGCTTTTTGACGAGCGAGATGATCTTGCTGTTGCCGACGGCTTCTGCCACCTGGATGTAGCCGGTGTTGGAGGAGTATGCCGTTGCCTGCTTAAGCGTGATGTTGCCATAGCTATGGTTGGCGTAGTTTTGGACCTCGGTCGTGGTGCCTTTGGCCTTGAGCGGCGAGTTGCAGTTGAGGGTGACGTTGGGGTTCATGCCGTTTTGGATGGCGGTTGCTAGCGTAAAGGCCTTAAAGGTGGAGCCGACGGGACGCTTGGCCGTGGCATGGTTTACGTGGTTCTCGTCGGCGTTGTAGTCGTAGCCGCCCACCATGCACTTGATGTAGCCGGTCTTGGGGTCGACGACGACCATGCCCATGTCCAGGCCGTCGAGCGAGAGCGTGTCGAGCTGCTCGCGAACGGCATTCTCTGCCACCTGCTGCATCGTGGGGTCGATGGTGGTCTTGACGGTCAGGCCGCCCTTAAAGAGCACGTCGGTCGAGAACTCCTGCTCCAGCAGCTGCTTGACATAGGCGACAAAGTAGGGCTGCGAGTATACGTCGACGCCGCTGCCCGAGATTTCGGTCACATTGAGGGTGATGGGCTCGGCCTGTGCGGCATCGTGCTCCTCCTGGGTGATGTGGCCCAGACGCAACATGTTGTCGAGGACCTTGTTGCGACGGGACAGCGCCAGGTCGGGGTTGACCGTGGGGTCGTACTGCGAGGGCGAGTTGGGAAGGCCGATGAGCAGCGCGGCCTCGCTCAGGGTGAGGTCGGCGGCGCTCTTGGACAGATAGGTCTCGGCTGCGGCCTCAATACCGTAGGCGCCGTGGCCGTAATAGATGGTGTTGAGGTACATCATGAGGATCTCGTCTTTGGAGTACATATCCTCCATCTTGACGGCGATGTAGGCCTCGCGCACCTTACGCTCGATGGTCGAGTCGAACTGCTCCTCCTGCAGGATGGTGTTGCGCACCAGCTGCTGGGTGATAGTCGAGGCGCCTTCGTGCCCGCCGCCGAGGGTTGCCACCGCAGCACGCGCGATACCCCACAGGTCGATACCGCCGTGCTCGTAGAAGCGCTCGTCCTCGACGTCAACGGTGCCCTGCAGCACGTAGGGGGAGACCTCGTCCTTGGTGATGGACTTGCGGTTTTGCGTGTAGAAGCTCGCGATCTTGTTGCCGTTGCAGTCGACGATCTCGGTGGGCTCGCTCACCAGATACGCGTTGGCGTCGGTGTAGTCGGGCAGATCGGACAGCCAGCGGTTGACGTTGCCGACCATGCCGATGCCAAACGCCACGCCCGCAATCAGCAGAAAGCCCAAAAACGAGAGCAGGATTATGGGCAGGGCATGCGTCTTTGAACGGCTGCGTCCCTGTCGTTGGCGAGGACCCATATATTGACCTCCAGGTATGTCGTGCCGGACGGTGGATGTGCCGTCTGGGCAGGATGGACATAAGTTATTACACGATAAACCAAACGGGGCGCGCGAGGCCTCGTGTATGCTGGAAGACGGCATTTTTCAGAGTGAATGCATACCTTGGTAAGGAGTTTGTCGATGGCGATTCGGGCGATGGGGCCGAGCGGACAATACGAGACTGGATTGAATGCTGCCGGTGCGGTGCTGCCCGAGCTGCTGGCGCCGGCGGGCGGACTCGACCAGATGCTTACGGCCATCGCCGCGGGTGCCGATGCCATCTATGCGGGGTTGGGCGGCTTTAACGCCCGTGTGAGCGCCCATGGCTTTACGGATGACGAGTTTGCGCGCGGTTGTGCCGTGGCGCATGCCCATGGCGTGCGCGTGTACGTGACGCTCAACGTGTTCGTGTTTGACGATGAACTGTCCGACGCGGTGGTGTTGGGAGCTCATGCACTGGAGCTGGGCGCCGATGCTCTGATTGTGGCCGATGCCGGGTTGGCCTGCGCGCTGAGCGCGGCGATTCCCGGGGTCGAGATTCACCTGTCTACGCAGGCAGGCGTTCATAGCGAAGG